>NZ_JBHXNK010000014.1:0-160771 GCF_042719755.1 Nocardia sp. NPDC058519 | reverse complement strand
CGTCACCCACGACGCGGGCACCGGGGCCGTCCTGTACCCCCGTGCCGGTGCCGGGCGGTGTCGGGTTCTTGTCCACGATGCGGATACGGGACGGGTCGAAGACCGGTCCCGCGTGGGGGGCCGGGGCGATCTCGAGGCGCTTGCCGCGCAGCGCGCGTTTGATCATGGCGCGTTTGTCGGCGGTGCCCGCGTCCGCCCAATGCGTCTTCCATGCCTGTACGGACTCGGTCCGCGCCGTCACCGAGTCGTCGATGTCGTATTCGGCGTCGAGAGCGTCCAATTCGGCGTTGAGTTTGGTGATGCGGGCATCGACTCCGGCTATCACCGTGTCGTAGCGTTCCAGGCTGATCTCGCCGTTGCCCAACCGCGCCGACATCACCGTCGCGGTCTCGCGCGCTTCGGCCAACGCGTCCGCGATCGGGCGACGCCGCCGCGCCAGATCACCGGCGGCGGCGGCGAGCGCGTCGGCGTGGCGGGGATCGGACAAGATCGCCACCACCAGCGCACCCACCTCCCGATCCAACGTCCGCACATCGACCGAGATCCGGTTGCACCCACCCCCGGTCTGGCGTTTCTGGCAGTAGTAGCGGCGGCGCATTTCCCCATCGGGGTAGTTGCCCCCGTACTGCTTGCGACCGGTCAAACCCCGCCCGCACAACCCGCAATGCACCAGCCCCGAACACACATACTCCGCTGTCGGAGGCCGCCCTACCCGGGTGGTGTCGCGCAACACGCACAACCGCTCCCACTGCTGCGGGGTGATCAACGGATTCGCCCCGACCATCGCGGTGACGATTTCCCCGTGGTGGGTGACGTATCCGGCATAGCGCGGGTTCAGCACCAACCGTTTGACCTTTTCCCCGCTCCAGGCGTCGCCGGTGCGGGTCTTGATACCGCGCCGGTTCAGGTCCACCGCGATCGACTTGTATCCGATCGCGTCCTCTTTGGTGTTGGGCTCTCCCGCTTGCGTTTTGGTCTGGTTCTGGGCGTGCTTGTCCAGCACCCGGGCCACCACCTCGACCACGATCGCGGCTTCGGACTCGCGGACGGTGATCCCGTCTTTCTCGTACCCGAACGGGCGGTGCGAGTGGTTCGATTCTCCGCGTGCCACTTTCACGCGTTTGCCGCGTTTGACCCGCGAGGACAAGCGGTCCGATTCGTAGGCTGCCGCGTTGAGCTGGTCACGGAAAGTCTTGCGGCCGTTGGCTGTTTCGAGGTCGTATTCGCCCTCGCTGTCGAGCACGACCAAGCCTCGTTCAGCGGCCACGATCAACCGCTCACCCTCGATCGGGCGGCGGGAGAACCGGGCCATGTCGAACACCACCACCCCGCCGGTCTCCCCGGCCTCGAGGCGTGCCATCAGCCGATCCCACGAGGGCCGTTTCACGTTCGGGTCCCACGCCGACCGCCCGTCATCGACGTGCACATCCCCGACCGCCGCGTTCAGATCCTGGACCCGCACTGTGCAGTCATCGACCTGCCCGCCAGTGGACCGTTGCCGCTCGTCACCCACCCGCGACACCCGCGCGTAGATGTCCAACTCCAGACCATTACCGGCCGCTACCTGCGGTTTTGTCATAGCAATCACTCCCGAACGGTAGGGGGCCACTAATCACATGTTAGCCCCGGCCAGGCTCGCCACCTCCTCGCGCCGCAATCCGGGCACCTGCCTGCGTGATCCGCTCGGCAGTCCCGCGTCGGCGGGGCTCAGCCGAGAACGCGCGGTGCGCAGTACCGTCGCCAATTCCGCTCGGTCCACCTCTCCCATGGTGCCCCAGGCCGGGTGCGCGGGGGTGGTACCGCGAGTCCTATGCCGAGCCGGCACTGGAGGCCGCGCCGCATCGGCGGGAATCTGGACCGATGACAACAACGATTGCCCTGGTCACCGGGGCCAACAAGGGACTCGGACGCGAAACCGTTCGCAGGCTGGCGAGCAAGGGCTGGCAGGTGTTTCTCGGAGCGCGCGACACGGCCCGCGGGGAGGCGGCGGCAGCCGAACTCGTCGCCGACGGGCTCGATGTGCGGTTCGTGGCGCTGGAAGTGACTTCCGACGATTCCGTCGCCGCGGCCGCGGGCACGGTGAAGGCGGCGGCAGGCCGTCTCGACGTGCTGATCAACAACGCGGGTATCGGCGGCCCGCGCACCGCACCGGCCGACACCCGCCCCGACGATCTACGAGAAGTGTTCGAGACCAACGTCTTCGGGCCGATCCGCGTGACCAACGCCTTTCTGCCGCTGCTGCGCCTGTCCGACCATCCACGCATCGTGATGGTCTCGAGCGGGGTCGGTTCGATCGCGGTGATCACCGACCCGAAATGGCAGGGTCTGCTGCCGCCCGCGCTCGGCTATCCCACCACCAAAGCCGCGCTGAACATGCTCACCACCATGTACGCCAGCGGCCTGCCCGACATCCGGGTCAACGCGGTGGATCCCGGCTACACGGCCACCGATCTCAACGGCAACAGCGGCTTTCAGACCGTGGCCGAAGGGACCGACGCTGTCGTCGCCATGGCCTCGATCGAGCAGGATGGCCCGACCGGCGGATTCTTCGACAGAACGGGCACCGCCCCGTGGTGAGAGTATGCGCGGTGAAAGCGGGCGCACTGCTCGCTATCCTGCTCGCGGGCGTATCCGTCGCCGTTTATCTGATCAGATCGGACAATCCAGTGCCAGCGCACAATTCATCCCAGACCGTGCTCTCGATCGGTCTGCATCCCAGCGCCGTCGACTACTCCAACTACCCGAACCTCGACGAAGCCACGCTGACCGCCCGCATCGAGGCAGGCGAATCCGCTTTGCGCGCCGCTGGATTCGACCTCGTCTCCTGCCAGTTACCCGCCGATCCCGATGCGGCGGAGACGAAGTTGCGTGAGTGTATGGCGGGCGGCGCCTTTCGGGCCGCGATGATCGGCGCGGGGGTGCGGATGGCTCCCGAGCACACCCTGCTCTTCGAGCGGCTGATCAATGTCGCGGGCGAGCTGTCCCCGGGAATTCGGTTCTGCTTCAACACTTCTCCGGAGACCACGATCGATGCCCTGCGTCGCTGGGTAGAGCCGAGCTGAGCATCGAAAGGGGCTAGCGGTGACCGCCGCTGTGGTCGCCGTGCCCGCAGGTATCGGTGCGGCGGCCATCAGCGGAAGCCTGTCCCGCGCCATGGCCTTCGAGTGCCGCGAACGGACCGCACTGATGCGGGGCGATCCAGACGTGGACCATCGGGTTGCCCGAGCCGGGGTTGATGGAGTTGGGCGGGCAGTTGCCCTGGGCGTCGAGGACCCCGGCGACCACGGGACCGTTGTCGCCCGCCTTCCAGCAGAGGTTGTCGTGGACGTGCCACTGCATCAGGGAACCGCCGAAGTCCACCAGGGACGGGTCGTCGATTTTCTTGCCGTTGGCGATGTACATGGCCGAGACGAGAGTGCGGTCGGTGCCGTCGACCCGATAGACCAGCGATTCCGGGTGGGCGGGATCGAGGAAGTTGCTGTCGCGGATGTAGCCCATATTGATGTAGTGCTCGTAACCGGTCGCCGAGTCGCCGATCGAGCGGAAGCCGAGGGCGCCAACGGAATTCACGTCCGCGAAGGCGGGTAGGCCGTCGAGGGTGCGGCGAACCAGGTCGGTCGCGCGCGCCTGCTGATCGGCGTTCACGCCGGAGACGCCCGACAGGTCGATGGGTTCGGTCGGATCCCAGGGACGCGGCCAGGCCGGATCGGTGCCGTGGTCCTCGCCGTGTGCGTGCTCCTCGCCCGCGGCATGCGCGTGATCGCCGGTGTCGCCGTGACTGTGGACATGTCCGACACCGTTGAGCATCGCCGCCAGCGCGAGCACACCCACCGCGGCCGCCGCGATCCCCGACCGCATCGGCGGCACGGTGGCGGTGGGCCGCAGCAGGCCGATTCCCCCGGCGACAGCGGCCAGCGCGCCCAAAGCCGCGCAGATGGTGTCGGCCACCTGCGGTGACTCCGCGGTCAATCCGGCGATCCACGGCACATCGGCGAACCGCGTGAACACCCACATCGCGGCCGCGAAAGCGTTCACCGCGAGCATCGAGGTCACCACGAGCTTGCGCTCGCTCAGCAGTACCGCCAGCCCGGTCGCGCACTGGACCGCGGCGAGCACCACCATCAGCCGCGCCAGCGTGGCGTGCTCGGTGTGCATCCCGGCCGCCATGAAATGCACGGCGCCCGCCCCCACCGACGCGATCCCGCCCATCAGCAGGTATCCATTTCGCCCGTTCGCCATCACACGCTCCTGCTGTGTTTTTGGAGCGCTGGCGCGCTCGAGCGGGGCCCTTCGGGCCCCTTGGGGATTTCGTCGGACACTACCGGGGTTCACTAAGGCGCAGGTGCCGCCCGGATAAGAGAACTCTGTGACCCACGTCTCGCCCGGAAACGGCGAACGCCGGGTGGATCGCGATGATCCACCCGGCGTCGGTCGTGCTGCGAGAAGAACTTACGTGGTCGGCTCGAAAGCCTCGCCGATGATCTCGGCCTGTTCCACGGCGTGCACCTTCGACGAACCCGAGGACGGGGCCGACATGGCGCGACGCGAGATGCGGCGCAGGCGGCCGAGACGCTCGGGCAGCACCTCGGGGAGGTTGAGGCCGAAGAAGGGCCAGGCGCCCTGGTTGGCCGGTTCTTCCTGGACCCAGGCGATGTCGGTCGCGTTGGGGTACTTGGCCAGTGCCTCGTTGAGGCGGTACGTCGGGATCGGGTAGAGCTGTTCGACCCGGACGATGGCCACGTCTTCGCGCTTGTGCTTGGCCTTCTCCGCGGCGAGCTCGTAGTAGAGCTTGCCCGAGGTCAGCAGGATGCGCTTGACCTTGGTGGTGTCGCCGATGCCCTGTTCGTAGGTGGGCTCGTCGAACACCGAACGGAACTTCGACTCGGTGAAGTCCTTGACGTCGGACACCACAGCCTTGTTGCGCAGCATCGACTTCGGGGTGAAGACGATCAGCGGACGACGGATCCCGTCGAGCGCGTGGCGACGCAGCAGGTGGAAGTAGTTCGCCGGCGTGGACGGCACCGCCACGGTCATCGAGCCCTCAGCACACAGCTGCAGGAACCGCTCGATGCGACCGGAGGTGTGGTCGGGACCCTGACCCTCGTGGCCGTGCGGCAGCAGCAGCACCACGTCGGAGAGCTGGCCCCACTTGGCCTCACCGGAGGAGATGAACTCGTCGATGATCGACTGCGCGCCGTTGACGAAGTCACCGAACTGCGCTTCCCACAACACCAGTGCGTTGGGATTGCCCAGGGAGTAGCCGTATTCGAAACCGACGGCGGCGTACTCGCTCAGCGCCGAGTCGTGCACCGCGAACCAACCCGGCTTCTCCGAGCCGATGTTGTGCAGCGGGGTGTACTCGTTGGCGTTGATCCGGTCGATGATGACCGAGTGGCGCTGGGTGAACGTGCCGCGACGCGAGTCCTGACCGGTCAGGCGCACATCGTGGCCCTGGTCGATCAGCGAACCGAAGGCGAGCAGTTCGGCGAAGGCCCAGTCGACCTTGCCCTCGTAGGCCATCTCGCGACGCTTCTCCAGCACCGGCTTCACGCGCGGGTGCACGTTGAAACCGTCGGGAGTGTTCAGGAACGCGTCGCCGATGCGTTG
The DNA here is from genome assembly GCF_042719755.1 of Nocardia sp. NPDC058519. Classification (NCBI taxonomy): domain Bacteria; kingdom Bacillati; phylum Actinomycetota; class Actinomycetes; order Mycobacteriales; family Nocardiaceae; genus Nocardia; species Nocardia sp. NPDC058519. The sequence continues at coordinate 155,164 of NZ_JBHXNK010000014.1, read as the reverse complement.
CAGCACCGACTTGTCGACCGCGGTGACCACGGTGGCGGGCACCTTCTGGTCGTCCTCGACCGACTCCGACGGCTCCGGAATGTACTTCTCCAGCTCGCGGACCTCGTTGAACACGCGCTCCAGCTGACCCTGGTAGTCGCGCAGCGCGTCCTCGGCCTCTTTCATGGAGATGTCACCACGGCCGATCAGCGATTCGGTGTAGGCCTTACGCACCGAACGCTTGGTGTCGATGATGTCGTACATCTCCGGCTGGGTCATCGAGGGATCGTCGCCCTCGTTGTGCCCACGGCGGCGGTAGCAGACGAGGTCGATGACGACGTCCTTGCGGAACTTCTGGCGGAAGTCGACCGCGAGGCGAGCCACCCAGTCGCAGGCTTCCGGGTCGTCACCGTTGACGTGGAAGATCGGCGCGCCGATGAACTTCGCGATGTCGGTGGAGTACTCGGTGGAGCGGCTGTTCTCCGGCGCCGTGGTGAAGCCGATCTGGTTGTTCACCACGATGTGGATGGTGCCGCCGACGCGGTAACCACGCAGACCCGACAGGTTCAGCGTCTCGGCGACCACGCCCTGACCGGCGAACGCGGCGTCACCGTGCAGCATCAGCGGCATCACCGAGAAGCCGTCGGGGCCGTCGCCCTTGTCGAGCAGGTCCTGCTTGGCGCGCACCAGACCCTCGAGCACCGGGTCGACCGCCTCGAGGTGCGAGGGGTTGGCGGTGAGCGAGACCTCGATCTCGTTGTCGCCGAACATCTGCAGGTACTGGCCGTGCGCACCGAGGTGGTACTTCACGTCGCCGGAGCCGTGGGTGGCCGCCGGGTTCATGTTGCCCTCGAACTCGGTGAAGATCTTCGAGTACGGCTTGCCGACGATGTTGGCCAGCACGTTGAGGCGACCGCGGTGCGGCATGCCGATGATGACTTCGTCCATCCCGTACTCGGCGCACTGGTCGATGGTGGCGTCCATCATCGGGATCACGGCTTCGGCGCCCTCGAGCGAGAAGCGCTTCTGGCCGACGTACTTGGTCTGCAGGAAGGTCTCGAACGCCTCGGCCGCGTTGAGCCGGTTCAGGATGTACTTCTGCTGCGCGACGGTCGGCTTGACGTGCTTCTGCTCGACCCGCTCCTGCATCCACTTGAGCTGATCGGTCTCGAGGATGTGGGTGTACTCCACACCGACGTGGCGGCAGTACGCGTCACGCAGGATCGACAGCACATCGCGCAGCTTCATCCGGTCCTGGCCGTGGAAACCGCCCACGTCGAAGGTGCGGTCCAGGTCCCACAGGGTGAGGCCGTGCTCGGTGACGTCGAGGTCGGGGTGGCTGCGGAACTTGTCCTTGACCAGGCGCAGCGGATCGGTGTCGGCCATCAGGTGGCCGCGGTTGCGGTAGGCCGCGATCATCTCGAGCACGCGGGCGCTCTTGTCGACACCGCGCGCGCTGATGTCCTTGCGCCAGCGGATCGGCTCGTACGGCACACCGAGGCCGTGGAAGATCTCGTCGTAGAACTCGTCGGAGATCAGCAGGTTGTGGATCGTGCGCAGGAAATCGCCCGACTCGGCACCCTGGATGATGCGGTGATCGTAGGTCGAGGTCAGCGTCATCAGCTTGCCGACGCCGATATCGGCGATCCGCTCGTCGCTCATGCCCTGGAACTCGGCGGGGTACTCCATCGCACCGGCACCGATGATCGCGCCCTGGCCCGGCATGAGGCGCGGCACCGAGTGGACGGTGCCGATGGTGCCGGGGTTGGTCAGCGAGATGGTGACGCCGGCGAAGTCGTCGGCACCGAGCTTGCCCTCGCGTGCGCGGCGCACGATGTCCTCGTAGGCCGCGTGGAACTGACCGAAGCTGAATTCCTCGGTTTCCTTGATGGCGGCGACGACCAGCGATCGGTTGCCGTCCTTGCCCGCGAGGTCGATCGCCAGGCCCAGGTTGGTGTGGGCCGGGGTGACCGAGTTCGGCTTGCCGTCGATCTCGGCGAAGTGCCGGTTCATGTTCGGGAACGCCTTGATCGCCTGCACGATCGCGTAACCCAGCAGGTGGGTGAACGAGATCTTGCCGCCGCGGGTGCGCGCGAGGTGGTTGTTGATCACCAGGCGGTTGTCGATCATCAGCTTGGCCGGGATGGCACGCACCGAGGTCGCGGTGGGGATCGTCAGCGAGGCCGACATGTTCTTGGCGATGGCGGCGGCGGGGCCGCGCAGCACCTTGTTCTCCGGGCCCGCGGCAGCAGCCTTCGGCGCGGCGGTGGCCGGTGCGTTGGACACCGGTGCAGGTGTGGTCTGCGGTGCGCGCACGGTCTTGGCGGCCGGAGCCGGAGCCGGAGCGGGGGCCGGAGCCGGAGCCGCGGCGGGCTTCGGCGGTGCCGTCGCTACCACGGCTTTGGGAGCCGGGGCCTGAGCAGCTGCCGCCTTGGGTGCCGCGGCTGCTGAAGGAGCGGAGGAGGCGACCGGTGCCTGACTGTTACCGGATTCGGTTGCTTCCGGCGTGTAATCCGCGAGGAACTCGTGCCAACTCGCGTCGACCGAGGACGGGTCCTGTTTGAACTTCTGATACATCTCGTCGACTAGCCACTGGTTCTGTCCGAACTGGGAAGTTGAGCTGCTCACAGCTGGTGTTCGCCTCATTTCGTTCTTCGCGCTGCGACGTTTGTGACGTGCCCGGCAGGGGAATCAGCGGATGGCTGCCGATGCGCCCTCACCGAGCATATGCCCAGCGGTTGACAGGCGTCGCTACCGGTCTTGGGTCGACACTATGCCCTCTGCCTCTGTGCCCGCCGCCCAGAGTCGGGAGTAATGACCCTTACTGGCGAGTAGGTCCTCCGGCGCGCCGAATTCCACGATACGGCCGTGCTCGACCACCGCGACCAGATCGGCGCGCGCCGCTGTCGCGAGCCGGTGCGCGACCACGACGGTGGTCCGGCCTCGAGCCAGCGATCGGCTCGCTACCAGCACCGATGCCTCGGTTTCCGGGTCGAGTGTGGAGGTGGCCTCGTCGAGCAGGAGCAGGTCGGGATCGACCAGTTCGGCCCTGGCCAGGGCGATCAGCTGGCGTTGCCCGGCCGACAGTCCACGTCCGCGTTCACCCACCGGGTGGTGCATTTTCCTGGGTAAACCGTCGATCATTTCCGTCGCGCCGACTTTGTCGGCCGCGATCGCGATGTCCACTGATGTGGCAAATGTTTGCCCGAATGCAATGTTGCTCGCCACGTCGCCGGTGAACAAGTGAACTTCTTGTGGCACGATTCCCAGCCGCTTCCGGAAGTCGGTGAGCACAAATTTACGAAGATCGACGCCGTCGACCCGGATCGCGCCCGCCGCCGGCTCGGGTGGGAGGTCGTAGAGGCGGGCCAGCAGCTTCACGATCGTCGATTTGCCCGCGCCGGTCGGGCCGACGAGTGCCAGGGTCGCGCCAGGCGGGACGGTGAAGCTCACGCCGTCGAGGGCGGGCGCGCTCGCGCCGGGGTAGCGGAATCCGACATCGTCGAAGACGATCTCGCCGTGCAGCCGGTCGACGGGAATCGCGTCGGGCGGGTCGGCGGCGATCGACGACGTGGTGCGCAGCAGTTCGCCGATGCGCCGCAGACCGACTCTGGCCTGCTGATAACCGTCGAAGACCTGGGACAGATCCTGGATGGGACTGAACAACAGACCCAGATAGAGCACGAAGGCGACGAGCGTTCCGGTGGTCGTGCGCCCGTCGGCGACGGCATTGGCGCCCAGATAGACCACGACGGCCAGGGCCAGATCGGCCCAGGCCAGGCCGAAGGAGAAGTAGGCCGCGATCGCGCGCTGGGCCCGGATCCTGGCATCGCGGTAGCGGTGGGAGTATTCGGCGAAGCGGCGCGCGGCGGCCGGCTCGTTGCGGGCGGCCTGCACGGCGCGCAGGCCCGCGATGTTCTCCTGGAATCCGGCATTGACCGCCGAGACCCGTTCGCGCGAGACGGTGTAGGCCACCGAGGACACCCGACGGAAGGCCAGGGTGGCCAGCAGCATCGGCGCCACGGCGACCAGCACCACCAGGGCCAGCCCGGCATCGATGAAGAACAGCCCGATGGTGACGCCGATCAGGGTGATCACCGCGACCAGCCCGGTCGCGACCCCGGTCTGCAGGAACGTCGACAGCGCGTCGACGTCGGTGGTCATCCTGGTCATGATGCGGCCGGACAGTTCATGTTCGTAGAAGTCGAGGCCGAGCCGTTGCAACTGGGCGTAACTGCGCACCCGCAGCCCGAACAGCACTCGCTCGCCCGTGCGCGCGGTGAGCACGGTGACCGCGGCGCCGACCACCAAGCCGGCCAGCACCAGACCGATCCCGATCACCGCCGAGACGACGAGCGCGGTGTCGTCGCCCGCGGTGACACCGGTGTCGATGGCATAGCGGACCAGCGGCGGGAAGGCGATGCCGAGCAGCGCCTCGACGATGAGCAGTGCCACGACCACACACACCAGCCCGCGAACCGGGCGCAGCAGCGCGCGGAGCCCGAAGTCGGGTTGGGGTGCGCGCAGGTCGCCGGGCAGTGCGGGGTCTTCGGTGGCCGGTGGCAGGGCGTCGACCGCGGCACGCAGTTCCGGTGTCGCGCTGAGGTCGTTCGACGCCGACGACATCGACCGCGGTGTGCCGGAGTCGCCGAGGCGCTCTTTCATCGCGGGCGCCGTCGGCACCACCGATCCGGTGGGTGCGGGCAGCCGGATGACGCGGTCGGCCTGGGCCAGGGTCGATTCGCGGTGCGCCAGGATCAGCGTGGTCCGCCCGCCCGGATCGGGCAGCCTGCGGAAGATCTCGGCCTCGGTGACGGCGTCGACCGCGGAGGTGGCGTCGTCGAGCACCAGCACGCGGGGCCGGGTGAGCAGCACCCTGGCCAGGGCGATGCGCTGACGTTGTCCACCCGACAGGGTCAGCCCGCGTTCGCCGATGACGGTGTCGTAGCCCTCCGGCAGTGCGGCGATGAACTCGTCCGCGGCGGCGGCCGTCGCGGCGGCGGTGATCTCGGCGTCGGTGGCATCGGGCCTGCCGAGCGCGATATTGGCGGCGATGGTGTCGGAGAACAGGAACGGATCGTCGAAGACGACACCGACCGCGCCGCGCAGCTCGTCGGCGCGCAGATCGGCCAGGTCGACCCTGGTGCCGTCGGTGCCGACGAGATTGATCCGGCCCGCGTCGGGCGCGTAGAAACGTGGCAGCAGCAGCGAGAGCGTGGACTTGCCCGAGCCCGCCGGGCCGATCACCGCGACCGTCTCGCCGGGGCGCACGGTGAGATCGAGTTCCTGCAAGACCGGTTGGCCTGCCTCGAAACCGAAACTGACGGCATCGAATTCGATCCCGAGTGGTCCCGGCGGCAGTTCGGTGGGGTCGTCGGGATCGACGAGGACCGGCGCCGCGTCGATCACCTCGAAGACCCGGTCAACGGCGGCTCTGGTGAGCTGGGCCATGATCAGCACCGAGGTGATCGTGCGGGCCGAGGACGTCATCGTGGCGAGATAGGCGGTGAACGCCAGGAAGGTGCCGATGCCGATCGCGCCGTGCGAGGCGAGCACCCCGCCGACGATGATCACCGCGACCAGCCCGGCCTGCGGCAGCGCCGACACCACTGGCGCGAACCTGGCATTGATCCGCGCGGCGCGCATCCGCTCCGCGAACAGCAGACGACCGTGCCCCTCGAGGATGTCGACCATCCGGGACTCCTGCCCGAAGCCCTTCACCACCCGGACACCGGTCACCGTCTGCTCGACGTGTTCGGCGAGGTCGGCCGCGCGCTGCTGGGCCGACCAGGTGGCCGCGTAGAGCCGGGGCCGCATCCGCAACACGATCACCGCCATGGCGGGCGCCACCAGCAGGGCGGCCAGTGCCAGCGGTGGACTCAACCACACCATCACCACCGCCGACAGCACGAACTGCAATACCGCCAGCCCCGACCACGGCACCATCGCCAGCAGCCCCTGCACGAGCTGGAGATCGGTGATCGACCGCGACACCACCTGCCCGGTGCGAATCGCGTCCTGGCCCGCGCCGTCGAGGCGCTGCAGGGCGGCGAGCAGCGAAATCCGAAGGCTGTGCTGCACTTCCAGCGACAGCTTGCCCGCCCAGAGCCTGCGCGCGAAAGTGACCACGAACCTGGTCACGGCCAGCACGGCGAGCAGGGCTGCGGCACCGCCGATCACCGAGGTGTCGCCCACCTGGGCGGCGTCGACCGCGCGTTTGGTGGCCAGCGGTGCGGCGATCGCGACGGCGGCACCGGCCAGCACCGAGACCACGATGCCCGCCAGCAGCCGGGGATGGTCCAGGCACAGGCGCCACAGCCTGCGGATCCACCCGGACGAACCCGCGGTGGCGGGCACTACAGGTCTCGGTTGCGCAGGTCCCACCACCCCACGACGCCGACCGCTGCGGTCCACAGCACCAGCACCACCAGTGCCGCCGGCGTCGGCGCGAAGACCTCGGCCTCGTCGAAGGAGCCCGCGCTCACCCCGGCGACGGTGGCCGAGACGGGCAGCAGCGCGGCGAATCCGCCCGCGCCGAAACCCTTGGCCACCAGCCAGATCAGCGGTTCGAGCGCGAAGGCCCAGCCGAGCACCAGCCACACGGCCCCGCTGAACGTGCGCAGCAGCAGCCCGACGCCCGCGCCGAGCACCGCCCAGCACATGGCCACGAGCAGCCCGGCGGCGAGCACCTCGATCAGCTGCCAGCCGAGTTCGAACTTCCCGCGCGCCGCGACCAGCAGCACCAGCAAGCTCACCAGTTCGGCGACCAGCGCGAGCGCGAACGCGAACGCGGCGGTTGCGACGTATTTCGCGGTGACCAGCCGGTCGCGATCGGGCGCGAACAGCACGGTCAGCGCCATGGTCTTGTGCCGGTACTCGCCGCCGGTCGAGGCGATGCCGACCAGCGCGGCGACCACGAAGACCGCGATCATCCCGAGGTAGAGACCGATCGTGGCGGCACCGGTCTCGGGCTGGCCCTTCGGATCGACGGGTCCCGACATGATCGCGGTGATCAGCGTCCCGACCAGCGCCAGCGCCACCGGCGCGGCCAGCAGCAGCCGGGTCTGGCGCAGCGCGACGACCTTGCGCGCCTCGGTGTCGATACCGGGAACGAGATCGGCGGGGATCACGGAGGTGGTCATCGGGGCATCCCATACGTGGTCGGCGCCGGGGCGTACGCGGCGGGATTCGGCGCGGGCACGGTGTGCCGGTGGCGGCGCGGTTTGGTCAGCGAGGCGAGCACCCGATCGGGGTGGATGGGGTCGGCGACGATGCTGCCGATCCGGACCTGCGCGAGCTCGGCGATCGAGCGGATGGTCGCCTCGCTCGCCTCGGCCACGGCCAGGCGTCCGTCGGGCCGCATCACCGCGTCGGTGAATCCGCGCCCGGCCAGCGCGGTCGCCAGCGCGATGGACGGGGACGCGGCGACAACGAGCCGGTCGGGATGGCCGCGGCGGAGCTTGGCCGGTGTGCCCTGCCAGACGACAGTGCCCTCGCTGAGCACCACGAGTTGATCGGCGCTCGGCACCACATCGGCCAGGGCGTCCGAACTCACCAGCACGGTGCCGCCGCGGGTCACGTGGCGGCGCAGCAGATCGTGCAGCCAGCCGCGTTCGATGCCGTTCGCGCCCGCGTACAGATCGTCGAGCACGAGCAGCGGGGGATCGGCGAGTAATGCCATCGCCAGGGCCACACGCGTCTGCTGGACCGGATGTAGCTGGGCCACAACAGTTTCGGCGACGGCAGTGAGTCCGGTTTCCTCGAGCACCGAGGCGACCCGGCGCCGCGACGCGCCCGCGACCGGCACGTAGCTCCACAGCTGATCGCGCACGGTGCGGGCCGGATGCAGTCCGCGCGGACTCAGCACCGCCCCGACCGCGGCGGGCCCACGGCCGCCGCCCTCGATACTGCCCGTGGTCGGCTGCTGTAGCCCCAGCACCATCCGTAGCACTGTCGACTTGCCCGCGCCCGCGGGCCCGACGAGCGCGGTCACGGAACCCGCGGGCACGGCGAAGTCGATCTCGTGGACCGCGCTCACCGGACCGAACTGTTTGCCGACGCCACGCACCAGCACGGCGTCACCGCTGCGGCCCTTGCTCACTTCTCGGTCACCTTGCCGGTGCCGATCGCGGGCAGCGGATCGGCGTCGATCACGTTGTGCAGCGGGGTGGGCCACATCGCGGGCGCGGGCCCGAAAGCCTTGTGCGCGTTCTCGATGGTGACCTTGCCCAGCGCCCGGTTGCCCGCGCCACCGATCGCGGCGCCGATGCCGGCGGGCAGCACCTTGCCCGCCATCAGCGCGACCCGCTTGGTGATGAACCGCTTCATGAACTGCTGCAGCAGTTTGCTGTTGATCCCGCCGAGGCCGGGGACCTTGGTAGCGAGCTGACCGGCCCAATTCTTGGACTGGCTGCCCAGCCCCTTCTGCACGATCGCCATTCCGGCGTCGCCGAGCACGACGGCGAGCACCAGCGCGCGCCGGGCTTCCTTGTTCTCCGGCTCGATGCCGTGCACCGCCGCCTGGGCCAGGGTGAACAGGGCCGACGCCTCCATGAAGAACACGGTCTCCGCGCTGACGGCCCCGAGCGCGGCGATCGTGCCGATTCCGGGCACCGCCGCGGTGGCGCCGACCGCGGCACCGCTGCCGGTGACGGCGAGCAGGTACTGCTTCTCCAGCCGTGCCACGATCTGCGCCGGACTCTCCCCGGGATGACGCTCACGCAGGAACTCGACATAGCGGCGTACGGCCGGCGCCTGCAGCTTGGACCCGGTGTCGAGCACATCGACCACGGCTTTTTCGATCGCGTTCTTGAACACGGCGTCGTCCTCCTCTTCGCCCCAACGAGTCGAACTGTAGGGCACTTCCGTACCCCAGAGCTCATCATGTCAACGACCACCGACAGCCCGCGGTTCCGTGACGTGCGTGACCGGTTCCTACCGGCCGGTCCGACTAGCTCTGTCGGTCTCGGGCCCGGGTTCTACGCTGAGCCGATGAGTGGAAACCAGCCAACCCGACTGTCGCGCGAGTTCACCGAAGCCGGTGCCGAGTTCGCGACGATCACCATCGACCACCCGCCGCTGAACCTGTTCGATCGCAAACTCCTCGCCTCGTTGATCGCCGATATCGCCGCGGTGACCGCGCTGCCGCCGCGTGCGTTGCTGATCAAGGCGCAGGGCAAGGTCGTCTCGGGCGGTGTCGACGTGAACATCTTCGACGGCCGCACCGTCGAGGAGGGCGCGCAGCTGTGGCGTGAGCTGTTCGAGCGGATCATCCACCCGCTCGAGGCGCTGCCGTGCCCGGTGGTGTTCGCCGCGCACGGACTCACGCTGACCGCGGCCTTCGAGATCTCCCTCGCGTGCGACTTCATCCTGGCCGCGCCGAAGGCGAAGTTCGGTCTGGTGGAGACGGTCGTGGGGCTGACGCCGTCGATGGGCGGGCCACAGCGGCTGGCCGAGCGGGCGGGTTCGGGCCGCGCCCGCGAATTCGTGATGACCGGCGACCTCTACGACGCGGCGACGATGGCCGAGTGGGGCGTGGTCAACGCGGTCCACGAGGACCTGGAAACCGCCACCGCTGCGCTGATCACCCGCCTCGCCGAGGGACCGACCCGCGCGCACGCCGCGACCAAGCAGATCATCGGCGCGTGGCGTTCCGGCGGTGTGGCACACGCGGATTCGGTGACGCCCGAGGTCTCGGGCGAGCTGTTCGGCACCGCGGACCTGCGCGGCGCGGTCCGCAGTTTCCTCGATGTCGGACCGGGCAAGGCGACCTATCGCGGCGAATGAGCACGCCGAGTGCCTGACAGCGGTGTGATCCACGTCATATAGTCACAGGTGCGGCTGTATCGACGTACGGAGGTCCGGATGGGTCATGGCGAGAACGAACCGGGCGCGGCCGTCTTCGAGTTCCCCGCCACCAGTGCGGCAACGCAGCTGCGGCGGGGCTCCGACGGCGTGCTGCGCTACGGCAACCTCAGCCCCGCCCTCACCGAACTGCTCGACCTGCGCGTGCACTCGTTCACGAATCGGGAGGCGGTCGTCGAGGTCGGCGGCCCGCGCCTGACCTACCGCGAACTCTGGCACAGCGCCTCGCGGATCGCGGGCGGCCTGCAGGACCACGGAATCGGCTACGGCGATCGGGTCGCGGTGCACATGCCGACCAGTGCGCGCTGGGTGCAGGCGTTTCTCGGCGCGCTGCTCTCGGGCGCGGTGCCGGTACTTGTACCCGACGCCCTGCCCGCTGCGATCGCCGACCGGGTAATCGCCGACAGCAGGGCCGATTTCGTGCTCGGCCCCGACGGACCGCTGCCCGACAGCACCGCCTACATCGATGACGGTGCGGCTCTGGATGATCCGGCCCTGCTCTGTTACACCGGCGCCGCGGCTCGCCGACCTGTGCCCACCGGCGTCGAGCTGACCAATGAGAACCTGCTCTCGGCGGTGTCGTCGGTGGTCGGCGCGCTCGGGCTGCCCGCCGACGGGTTGCGCAATCTGGTGTTGCTGCCGCTGGCCCATGCCAGCGGGTGCGTCGACCAGCTGCTACCCACCTTCGCCGTCGGCGGCACGGTCGTCCTCGCACCGGGTGCCCGCCGGCTCTCCGACGTACTGGTGGCCGAGCGGATCGATACCGTCTCGGCCACGCCGCGGATCTTCGCGGGACTGGTGCCCGAACTCGTCGCCCGTCGTACCGGTGCCGGGGTGCGCCGGATCAGCAAGGCCTGTCACCGGTCCGAACGCGCTGCCGCGGCGGCCCCCGCCACCCTCGCCACCGCGTTGCGTGGGCTGTTTCCCGCCGCCAAGCAGTGGTCGGTCTGGGGGGCCACCGAGACCAGCGGCATCGGGCTGATGGTCGACGACACCGAGCTCGCCGACTCCGAGGCGACGCTCGGGTTCGCCTTCGGTGGAACGGAATTGGCGCTGTTCGGGCCGCATGCGAGTGCCGGTCGTGGCGAATTGCTGTGTCGTGGACCGAATGTCAGTCGTCGCTACTGGAACAACCCCGGTGCCTCGGCCGCGCGGTTCAGCGGGAGCTGGTTCCACACCGGCGATTTCGTCAGTATCGACGCTGACGGTTTGGTTCGGGTGGACCCAGCTCGCCGGGTCAGTGGGCTGTGATCGGCGCTGATCACACCAGGCGAGATCGCAGTGCCTCCCGCAGGCTGCCGGTGAGGCCGACCGTCACGAGGTAGGTCTCGATGTCGCCGTGGATCTCGCGCACGCTGGCGTCGGCGGTGCGCAGGTACTCCTCGCGCACGCCGAGCAGGTCCGCCGACAGTGCGTCGCCGTTGCCGATCTTCGGTTCCAGCAGCCTGCGCAGCGGCTCGACGGCCGCGTTGCTGGCCAGGAAGTCGGTGTACACGTCCTCCTCGGTGACGCCGACGGCGCGCAGCAGCGTGGCGACCGCCCAGCCGGTGCGGTCCTTGCCTGCCGCGCAGTGCACCAGGACCGCGCCGTCGCCGCGCACGATCGAGCCGGCCAGTTCGGCGATCGCGGTGTGCGCCTCGGGCAGCGTCGGGAAGGCGCGGTAGACCTCGACCATGTGTGCGAACGCGGAGACGGTCTTCGCCTCGTGTGGCGGAGCCTCCTCCATGCGCGAATCGAACGGCGTCACGTGCAGGCGCACGTCGTCGGGCAGGGTGTCGTGGCCGATGTGGTCGATCTCGACGATGCCGCGCAGATCGTGCACATCGGTGACGCCCAATTCGCGCAGGGTGTCGTGGCCCTTGTCGTCCAGACCGCTCAGTTGGGCCGACCGAAGCAGTACGCCGGGGCGCACCGTGGTGCCGTCGGCGGTGCGAAGGCCGCCCACATCGCGGAAATTGAAGGTGCCGCTGAGAGCGAACTGATCGGCAGGAGGCGAGAGAGTCACTTGACCAGGTTATCGGCGACTCCGGCGCCGCCGCGCCCGAGTTCGCGGATCGGTCATCGGATGTGTTGCGTCCGTTCCGCTGGGTTCCACTGTGCCGTCGCCCACACCTCGGGAGCTGACCTGGGCATACTTGTACAATCGACCAGATGCGCGGATTCCGGCGCGGGGGTGTCGGATATCCAGGAATGCGACAAATTGAGGCCGTATGGTCGGTTTTACAAAAGGTCGCATTCGGATAACAAAACAATCTTTCAGTCTGAAAAGGATGGCTGAACCAGTTCGTGAATCCTGAAAATCTTCTAAGATCGAGCTCGGTGACCACCAAGCTCGCATCGCCGCGGGCAGCGAATTTTGTTGCCGAGGAGTCGTCGTTGAGCGCCAGCCGTGAACTAACTGAAATTTCGCTACGGCCCGCCGTATGTGATGCCGTCGAACAAGCCGCCGCCAGTTCGGACGCCACCGGCGTCCGGGCGCTGCGGGTGTTCCTGCATGCCGGGCTCAGTACCTACTGGCCGTTGGTGAAGGCCGCCCCCGCCCGGCGAGTAGCCGCCTATGAGGCCGCGTTGCAGAGCTTGCGTCAGCGGTGGGCGCCCTCGGGCGACACCATCGGCGATCCGGCCGCCGTCGCGATGTTCCGCGAGATGGACGACGAGGCCGCCGACTTCCTCGGGATGTGCGCGCGCCTGTCCGGCACGCAGTGGCTCGAGCCGGTCGATTCGGTGGCGGGTTACCTCGTCTCGGTGTTCCACGGCGCGGTGCTGCGCTGGCTCGCCGATGGCAACGACGAGACCATCCTCGTGGTGATCGACGACCTGGTCGGCTGCCTGACCCTGAAGGCCGTCGAAAGCTGACCCGCAATGCTGGACGACTGACCAAATAGGTGGTTCAGTAGTCGGGTGACCCAGACGACATCGCTGCACCATCTGCACGCGGCGACCGCGGAGCTCGACCCGCCGCTGGCCGCCGTCGACCTCACCGCGCTCGACCGCAACGCCGCCGACCTGGTTCGGCGGGCGAACGGCATCGCGGTCCGGGTGGCCAGCAAGTCGGTGCGCTGCCGGGCCGTGCTCGAGCGGGTGCTCGGTGACGGACTCACCGCCCGCGACGGCTTCGCCGGGATCATGGCGTACTCGCTGCGCGAGGCCATCTGGCTGGTCCGCCTCGGCGCCCGCGACGTCCTGCTCGGGTACCCGGTTCTCGACCGGGCCGCCCTGGCCGAGCTCGCCACCGCCCCGAACCTGCTCGCCGCGATCACGCTGATGATCGACGATGTCGCCCAGCTCGAACTCACCCGCGCCGCGTTGGGTACCGACCTGGTCCACCCGCGCGTCTGCCTCGATGTCGACGCCGCCCTGCGCATCGGCCCCCTGCATCTGGGTGCCCGGCGCTCGCCGGTGCGCAGTCCCGAGCAGGCCGACGAGCTGGCCGCCGAAGCGATGCGCCGCGGGTTCGATGTGGTCGGCGTGATGACCTACGAGTCGCAGATCGCCGGTCTGCCCGACAGCAATCCGGCGGTGCGCGTGGTGAAACGCTTGTCCGCCATCGAGATCGGGCGCAGGCGCACCCGGGTGCTCGACGCGGTACGCGCGGTGACCGGCCCGCTGGAGATCGTCAACAGCGGCGGCACCGGTTCGATCGAAGTCTCGATCACCGATCCCGATGTCACCGAGGTGACCGCCGGTTCCGGCCTCTACGTGCCTACCCTGTTCGACCACTACCGCTCGTTCACCCCCCGCCCCGCCCTGTTCTTCGCCACCCCGGTCCTGCGGAAACCCACCCCGACCATCGCGACCGTCTTCGCGGGCGGCTACATCGCCTCGGGTCCCGCGGGACCGAGTCGCGTCCCGGTTCCCGTGTGGCCCGCGGGTCTGAAACTGCTCGGCTCCGAAGGTGCGGGGGAGGTCCAGACCCCCCTGGCCGGTGGCGCGGAACTCGAGATCGGCGACCGCGTCTGGTTCCGCCACGCCAAGGCGGGCGAGCTCTGCGAACGCTTCGCCGAGATCCACCTCATCGATGAATCGGGAACGCGCACAACCGTTCCCACCTATCGAGGCGAAGGGCAGTGCTTCGGCTGAGTTCGTCTCACCGCAGCAGCTCGATGACCTCCTCGTCCTCGAGCTGATGGAAATCGCGGTATGCCATGCCGACTCCGCCCAGGTCGGCGGGCGTCCACAGGCAGATGAGTTCATCGCATTCGCGCTCGACCCGGCGTGCCGCCTCGGGCGAGGACACCGGCATGGCCACCACCAGCCGATCGGGTCGCTGCGCCCGCGCCACCCGGCACGCGGCCACCACCGTCGCCCCGGTCGCCATCCCGTCGTCGACGATCACCACCGTGCGTCGCGCCAGGGGAATCGGATCGCCGACCCGCAGGATCTCCTGCCGACGGCGCAGTTCGGCCCGCTCGGCCAGCTCCACCTCGTCGAACGCCTCGGTGCTCACTCCGCTGCGATCGACCACATCACGATTGAGTACCAGAAGTCCGCTCTCCCCGAGCGCCCCCATCGCCAGCTCCGGCTGCCAGGGCAGTCCCAGCTTGCGCACCAGCAGCACATCGAGTTCCCCGCCGATCGCCGCGCTCACCGCGGCCGCGACCGGCACACCCCCGCGTGGCAACCCGAGCACCAGCGGGCGGGTGGCCCGCAGGTGTTCGAGGGCCGTGCCGAGGGCGCGGCCCGCCGCCGTGCGATCCGGGTACACCATCGCCTCGAACGCTACTCCGCTGCCGACGCCCCGGAAATGGTGAAGCGTCGCAGCGACAGGCTGGGGTTGGCGGTGCGCACCCTGGCCAGATGCGCTGGATCCACCGTCGCGGTGAGGACACCGGGATCGTCGCCGAGTTCGGCCAGCACCGTCCCCGCCGGATCCACGATCATCGACGCGCCCGCACCGCGCGGCGCGCACTGATCGGCCGCCGCCACATAGACCGTGTTCTCGATGGCGCGTGCCCGCAGCAGCGTCGTCCACTGGTCGATCTTGGCCGGTCCCGGAATCCACTGCGCGGGCAGCAGCAACACGTGCGCGCCCGCCGCCGCGACACGCCGACACCCCTCCGGAAATCGCAGATCGAAACAGGTCTGCATGCCGAATATCACACCGTCGACGGCGAAGGTCGCCGGCGCGACGAGCGGACCCGCCGCCACCACGTCCGATTCCAGATGTCCGAACGCGTCGTACAGATGCACTTTGCGATACACCGCGACGCGCGCGCCGTCGGGCCCGTGCGCGACGAGCGTATTACTGATTCGCGTCGCCCCCGGTGATGGCAACTCCACCACTCCGGCGACCAGGAACACTCCGAATTCGGCTGCGAGCGCGGAGAGCCCGGTGGTGAAAGGGCCGTCGAGCGGCTGTGCGATCGCCAGCACCCGCTCATCCAGCCGGGTCACAGCGAACATCGAGTATTCGGGCGCGAGCACCACGCGCGCACCCGCCGCGGCCGCCGTGCGCACGTGTTCACGCAGGGTCGACAGATTGGTTTCGGGGTCGGTTTCGGGGGCGAATTGGACCACCGCGATCCCCACTGTCACCGGCGTAAGTTCCTGATGTGCTGACCCGTCGCGCAGTTGCATAGGTCTCACCGTATTCACCTGGTGGTTGGGACAGCTACCGCCAGGCAGTAAACTCGTGGTCAATGAGTACAAATGAGGTCGACAGCGTTCCTGCCGACGACGACAGGAACGACACCGGCCCGACTTTCGCCGATCTCGGGATCGATGACCGCGTGCTGCGGGCCATCGCCGATGTGGGCTACGAGTCGCCGTCTCCGATTCAGGCGGCGACGATTCCCCCGCTGCTCTCCGGCGCCGACGTGGTTGGCCTGGCCCAGACGGGCACCGGCAAAACCGCGGCATTCGCGATCCCGATCCTGATGAACCTGGATACCGCGCAGAAGAAGCCGAGCGCCCTGGTGCTCGCGCCGACTCGTGAACTCGCGATCCAGGTCGCCGAGGCGTTCGGCAAGTACTCCTCGCACATCCCTGGTCTGCATGTGCTGCCGATCTACGGCGGGCAGAGCTACGGCGTGCAGCTGTCGGGTCTGCGCCGCGGCGCCCACGTTGTCGTCGGTACGCCCGGCCGCGTGATCGACCACTTGGAGAAGGGCACGCTGGATCTGACCCAGCTGCGCTACCTGGTGCTCGACGAGGCCGACGAGATGCTCAAGATGGGCTTCCAGGAAGACGTCGAGCGCATCCTGCGCGACACCCCCAAGGACAAGCAGGTCGCACTGTTCTCGGCCACCATGCCGGGCGTGATCCGCAAGATCTCCAAGCAGTACCTCAACGACCCGGTCGAGATCACGGTCAAGTCCAAGTCGCAGACCAACACCAACATCACCCAGCGCTATGTGCAGGTGTCGCATCAGCGCAAGCTCGACGCCCTGACTCGCGTGCTCGAGGTCGAAGCCTTCGAGGCGATGATCATCTTCGTGCGCACCAAGCAGGCCACCGAAGAACTGGCCGAGAAGCTGCGTTCGCGTGGGTTCTCCGCCGCGGCGATCAACGGTGACATCGCGCAGAACCAGCGTGAGCGCACCATCGGCCAGCTCAAGTCGGGCTCGATCGACATCCTGGTCGCCACCGATGTGGCCGCGCGTGGTCTGGACGTCGACCGCATCTCGCACGTGGTGAACTACGACATCCCGCACGACACCGAGTCCTACGTGCACCGCATCGGCCGCACCGGTCGCGCGGGCCGTTCGGGCGAGGCCCTGCTGTTCGTCGCCCCGCGCGAGCGTCACCTGCTCAAGTCGATCGAGCGGGCCACCAAGAGCGCGCTCACCGAGATGCAGCTGCCCTCGGTCGATGACGTCAACGCGACCCGCGCCGCGAAGTTCGGTGACTCGATCACCGAGAACCTGTCCTCGGACAACATCGCGCTGTTCCGCAAGCTGATCGAGGACTACGAGGCCGAGCACAACACCCCGCTCGCCGATATCGCCGCGGCACTGGCCGTCGGTGGCTACGACGGCGACAACTTCTTCATGTCGCCCGAGCCGGAGCCCGCCCCGCGCCGCGAGCGTGACTTCGATCGCGACCGTGAGCGCGCCCCGCGCCGCTACGACGACGAGGACCGCGCCCCGCGTCCGCCGTCGTTCAACCGGGAGAACGGCGAAGAACTCGCCACCTACCGGATCAGCGTCGGCAAGCGTCATCGCGTGGTCCCCGGTGCGATCGTCGGAGCCATCGCCAACGAGGGTGGCCTGCGTCGCAGCGACTTCGGCCACATCAGCATCCGGCCGGACTACAGCCTCGTCGAGCTGCCCGCCAACCTGCCCAACGAAACCCTGGAAGCCTTGCGGCGCACCAGGATCAGCGGTGTGCTGATCCAGCTGACGCCCGACCAGGGCGCACCGGCGCAGCGGCTGAACGCTCGTGGCCCGCGCCGCGACCGCGAGGCGCGTCCGCGTACCGAACGGCGCAAGCCGCGCACCTGAGCCCTGCTCGTGGGCGCCGGGGCCGAGGTCAGGCGCATTTCGCCCTGTCCGCGGGTAGTGCCCTGGTCTCTCGCAACGCTGGTTAAGGTGTTGGGCGTCGGGTGTGCGTGAACACAGGAGGGCCGCGCTTGTTCGTGTCCGGTGATCGGGTGGTCGGTGCCGTCGGCGATCTCGCGCGCGCGGCGAACTGTGAGTTCGCGGTGCTGCGCGGAATCGACGCCGCTCTCGGCAACCTGCCCGGGGTACCCGACACGACCGTGCCGCTGTTGCGCACGGCCGAACCGTCCGCCGAACTGGTCGCGCACTTCGGTGACAGGCTCGTCCGGATTCCGTCATCCGAGGTGGCCTGCGGCGATCCGGCCGCCCGGATCGCGGCGCTGACATCCGCCGCGGAGCACACCGCGCGAGCGCTGAGTTCCGGCGCCGAGGCCATCGTCGGCGCGGTGTTCTTCGACGGTCGATTCGCCTGTGGCGCGGATCTTCTGGTCCGTGGTCCCGCCGGCTACACCGTGCACAATGCGCTCGGCCAGGATTCGGTCGGCGTGCCAGGGTCGCCGCGTCGTCGTGATGCCGGAACGCCACCGGCAGGGTCGCGCGATGATTCGGTGTCGGCGGACGAGGAGTTCAGCGGTTTCGTCGGATTCGCTGCCGACAGCCGGGTGCTTCGTCGCGAATTGGCCGCGGGCCGGACGCCTTTCGAGCGGGTCGCGGCGTTGGTGCAGGCCGTCAAGGTCGATCCGGCGCGCGAATTGCTGGGTGCTCGCCTCGAATTCGCGGCGTGTGCGCAGGCGCTCGCCGCGGCAGGGGTCGGCGTGGATCGTTGGGCCTATCTCTGGACGGCCGATGGTGTGCGGCGTGAGGTGAGCGACGAACTGGCGCCGGTGTATTCGGCGCGCCGGGCTCGGGTGGAGCAGATCATCGAGGACAAGCTGGCGGAATTGCTGCCGGTCCAGTGGGGTGATCCGCGCTATCTGGCGTGCGGCCGGTGTCCCAGTTGCCGTGCGGCGGCGGCGAACGCGCGAGACCTGTTGCTGGTCGCGGGAATCCGCCCCACCCAGCGCGCCAGGCTGCGCGAGGCGGGCGTGCTCACGATCGACCGCCTCGCCACCACCAGCACCCCTGTCCCCGGCCTCGCTCCCCGCACGCTGGCGGGCCTGCGCAAACAAGCCGACATCCAGCTCGTTCGCGAACGCACCGGCCGGCCCGCCTTCACCCTCCGTGACGCCACCGCGCTCGGCGCCCTGCCCGCCCCACGCCCCGGCGACCTCGCCCTGGTCATCGACCTGGACCGGCACGGCACGATCACCGGCCTCGAACTCGCCGATGCCACCGCCATCGTCTTCCGGCCGGTCGTCGCCGGTGTGGAGCAGCCCAACAACATCAGCTACCGCCCCACCGTGCCGGTCGGTCCGACGGATACGAACGCGGTGGTCTTCGGCCCGGCGGGCGTCGAACCGGCGAACGCGGCGGGCTATCCCAGTGCCGACCCGTCGGACGCGGACACCATCTCCTTCCGGCGCATAGTCGTCGACGACTCGGTCGACGCGCCTGCCGCCGATCCACGCCCGGCCGGTGTCGATCCGGCACCGCGCAGCCCGCTCGGCTTCGGTTACGCGGGTGGTCCGTCGACGCAGGACGGCGGGGTGCTCGAGGAATTGCTGGAGATCATCGCGGAGCATCGGGCGGCGGATCCGAATGTGCGTGTGTACCACTACGGTTCGGACATCCGGACGGCGCTGCTCGATTGGGCGGGTCAGCTCGGAACCGGTGCCGATCTCCTCGATGAGCTGTTGGCCGATCGAGCGCTGGTCGACCTGGCGCCGATCGTGCGCACCGCGCTGCTGATCGGTGAACAGTCCTATGACGCGGCGGGACTCGCCGCCTTGCTGCCGGATACGCCCGGTCGTGCGGCGACGGTCCTCGGTATCCGCGACTGGCTGCTCGATCGAGCGACCGAGGCGGGAATCACGGTGCCGGGCACTCGGTTCGCCGTCGCGGAATCCGATGTGCCGCCCTCACTGCACCCCGGCTCGCTGGAAGCGGCGCTCAGTGAGTTCGCCGCTGACGCGCACGGAGATTCGGCGCGCGCCGCCGCACTGACGGCCGCGATCCTCGGCTATCACCGGCGTGAACGGCAGCCCCGCTGGTGGGCCCACATCGATCGGCTCGGCCATCCGGTCGGCGACTGGGCCGACGCACCGGGCGTGCTCGTCGTCGAATGGGGCACCGTCGACACCAAATGGCATCGCACGCCGCAACTTCCGACGATGCGCCGCTACCTCACGCTCACCGGCAGGCTGGGCACGGGCGCCACGCTCACCCCTGGCACGCAGATGGTCACCATCTACGACGGTGCCGCCGCGGCGGGCATGACCCAGACGCTCGGCCGCCGCGCCACCGCCACCGCCACCGTGCTCGGGTGTGCCGTCGACCCGAACTTCGACGACACCGTCCGGCTGGAAGAACTGCTCCCGGCAGGCTGCCCGCCCTACGACGACCTGCCCGCGGCCATCGCCCCCGGCCCGCCCGACGGTGAGGCCGAGATCGAGGCCGCGCTGGAGTTCACCGCCCAGGACCTGCTGATGAGCCTGCCGTGGGTGCCGGAGAACGCGGTCTACGACTTGCTGTTGCGCCGAGCTCCACGGCTGCGCGACGGGATGGCGCTCCCGCATCCCCACGATGACCTCGGCGCCGTCCTCGCTCACGCGGTCGGTGCGCTGGACGCCTCGTACCTGGCCGTGCACGGCCCGCCCGGCACCGGCAAGACCGGGATCACCGGGCGTGCGCTCGAGCGGCTGGTCACCCGGCACAAGTGGCGGATCGGGGTGGTGGCGCAGTCGCACGCGGTGATCGAGCGGATCTTCGACGCGGTCGTCGAGGCGGGGCTGCTGCCCGAGCTCGTGGCGAAGAAGGACGTCGCCTCGGTCGGCCCCGATTGGGTAGCGATTGATGCCACGCGGTATCCGCGATTCCTCGACAATGCTGTCAACGGTTGCGTGATCGGCGGCACCACCGCGGATTTCGTCGACGACCGGCTGATCGCGCCCGGCGCCCTCGACCTGCTGGTGATCGCCGACGCCGGCGAATGCTCGCTGGCCGACACCGTCGCGGTCGCGGTGAGCGCGCGCAATCTGCTGCTGATCGGCGACCCCGTCCCGGCCAGGTCGCTGGCGAAACATCCACAACCCGTGCAGGTCTCGGCCTTGGAGTGGCTGTGTGAAGGGGCGGCGACGCTGCCCGTCGACCGTGGCTACTTCCTCGACCGCACCTGGCGTATGCACCCCGCGATCTGCGAACCGGTGTCGGCGAGCTGCTACGACGGCCGACTACGCGCGGACGAGGCGATCACCCTGACAAGGGATCTGGCAGGGATCGCGCCCGGCGTGAGCACAGTGCTCGTCGAGCACCGCGGCAGCGCCACCGAATCCGACGCCGAGGCGCGCGAAGTGGTGCGCCGGGTGCGCGTGCTGCTCGGCGAGACCTGGACCTCCGACGGCGGAACCCGCAAACTCCACCCGCACGACATCTTCGTCGTCGCCCCCTACGCCGCCCAGGTGGCGCGCATCCGAACTCTGCTGGCTCGCGCCAAGATCGAAGACGTGCTCGTGGGCACGCCCGACCGCTTCCGGGGTCGCGAAGCCGCGGTGGTCCTGCTGTCGATGACCACCTCGACCCCCGCCGACGCACCCTTCGGAATGCGACCCCTGTTGTCGCGCACCGTCATCCACGCGACCCTTTGCCGAGCCATGTGGAAGGCCATCGTCATCCGCTCGCCCTTGCTCACCGAGTACCTTCCGGATACTCCGGAAGAGCTGGCCGACCTGGCAGGGTTCCTCCAGCTCGGTTAGCCGGGGGTAGTCAGACGCTGCGGAGCAGGCGGCGCAACCATTCCACGGCGGAATCCGGTGTGGCGGGGGTGATGTCGATGTGCCGGCTGGCGTGGACGAGGTAGCGGCCGTCGCCGGTGAGATCGATCCAGGACAGCACGCCCGTGGGTTTCGGGTCGGTGCCCGCCGCGACGAGGATCTGGCCGATGCCGCTGCGGGGGCGCTGTAGGAGCCGGCGAATGCGGGCGGCGTCGGACGGGCCCGCGACGGGGGCGGTCACCAGGTCACGGCTGTCCTCGTCGACGCGAGTCGCCGGGGCTGTGATGCGCGGTATGCGGCCGGGAGGTTGCGCCGGAAGCCGGGAGAACACCTGGGCGGCAAGACGTTTCGTGCTGCCGACTTGAACATGGACCGAGCCGCCACGGTCGGGCGCGCTGCCGGGATCCTGCACCGCGAGGACCGCGACATCCGCGGTGACCGCGCCGAGCATCCGCACCGGCGCGGGCGCGTGGCCACACACCTCGACCCGGATCTCCGGTTTCGCCAGCACGCGCAGAGCGGCCGCGAGGTCGGCGTCGAGGGTGCGGGCGCACCAGGCATCGAGCGCGGGTTGCTGGGCGGCGCGCTCGACGGTGTCGCGTGCCGACGCGCGGACGGCGAGCGGATAGGGGATCCGGTCGCCGTCCGTGCGTGCCCAGGTCAGCGCGAACTGGTCCGGGGTGAAGTGCCAGTTCACTCCCGCTCGGTCCACTCACCGAGCACGGCGGGACTGGTCGGATCCATCTTTCCGATCAGCGCGTTCACCTCGTCGGCGGGCTCGAGATAGGTCGGCTCCTCCTCGAGGAACCGCAGGAACTCGTCGTCCTCGTCCTCGGGTTCCTCCACCGGGGCAGGCCGCTGTCCACCGGACGGCCGCGTCTGATCCGTGGCGGCCATCGCCCCACCCATCATGCCGCCGATAGCGCCAGCGCCCATCCCGGCCGCGGCCTCACCACCGGACACCGCGGGATCACGCTCCTGCCGCGCTTCGCTGCCTGCCGCGGCCTCGGCCACCTGACCGGAGGCCGCGGTGGTGCCGGTGTCGGTCGATGCGGGGCGGGGGCGGCTGCCTGCCGGCCTCGAACCCGGTGACGTGGTCGATGCCGGGGTGGTGCTCGCAGGTCCAGCCGAGGTGGTGCTCGCTGTTCCCGTGGAGTTGGTCAGCGGCCGAACCGGATTCGCGACAGCGGCCGGGGTCGTGGCGGCGGGGGCCGTCCCACTTGTCGACAGTGTCGGGGCCGCGGCATTGCCGTTGGCCGGGAGCGCGCCGATGCTTGTCGATGTCGTGCTCGTGCTGCCGACAACCGGCGAGGATCCGGCGGGCATCGTGGCGGCGGTGACGGTTGCCGGTGTGGTCGTCGATGCGATGACCCCGGGCGCGGTGACCTGTGGGATTCCGGACGATGGCACGGCACCCGACGGCGCGACACCGGCAGCGGCAGTTCCTGTCTCCGTGGCGATTCCGGTGAACGCGGGCACCCCCGACCCGGTCGGCAGGAAGGCTCCGGCGTAGATCGTCTCCATCGCCTGCACCGCGTCGAGCCGGGCGTTCTCGGCTTCGCGGGTGATCGTGGCGTTGTTCGCCGCCTGCTCGGAGTCGAGTAGTGCCGCAGCCGGATCGGGCTGGGTGCCCGCGGGTTCCGCGATGGCGGTGCGAATGGACTCGGCGGCGTCGCCTGCCTGGCTGAGCCGGACCCCGACCGCCGTCAGGACATCGGCGATGCGTCGACCCGTGTGCTCGAAGTCGCGCACGGCGTCGGAGGCCTGCTGTGCCGCGGCGCCGCGCCAGCCGTCGGCGATGGCGGCACGGATCTCACCGTGGGCGATCTCGATGCCGTCACCGAGGCCGGTGGCGGTGGCGAGGAAGGTCTGGGCCGCGCCTGTCAGTGCCGCCGGGTCGAGTTGCCTGACCGCACTGTGGATTTCGTCATGGGAGAGGTTGTCGAAGACTTCGACGACGGATACGTAGTCGGCGTCGGTGCGGCCGGAAATGCTACGCATCGCCACCACCGGGAACCTCGATCGCGGCGACCGCGCCCGCCAGCGCCTGATCGGCATCGCGGTAGTTCGCCCCGGCGGCGCGGAACACCGCGGCCAGCTCGCGCGCGGTGCTCGCGTAGGCACGCAGTTCGTCGAGTGCCTCGGTCGCCTTGGTCTCGAAGCCGGTACGCAGGGCGCCACCCGAGGCGAGTCCGCCGAAGCCGGGGATGACCGCGGCCTGGCTGAGAACCCGCACCTGGGCTTCGACTTCATCGGCCAGTCGTTCGTAGCGCAGAGCGCACCGTTCGGGCGCGCCGTCGGCGACGAGCACCCCGTCGATCCACAGCCCACCCTCGTCGACGGCTTGGCCGAGAGCCGCCGTATTCGGCAGCCCCGTTCGGTTCGGTTGCACCGGTTCCCCCTTCGTCGTTCATCGCACCGCGGTGAGTACCCACTCCGCGATATCGGCCGCCACGCGGTGCTGCACCGGTTCGTGCAACAGGTCGTGTCCGGCGTCGGCGTACTCGCGCAAATCTACCGATCGGTGCCGTGCTGTCCATAGCCGGATTACATCGATGGGTGCCCGCCGGTCGTCCACGCCGTGCACCGCGAGCAGTGGGAGACCGGGATCCGGCACGGTGTCGGCGACGCGACGCGGGGTGCCGCACAGGACGAGTCCGGCCAGCTCAGGCGGATTTTCGCGCACGAGGTTCACGGCGGTTACCGCGCCGAGGGAATGGCCCATCAACACCGGCGCCCCCGGATGATCGGCGCGGACGAGTTCGAGAAATCCCCGCGCGTCGGCGGTCAGCTCGTCGATGGTGCCCGGCGCGTCGGGATCGCCTTCGCTCAGTCCCTGCCCCGAGGTGTCCAGCGTCCACAGCTCGATCCGGGCGGGACGCAACGCCGCGGCGAAGCGGTGATAGTGCCCGCTGTGCTGCCCGGTACCTGGCAACAGTGCCAGCCTCGCCGCGGGCTGGTCGATGGACCAACACCGGCAGTGGAGTCGTCCACGCTCGCCGTCGAAGTAGGGCACCCTTCGATTATCACCGCTGCGCCGACTCAATTGTCATGGGGGACAGCGCCGGTCCGTGGTTGTCGGTGACCGGAACCGCAGGTGACGTGGGCTGCACACGGTGGGCCCGCAGCCGTTAGACTTCGCGCGTCGAACTGGTTCAACAGAGTCGAGGGTTGCAGATGTTGTCGTTCCGCCGTTGCGTCGTCCGTGCTGTGGTCGGCGCGGCTGTCGTGAGCAGCGCCTCGCTCGGTACCGGTGCCATCGCGGGCGCCGCGCCGCTGTCGTCGTGCGGACAGGCGCGCCAGGACGTCGCGATCAGGTCGAGTGTGCCGCTGCTGGACTGGTCGGAGAACTTCGGCATCGACGCCCAGGGTGATCTGTGGGTTTCGCGGGTCATGCGCGGCGAGGTGCAGCGCTACGACCGCGACGGGCGACTCACCGCCACCGTCGCCGTGCCGTCGCCCGGTGCGGTCCGGCTCGGTCCCGACGGACTGCTGTACGTGGTCACCGGCAACTCGCCGCTGGCCGGTTCGGGCGGCATCGTCCGCTTCGACCCGGCGGCAGCGCAGCCGAACCCCGTCGCGTTCGCGACCGGGTTCCCGCAGCCCAACGGTGCCGCGTTCGACGCCGACGGCAACCTCTACGTGACCACCGGCAACGGCCTGCACCGCTTGCGCCGCGACGGCAGCGAGGACATGGACTGGTGGTCGGCCGTCAGCATCGACGGCCCCAACGGTGTTGTGGTGTCGGGTGATTCGGTCTATGTCACCGCGAACTTCGTCGGTGCGGGTGGACCCGTCGGTCGCGTACTGCGACTCTCGCGTACGCACCCGGGAGCACCGACCACGGTCGCCGACCTGACCTCGTTCGGCACACTGCCCGATTTCGTCGACGACTTGGTCGTCCGTGACGGCGCCCTGTTCGTCACGACGCTGGCCGGGCACCTCGTCCGCGTCAACCCGAACACCGGCACCGCCTGCACCGTCGTCGCCACCCAGCCGCTCACCGCCGTCGTCGCCGACCCGGCCGACCCGTCGGCTCTGCTCGCGGGCTCGGAGGAAGGCACGGTCCTGCGCATCCGCCCGATCGGCTGACACGACCGTCGAGATGACCGGCGGGCGCGGATACCGGGCCGCCGTCGCCCGGTCGGCGAATTCGTGCGCCGACCGTCGATCTGCTCCGAAGCCGGCTCAGCCGCCGACGTTGGCCGCCGCGGGCGGGGCCGGGGGAGCGGGCACCGGGGTCGGCTGGGGCGTTTCGACCGGAGCGGGCGCCGGGGCATTCGATGTCGGTGCGCCAGAGGAGGATTCCCCCGAGCCGGGGCTCACGGCGCGCGGTTCGGGGGCGGGCGGAGCCGCGGGGGCTTCGGGGACGACCACCGGCAGATCGGGCACGACGAATGTGCCGACCGTCGGGGTCATCACGCAGCGAGCGCCCGCGTAGTCGATGGTTCCCCACATCGAGGCGACCACGGTGCCCGCACCGCTGTGCACCGTCTTCGACAGTGACGGCATGTTGTATTCGGTCTGGTCGTCGAGGCCGATGATGCCGCTCTGACCGTTGTTCACGTTGACCCAGGCGACACTGAGGCCCGATGCCAGCGGAACGCCGGTGTGGCGCGGGCTCGCGCTGAAGCGGATGTCGCCCGGTGCCAGGCTCGTCTCGGTGCGCGGGCCCGGCCCCTCGAACGACGCCGCGGCGATGATCGTGGTGATCGGGCCGTTGCTGCCGCAGCCGAAGGTGGGGGCCGCGTAGGTGAAGGGGGTGAACTGCGTCGAGATGTCGCGCAGGGTGTCGACGCCGACGATGCCGGTGAAGCTGGCGATCGCACCGACACCGGCCTTCGCCGTGGCGTCCTCGCCCGCGAGGTGGGTGAGGTGGCCGATCGCGTCGTCGGTGGGCGTCGCGGCCGCGCTCGGGGCCAGCAGTGCCAGCGCGCTGATGCTCGCCGCGGTGACCGCCGCTGCCCGACCTGCGATGGATCTGCCGTTCACCCGTAACTCCTCGGTGGATGCTCATACCCCGGATAGTCCGGTTCGACTGGCAACGTACCAGGTCGTCGCACGGGTCGCCGAGCCGCCGACGGTGGAGTGAGCGCCGCTGGGACAGTCACCGGAGTGTGATGTAGTCGACACCGGGGATTACCGAAGGGTAGGTTTCTCTTCGACGGCTACGAGCGACTGGGAGACCCGTATGAAGTTAGCCCTGTCCCCTGAAGAGATCGCCTTCCGCGACGAGCTCCGGCATTTCTACGCGACCGAGATCCCGGCCGACATCCGTGACCGGGTGAAGCACGGCGAGGATCTGTCCCGCGAAGACATCGTCACCGCGAACAAGATCCTCAACGACAACGGCTTGTGCGTGCCGAACTGGCCCGTCGCCTGGGGCGGCAAGGACTGGACGCCGATGCAGCGCCACCTCTGGCTCGACGAGATGCAGCTGGCCTCGGTGCCGGAGCCGCTCACGTTCAACGCCTCGATGGTCGGCCCGGTGATCGCGCAGTTCGGGTCCGAGGAACTCAAGCAGCGCTTCCTGCCGCCCACCGCCGCGCTCGACATCTGGTGGTGCCAAGGCTTTTCCGAGCCCGACGCGGGCTCCGACCTCGCCTCACTGCGCACCACGGCGGTGCGCGACGGCGACTCCTACATCGTGAACGGCCAGAAGATCTGGACCACGCTCGGCCAGTACGCCGACTGGATCTTCTGCCTCGTGCGCACCGACCCGAACGCACCGAAGAAGCAGGCGGGCATCTCCTTCCTGCTCTTCGACGTGAAGTCTCCCGGTGTCACCATGCGGCCGATCAAGCTGATCGACGGCAGCTACGAAGTCAACGAGGTGTTCTTCGAGAACGTCCGGGTGCCCGCCGATCAGCTCGTCGGCGAGGAGAACCAGGGCTGGACCTACGCCAAGTACCTGCTCGGTAACGAGCGCACCTCCATCACCGGCGTCGGCAAGACCAAGGTCAAGCTCGGCCTCGCGAAGGACTACGCCCGCGCCACCAGGACCGGGCGCGGCACGCTGCTCGACGACCCGGTGTTCGCGGCGCGGCTGGCCGAGCTGGAGAACGAACTGCTCGCCCTGGAACTGACCCAGCTGCGGGTGGTCTCCAACTCGGTCGAGGGCAAGCCGAATCCGGCGTCCTCGGTGCTGAAGCTCAAGGGCACCGACTTGCAGCAGGCCGCCACCGAACTGCTGCTCGAGATCGCAGGCGCCGACGCGCTGCCGGTCGGCGCCGACAGCATCGCCTCGCCCGCGTGGGCCCAGCACACCGGCCCCGGCTACCTGAACTACCGCAAGGTGACCATCTACGGAGGCTCGAGCGAGGTCCAGCGCTCGATCATTTCCTCCACGATCCTCGGATTGTGAGGCGCTGACATGGAACTCGCACTGACCGACGAACAGACGATGCTGCGTGACACCGTGCGCGAACTGCTGCACCGGTTCTACGACGGCGAGGCGCTGGCCAAGGCCGGCGACACCGACCCCGGCTGGAACCGCACGGTGTGGAAGCAGCTCGCCGACCTCGGGGTGCTCGGGCTGACCATTCCCGAGGAGGATGGCGGCGTCGGCGCGGGCCCGGTCGAGGCGATGCTGGTGCAGGAGGAGCTCGGCCGCGCGCTGGCTCCGGAGCCGGTGCTCGACTCGGTGGTGATCCCGGCCGAATTGCTGCGGCTGGCAGGTAGCGCCGAACAGCGCCAACGGCTGTTGCCCGCGCTGGCCGAGGGCATCACCCTGCTCGCCTTCGCCCACACCGAGCCCGGCATCCGGTGGCCCTCGACCGAGCTCACCACCACCGCGGTGGCCGACGGCGACGGGTACGCGCTGACCGGTGTGAAGAATCCGGTGCTGCGCGGTGATGTCGCCGACGAGCTGATCGTCAGTGCGGTGCTGCCTGGCGGCGGGACCGGCTTGTTCCTGGTGGACCCGAATCAGGACGGCGTGCAACGCCGTTCGTATCGCACGTTCGACGGTCGCCGCGCCGCCCAGTTCGACTTCGACAACGCGACCGGCGCACTGCTCGGCGACAACGTCGACGCGGCCGAACAGATCGCGCTGACCCAGGGCTACGCGCAGGCGGCACTGTGCGCGGAATCGGTCGGGGCGATGGAGGTCGCGCTCACGCTGACCACCGAATACCTCAAGACCCGCAAGCAGTTCGGGGTCACGCTGTCGAAGTTCCAGGTGCTCACCCAGCGGGCGGCGGACTGCTACGTCTCGCTGGAACTGGCCCGCAGCATGAGCCTGTACGCGACGGCGGCGCTGGCCGACGGCGGCAACGATCCGGTGGTCGCGTCACGGGCGCGGTTGCAGGTGGGCAAATCCGCCGAGCACATCGGCCAGGAGGCGATCCAGATGCACGGTGGCATCGGCGTCACCGCGGAGTATCCGGTGAGCCACTACGTCGCCCGGTTGACCGCGATCGGGCAGACACTCGGTGGGGCACTGGAACATCGGCGCGAGCTGGCCGATCGGATCGGCGAGTACGACCTGGTCGAGCTGTAGCTGTTCGACGATGGTGCGCGCCCGGTTCGGGTGCGCACCATTGTCGTGTCAGCCCTCGGCGGTAGTGGGGGCCGGGGTTTCGGTGATCGTCGACGTCTCGGTGGTCGCTGCCGGGGTCGGCGTGGCGCCGGTGTCGGCCGGGACGACCCTGGTCGGGGTCGCGTGGTCGAAGACGTGGGTCGGCGGATAGTCCTCGGCCGCTTCGTCGTCGCTGCGGGGCGGGGTGACGGTGCGGGTCGGGTTCGGCCGGGTGGGGATCTGTGGCCGGGTGGTCGTCGTCGGCTCGGCTTCGGTGGTCTCCGGCGGGCGCAGCGCCGCCTCGGGCGATCGGGATTCCGTTGTCGCCTCGGCCGGGCGGGACTCGGGAGCCGGTTCGCCCTCGGGTGGTGTCTCCGACGGTGAGGTCTCGGTGGAGCTGAGGCTGAACGGTTTACGCGGCGACATGTACGGCGCGATCCGCCAGCTCGGCGACGGTGGGATCGAGATGTGCACCGTCGTCGAGGTGGGCTGGTCGGCGGCCCGCGCGGGTGCGGCGGCCAGGTCCGCGCTCAACGGTGGCGCCGGAACGTAGACATCCTGCTGTCCGACACCGCACGCACCGATGATGATCAGTCCGAGCGACACCGCGCCAACAGCGACTGCCGGACCCACGAACTTGGCCCTGCTGTTATCCATCGCCTGCTTACTCCTCGTCGGCTTCGAGATCGCCTCACAGTAGTTCAGGTCGGGCCGAAGAGCGCATTTTAAACGCATGTGGTCCAGATATCGGATTGATCAATTCGGCGTGTCGTGGGGACGTGTCGCGCACGTTCGGCGTCGCCGAGTCGTAGCGTGTGTGAGCAAAGTTACGCATGAGACGCCCGGACCGAAACCCCTGACGCGCGAGGTTTGCGCGACGCAAAGTATCTGATCGGCGTCATCGAGGAGAATCTCATGGGAGCACTCTCGACACCCCGGCTGGAAACCGCGGCGGCGAACACCGATTCGGCCACCGACGGGCATCTGTCATCGACACCGCCCGGCAACCGCGCCTTCGCGATTGCCGCACGGATCATGGGCTGGTTGTTCTTCGTCGGCGGACTCGTCGGCGCCGGCCTCGGGATCGCGGGCCTGCACGTGGAGATCGCCGTTGCCGGGCTGATCCTGGCCTGTACGGCTGGCCTGATCCTATTGAAGCTGCGCACCGATCGGGACGCACGCGAAACAACCTGAGACACCTCATAATTCGAATGCGGCCCCGGGTGTGAAGGCTTACCGTCGATACGGTGCGCATCGAGATCACCGCTGACGCGGCCCGGTTCCTGGACGACGTGCAGCCGTTCCTCCACGGTGATCCGCTGCGCCACACGGTCATCGCGACTGCCCTGGTGAACCGGATCAACGGCAGGTCCGGCGGGATGGCGACGCAATTCCTGAGCGTCCGTGACAGCGCGGGATCCGTCGTCGGCCTCGCGCAGTGCACGAACGGCGCCGCCTACCTCGGTGAGCTGCCCGCACAAGCCATTTCGACCGTCGCCGATGCCTTCCCGGCGCATGGCATCGCGCTGAGCAGTGTCGAGGGCGTCGAAGCCGACGCCGCTGCCTTCGCGGCGCACTGGTCGAAAACCAACGGCGGTACCTACAGCGAGAAGTTCTCGGTCCGCCTGTTCCGCCTCGGCGCCCTGGATGTGCCCGATGCTCCTGGCGCACCGCGGCAGGCCACCGTCGACGATGTGGCCGTCTGTATCGCGATGACCGAGGAGTTCGGTGTGGAAGCCGATGTGCCACATCGACTCGACGAGACGGCGGTGCGCAAGCGCATCGAGGCCGGAACCTCGTGGTTGTGGGAGCACGACGGCAAGCCCGTCACGCTGGTCGCCCGGCACGCGGCGGTCCTCGGCTGGGCCAGGATCGGGCCGGTCTACACCCCACCGCCGTTCCGGGGCAACGGGTTCGCGAGCGCGCTGACCGCCACGGTCGCGGGCCGGATTCGCGCGGAGGGCGCCGATGCCTGCCTGTTCACCGACCTGGCCAATCCGACCTCGAACAAGATCTACCAACGCATCGGCTTCGAGCCGGTGCGCGACTTCGTGCACTACGCACTGACTGCTTAGACCAGCGGGGCGGTGTGCCACCAATCCAGCATCTGCGCCTCGTCGGCGATGAAGCCGCGGCTGTACATGAGCATGCTGTCGCGGCCGGGGTCGCCGTCGAAGCGGGTGACCATGCGCGGTGATCGCGGCTGGCTGTCGTGCAGGACGAAGTTCGTGTAGGTGCGGTCGGTGTGCGTCGTGGGGCGCACGTCATTGGCGGGCAAGCCCGAGATCGCTTGCGCGGCCAGGCCCGCGGAGGGGTAGAGGAAGAATTCGTAGGTGGCCTTGTTGCCGCCGCCGAAGCAATGCCACATGACCGACCAGTCACCCATATCGGCATCGTCGGAATCGCGGCTGGCGGTCGCGCGGTCGTAGGCGAAGCAGCCCGCGTTGCCCAGTCCTGAACCGGCATGGACGAGGTTGCTCGCCGAGGTGTGCGGCAGCATGCGGGGGAACTCGTCGCTGAGTTGTGCCGCGTTGGCGCCGACGATCTGCCGGTCGGTGGTCGGACGCGTCGTCGAGGTCAGGCGCTGGGGTGCGGAGGTCGTCGCGTCCGCGGACGACGGTGCGACCTCGGAGGTTTCGACACCCGGCTGCCCCGAGGCGCCTGCGTCGCCGTCGTCGCCGAACGTCTTCACGAGAATCCAGCCGAGGAACACCACGGCGGCGATGATCACCAGCCAGCCGATCGGCGACCCCTCCCAGCGTGAGTTCCGCTTCTTGCCGAGATACTCCTCGGCGACCGACGAGCGCCCGCCCGTCTCCCTGGAACGCCCGGCGTCGCGGGGACGCTGCGCGAGGGCATTCGGCGCGCTCGCATGGTGCGGAGACGACCCACTCGGCCACGAAGGACTCGACTGTGCGGGCCAGGATCGACCGCCCACTCCGGCAGGCCACTGCTGACCGGGGCTCGGCGCGCCGTTCGCTCCCCACTGCGGGCCGTACCCGGATTGGCCGCCTGCCGCCCACGGCTGATCGGGACCGGTTGTGCCCGGCCACGGCGTCTGTCCGCCCGGTGTATTCGGGTCGGTGTGTCCGGCAACCGGGTAACCGGCGCCCGGGGTGAAGGGCGAGTTCGGCGGGTAGGTTCTGGTCGGCGCCGAGCTGTGAATCTGCTGCGGGACAGGGTGACCGGTTAATGCCCGCAAGGCTGCGGCGGCGAATTCGGCGCAGGTGGCGAAGCGTTCTTCGGGGCGCTTGGCCATGCCTCGGGCGATGACCGCGTCCAGTGCGGGGGTGATGCCCGATCGGAGGGTGCTCGCTCGGGGCGGGGGTTGCTGGAGGTGGCCTTGGATCACCGCGACGGGGTTGGTGGCATCGAAGGGGGTGGTTCCGGTGAGGAGCCGGAAAAGCGTGCAGGCCAGGGAGTACTGGTCGGCACGGCCGTCGAGGGTGATGCCGGAGAGCTGTTCGGGGGAGGCGAAAGCCAGTGTGGCCGTGAAGGTGCCGGTTTGGGTGAGCTTGGCGGCGTTGTCGTCGTGCAGACGGGCGATGCCGAAATCGGTGAGGTAGACGCGTTCGGTGCCGTCGACCGGTTCGATCAGGATGTTGGCGGGTTTCACGTCGCGATGCAGCACACCTCGGCTGTGCGCGAAGTCCAGTGCCGCCGCGGTTTCGGCGACGATGCGGACCGCGCGGGCCGGGTCGACCGGCGATGGTAGCGACGACGCGTCGGCACCGTCGATGTAGCGCATCGAGATCCACAGCTGATCGTTCTCGACACCCCGGTCGTACACGGTGACGATATTCGGGTGCTCCAGCTGCGCCACGAGATCGGCCTCGCGTTCGAACCTGGCCCTGATCTCGTTGTCGAAGAACAACTCCCGGTTGAGCAGCTTCATCGCGGTGCGGCGTGGCAGCCGCGGATGGCGCGCCAGGTACACCGAGCCCATGCCGCCGCGGCCCAGCAGTCGTTCGATCGTATATCCGGCGAAGACGCCGCCCTCGTCCTGCATCGACATCAGTTCAGCGGTGCCGAGCGCCACCAGCGCAGCACCTCGTCGGCCGTGCCGTAGCCGTCGGTGTACATCAGGAACTGGGCGCGGTCGGGGTCGCCGGTGAACTGCGTGATGATCTTGTTCCCGTTGTCGGTGTATTTGTAGTTGGTGTACTGCTTGCCGCCGTTGCTGTCGGTGGACTTGGTGTTGGTCGGCAGGCCGTCGAGCACCGACTTGGCGTCGGCGGCGGAGTCGAAGGCGTAGATCCGGTAGAACGGGTCGTCACTGTCGCCGCCGCCGAAGCAACTCCACAGATGGACCCAGGCGCCGAAATCGGGTTCGCCTTCCGCGGGCGATGGCGGATCGCTGTTGTCGGTCTCCCAGCAGGTGGCGCCGTTGTACCCGGTGGAATCGTCGACGGTGGCGGGCACGATCCGGCCGAATTCGGCGCTGATGGCCTCGGCGTTCGGGGTGATGTGCTTGGCCGCTGTCGTTGTCGTCGTGCGGTCGCCGCCGCCCGCGTCATCGCCGCTGGCCGCGATGCCGATGCCGATCAGCAGCACGATCACCAGGATCACCGCGATGACGATGCCGATGATCAGCCCGGACTTCGACGGCGGTCGCTGTCCCTGCGGATACCGGTTGAAACCACTGGCCTGTGGCCGCGGCGCGGACTGGTACTGCGGGCGTGACTGGGGAGTGTAGGGATTCTGCGAAGCGCCGGTCGGCGACTGGTTCATCGGCCGCTGGGTACCCATCGGACCACCGGTCATCGGCCCCTGCGCGGTGCCCATCTGGCCGCCGGTCGTCGGCCCGTGGGTGCCCATCTGGCCACCGGTCATGGGGCCCTGGGCGGTGCCCATCTGGCCGCCGGTCATCGGGCCGTGCGCGGTGCCCATCTGGCCACCGGTCATCGGACCCTGCGTGGCAACGGGATACGGCAGACCGGTCTGCGGAATCGCGCCGCCCGTCGTGGGTCGCCCGGCGATCGGCAGCGACCCACCGGTGCCAGGTCGCGAACCGACAATCGGCAGCGCGGGCGCGCTCGGACTGTTCAGCGCCTCGATCGCGGCCTCGGCGAACTCCGAACAGGAATCGAACCGGTCATCGGGCCGCTTGGCCATCGCCTTGGCGAGCACGCCGTCCAGCGCGTAGGAGAGTCCGGGCCGCACACTGCTCAACGACGGCGGCGGTTGCTGGAGATGGCCCTGGATGACCGCGGCCGGGTTGGTCGCCGCGAACGGGCCCGAGCCGGTGAACAGCCAGAACAGCGCGCAGGCAAGGGAATACTGGTCCGAACGGTGGTCAAGCGCGGCGCCGGTGAGCTGTTCGGGTGAGGCGTAGGCGAGCGTCGCGGTGAAGGTGCCGGTCTGGGTGAGATGGCCGGTGTCGTCGCGCAATCGGGCGATGCCGAAGTCGGTGAGGTAGACCCGTTCGCCACGGCCCGCGCCCGATCGGGCGAGCAGGATATTGGCCGGTTTCACGTCGCGGTGCAGCACGCCCATGCCGTGCGCGTAGTCCAGCGCGTCGGCGGTCTCCTTCACGATCTGCAGCGCGCGGGCGGGCGGCAGCGTCTGCGGATCCACCGATGCCGCGTCGACGCCGTCGATGAACTGCATGGAGATCCACAGCTGTTCGTCGTCGTGTCCGCGGTCGTAGACGGTGACGATGTTCGGATGATCAAGGCGCGAAACGAGATCGGCCTCCCGCTCGAAGCGCGCGCGCACCTCGGCGTCGAAGAACATCTCGCGATTGAGCAACTTCAGCGCCGTCATCCGCGGCAGGCGAGGATGCTTGGCTAGATAGACCGAACCCATGCCACCACGACCGAGTTGCCGTTCGATGACGTAGCCGGCGAAGACATCTCCGTTGGCCAGCATGTCTGCTCCACTTCCCGCGGCGCGCCGGGACCCACCAGCGCACGCGCGTACAGCATAAAAGCCGCGGCCGAGGTTGCCCGCCACGGGAAAATCAACGAAACCTTATCAGTCGGCGACGACGCCGAAGGCGGTCACGATCACGGCGGACGCCGCTGCTGGGGCGGCACGATATAGCCGGGATGATTACGGCCACCAGGCAAATCGATGGTGCCGGGGCGAGCGGTTCCGCGCCGCGGTGGCACCGGGCTACCCGTGGACGGCCGCGGCGCATGCGGGTGCGGCTGCGCGGGAGTGGTCGGCGGGGTGTGCGCGTGTGGGTATGGCTGCGCCGGGGTGGTCGGCGGTGGCGCGTTGCGGTAGGGCTGTGCCGGGGTTTGCGGCCGGGGATATCCCGGTGCCTGCGGGTACGGGTCGCGGGCGCGCAGAACCACGCCCGCCGCGGTGTACTGCTGCTGGTGATGCCACGGCCCCGGCACCGCGAACAGCGCGGCCTTGGCCGCCTGGGCGAACTCGGCACAGCTGGCGAAACGCGACTCGACTCGCTTGGCAGTGGCCCTGGCCAGCACCGCGTCGAGAGTCGCAGGCAGATCGGGGCGCAGACTGCGCAGCGGGGGAATGGGCTTGCTCAGGTGCGCCTGGATCACCGCGCCCGGACTCGGTCCGGGGAATGGCACCGAGCCCGTGAGCATCCAGAACAGCGTGCAGGCCAGCGAATACTGATCGGCGCGATGATCCAGTGGAGCGCCTGCCAGGTGCTCGGGCGCGGCATAGGCAAGGGTGGCGGTGATCGTGCCCGCCGAGGCCAGCGTGGTCTCGCTGTCGCGCACCGCCGCGATGCCGAAGTCGGTGAGCACCACGCGTTCCGGGCGCCCGATCGGTGGCTTGGCGAGCAGGATGTTCGCGGGTTTCACGTCGCGGTGCAGAACGCCGCTCGCGTGCGCGAAGTCCAGTGCGGTGGCGGTCTCGGCGACGATCTGCACCGCCCGGCCCGGCGTCAGCACGTTCACATCGGCGGTCGCGACATCGGTGCCCGCCACGAACTGCATGGAGATCCACAACTGATCGTCATCGGTGCCACGGTCGTAGACATTGACGATATTGGGGTGCTCGAGCTGGGCGACCAGATCGGCTTCGCGTTCGAAGCGGCGGCGGATCTCCTCGTCGACCGACAGCTCGCGGCTGAGCAGTTTCAGCGCGGTCAGCCGGGGCAGCCGCGGGTGCCGGGCCAGGTAGACCACGCCCATGCCACCCTGGCCGAGCACACGCCGGATCGTGTACCCGGCGAACACGTCGCCTTTGCGCAACACGCGAAGTCACCCCCTCCAGGGCAGAGCACCCGCCCGAAATTCTACCGATGTATCTCCCGAAGCCACCGCGGTGCAACATCGGCCGAAGTTGTCGGTGCCTGATATTAGGGTGGGATCTATGCGCATTGGAGCACACGTTCGCGACGAGAGCGATCCGATCGGCTTCGGGGAGAAGCTCGGTGCCGAGGTCGTCCAGATGTTCGTGGTCGATCCGCAGAGCTGGGACAAACCCCAGCCGCATCCCAAGGCCGCCGAGATTCTGGCCAGTCCGATCGATGTTGTCGTGCACTCGTCCTATCAGATCAATGTGGCGAGCCTGAACAACCGGTTGCGGATGCCCTCGCGCAACGCGGTGGCACAGCAGGCGAAGGCGGCGGCCGATCTCGGTGCGTTCGGGCTGGTCGTGCACGGGGGGCATGTGCGCTCCGATGCCGAGCTCGACACCGGAATCGACAACTGGCGCAAGCTGTTCGAACGTCAGCAGGACAAGGGCGGGTTCGCGGTGCCGATCCTGATCGAGAACACCGCGGGCGGCAATCACGCGATGGCACGGCACTTCGATTCGATCGCGCGACTGTGGGACGCGGTCGGGGACTACGGTGCCGGTTTCTGCCTCGACACCTGTCACGCGTGGGCGGGCGGTGAGGAACTGGTCGGGGTGGTCGAGCGGATCAAGGCCATCACCGGTCGCATCGACCTGGTGCATCTGAACTCCTCGCGCGACGAATTCGACTCCGGCGCCGACCGGCACGCCAATTTCGCCGACGGCACCATCGATCCGCAATTGCTCGCCGAGGTCTGCCGCACCGCGGGCGCCCCGGTGATCCTGGAAACCCCGGTCGACGGTGTGGCCGACGACCTGGCCTACCTGCGGGAGAGTCTTGGCTGAGCGCCTTCCGATCATCCCGAGATAAAACCTGTCTGCGGGGGCGTTTTCGCGGTGTGCTTGCTACACAGCAAACCGATCGAGAACGAATTGAAGGTGATCCCCATGACGGTCGACACTGCTACCGACACCACCTTGACGGTGACCAAGCTCGGCGCCCACATCGGCGCGCAGATCGATGGTGTCCGTCTCGGTGGTGACCTGGACGCGGCGACCGTAGCGAGGATCCGTCGTGCGCTCAACGAGCACAAGGTGATCTTCTTCCGCGGCCAGAACCACCTCACCGAGGACGGCCAGTACGAGTTCGCGGAGCTGCTCGGCACACCGACCACCCCGCATCCGACGGTGAAGTCGGCCGGTGTGAAGAGCCTGGCCATCGATTCCGAGCGCAGCCGCGCCAACTCCTGGCACACCGATGTGACGTTCGTCGACCGGGTGCCGAAGGCATCGATCCTGCGGGCCGAGCACCTGCCCACCTATGGCGGCTCGACCACCTGGGCGTCCACGGTCGCGGCCTACAACTCGCTGCCCGCGCCGCTCAAGGTGCTGGCCGAGAACCTGCGCGCGGTGCACACCAACCTCTACGACTACGCGGCAGGCGTGGACAAGGTCCGTCCGAGCCAGGTCGAGTACTCGACGGAATTCCAGTCCGATGTGTACGAGACCGAACACCCCGTCGTGCGGGTGCACCCCGAAACCGGCGAGCGTTCGCTGCTGCTCGGCCACTTCGTGAAGCAGTTCGTCGGGATCCCGGCCCGGGAGTCGGACCAGCTGTTCCGGTTGCTGCAGGATCGGGTCACCAAGCTGGAGAACACCACGCGCTGGAACTGGCTCGACGGCGACGTCGCGATCTGGGACAACCGTGCCACTCAGCATTACGCGATCGACGACTACAACGACCAGCCGCGTCGCCTCACCCGGATCACCCTCGCCGGTGACATCCCGGTAGGTGTCGACGGGCAGACCAGCACCGTCCTGAAGGGCAACGCCGAGGACTATTCGATCATCGAGGAAGTGGAACTCCTCGCCAGCTGAACTATCGGTTCGCCGCCGGGCCCGCATGTGCCCGGCGTCACCGGGGGTCGCACTGCGATACTGCAGCCATGAGTATTCGGCCGTTGGACGGTGTTCGCGTCCTGGAACTCGGTAACTATGTTGCCGCTCCTACTGCCGGACGTATTCTGGGCGATTTCGGCGCCGAGGTGATCAAGGTGGAGCGCCCGGGAACGGGCGACGAATTGCGCAACTGGCGGTTGTACGGTGGCGATACCTCGATGCTGTATCGCACCGTCAATCGCAACAAGAAGTCGATCGTGCTGGATCTGCGCACCGAGGCGGGGCGCGCGATCGTGCTCGATCTGGTGAAGCAGTGCGATGTGCTCCTCGAGAACTTCCGGCCGGGGATGCTCGAGAAGTGGGGGCTCGGGCCGGAGGCGCTCGAAGCAGCGAACCCGAAGCTGGTGATCACGCGTATCTCGGCATACGGGCAGACGGGGCCGATGGCCGCTCGGCCCGGATTCGCCGCGGTGGCGGAGGCGGTCGGTGGCCTGCGTGAGCTGGTGGGCGATCCCGATCGGCCGCCGGTGCGTACCGGGGTATCGATCGGTGATTCGATCGCGGGCATCTACGCGGCCTTCGGGACCGTGATGGCGCTGTTCCAGCGCGAACGGGTGGCGGGTCCGGTGCCGCAGGTGGAGCGGATCATCGACGTCGCGCTCAACGAGTCGATCCTGTCGGTGATGGAATCGCTGATCCCCGACCACCTCGCCTACGGCATCAACCGCGAGCGCGTCGGCGGCCGGATGGAGGGCATCGCACCGTCGAACGCCTACCCGACCAGCGACGGTTTCTCCATCATCATCGGTGGCAACGGCGACGCCATCTTCCAGCGGTACATGCAGGTCATCGGCCGCCCCGACCTGGCCGTCGACCCCGAACTCGCCGACAACAACGGCCGCTGGCGCAACCGCGAACGCCTCGACGCCTCGATCGCGGAATGGACGATCGGGCGCACCCGCGCGGAAGCGCTGAAGGTGCTCGACGACGCCGCCATCCCGTGCGGCCCGATCTACACCGCCGCCGACATCGTGGCCGACGAGCAGTACCGCGCACGCAATATGATCCAGACGTTCCCCGTCGACGTGGGCGAGGCCGAACCCAAACAGGTGGGTTTCGGTGGCATCGTCCCGGTGATCGGGGGCGCATCGCTGCCGATCCGCAATGTCGGCCCCGACCTCGGCGAGCACACCAGGGAAGTGCTCGGCGGGCTGCTCGGGATGAGTGAAGATCAGATCGACGCGCTGGAGGCACTGTGACGAGGCGAGTACACGGCAGGCGCCGCCCGCCGGTGCGCAACAAGTGGGAGCCGCGCGGTCCGGGTCATGTGCGTCCGACGGTCCACCCCACCCCGGCCAGCGTGGGCGACAAACCGTGCGGCGGCGTGATGTGCGTGCCCACGCAAGAACCCGAGCAGCGGCGATGACCGCACCGCTGTTGCGGGACGTGACGCTGCGCGACGGCCTGCAGCTCACCGGCAAGGTACTGCCCGTCGAGCGGAAGGTCGACGTGGTGCGCAGGCTGTTGGCCGCCGGTGTGCCCGCGCTCGAGATCGGTTCGATGGCGCGGCCCGATCTCGTTGCGCCGATGGCCAATTCGCTCGAGTTGATCGCGGCCCTCACCCCCGATGAGCTGGCGAAATGCTGGGTATGGGTGGCTACGCCGCGCCACGTCGAGAAGGCCGCCGCGGCCGGTGCGCGCAATTTCCAGTACTGCTTCTCGGTGTCCGACGCGCACAACAAGGCCAATATCGGCCGCGATACCGAGACCTCGGTGGCCGCGATGCCCGACGCGATCCGCCTGGCCCACGAGGCAGGTGGCGAGATCCAGCTGTGCCTGGCCACCACCTTCACCTGTCCGTTCGACGGTCCCGTCGATCCGGAGCGCGTCCTCGCCATCGCGAACGACCCGCGCACCGACGGCGCCGCCGACATCGTCCTGGCCGACACTCTCGGCCAGGCCCACCCCGGTCAGGTGAGCGCGTTGGTCGCCGCCGTCCGCGACACCACCCCGCCGCGCCGCATCGTCTTCCACGGTCACGACACCTGGGGCATGGGTGTGGCCAACACCCTCGCCGCCGTCGCCGCGGGCGCCACCATGGTCGACGGCGCGCTGGGCGGCCTCGGCGGCTGTCCTTTCGCCCCCGGTGCCAGCGGAAACACCGCCTCCGAGGACATCCTCTTCGCCACCCGACCCGACTGGTTCACCCCGGCCGCGCTGGCCGATCTGGTC
Organism: Nocardia sp. NPDC058519; assembly: GCF_042719755.1. Lineage (NCBI taxonomy): Bacteria > Bacillati > Actinomycetota > Actinomycetes > Mycobacteriales > Nocardiaceae > Nocardia > Nocardia sp. NPDC058519. The sequence continues at coordinate 115,142 of NZ_JBHXNK010000014.1, read as the reverse complement.
GGCCTCACCGAAGGGCTCCTCGCCGAGCTGGGCGAACCCAACCGCTCCCGCGCGCTGGAAGGCGCGCGCTCGGAGGCCGAGGCGTTCGAGTGGGTCGTCCACTAGGTTTGCCGGGTTCACTGAGAGGTCAGTAAGACCTGCGGTATCGGGGGGATCCCGGATGGCGCGGTTCACTCCTGCCAGCCAGACTGGACAGCATGACTTCGCACGCCATGGGGACCGAGGCCGTCGACGCGGCGGCCGCCACCGATATCGCGGCCGCCGCGCTCGATCTGGTCAAGCTGTACGGATCGGGAGATACACAGGTCAAGGCCCTGGACGGAGTGTCGGCTGACTTCGCCAAGGGTGAGTTCACCGCGATCATGGGTCCATCCGGCTCGGGCAAGTCGACGCTGATGCACTGCCTGGCCGGGCTCGACAGCGCCAGCGCGGGCGAGGTGCGCATCGGTGACACCCCGCTCACCGGCCTGTCCGACAAGCAGATGACGGCGCTGCGGCGTGACCGGATCGGGTTCGTCTTCCAGGCGTTCAACCTGGTCCCGACGCTCACCGCGCTGGAGAACATCACCCTCCCGCTCGATATCGCTGGTCGCAAGCCCGACCAGGAATGGCTCGACACCGTGGTCAAGCGCCTCGGCATCGGCGACCGCCTCGAGCACCGGCCGTCCGAGCTGTCCGGTGGCCAGCAGCAGCGCGTGGCGTGTGCGCGTGCGCTGGTGGGCAAGCCGGAGATCATCTTCGGTGACGAACCGACCGGCAACCTGGACTCGCATTCCTCGGGTGAGGTGCTCTCGATCCTGCGCGCCTCGGTCGACGAGTTCAACCAGACCGTCGTGATCGTCACCCATGACCCGCGTGCGGCCGCGTACGCCGACCGCGTCGTGTTCCTCGCCGACGGCCGCATCGTCGACGAGCTGCGTGACCCGACTCAGGATTCGATCCTCGACCGGATGAAGGCGCTGGAAACCCGATGAGCTCACCTATGCGCAAGGTCGCCTTGCGTAACCTCGCCGCGCACAAGGTGCGGTTGGCATTGACCCTGCTGTCGGTGGTCCTCGGTACCGCCTTCATCTCCGGATCTTTCGTTTTCACCGATACGTTGCAGCGCACCTTCGACGGCATCTTCGAAGGCCAGGCCCAGGGTGTGGATGTGCGCGTCGGCCCCGCGGATCGCCAATCGCTGGGGCTGCCGACGAATATCGTCGACGCCCTGGCCAAGCACGAGGGTGTCGCGCGGGTCGCTCCCGCCGTGAACGGCCCGGTCGTGCTGCTCGAGCCCGACGGAAAGAAGGCCGTCCAGACCGGTGGCGCACCGAGTTTCGGGCTGTCCTACCTGCCGCCGGACAAGTCCGTCGAGGAGCCGAACAAGTTCGTGGCCGGTGCCGCGCCCACCCAGCCGAACGAGATCGCCCTCAATACCGGGGGCGCCGAGAAGGCCGGGCTGAAGGTCGGCGACAAGACGAAGGTGCTGATTCCCTCCAAGGGCGATCCCTTCGAGGTGACCTTGTCTGGCATCTACGAGATGCCCGGCGCCGAGGGCGGCGGTGTGGTCGCGGTGATGTTCACCGAGCCGCAGGGCCGCAAGCTGTTCACCGACGGCTCACACGTCGCCTATGCCGATATCGCCGCGGCGCCGGGAGTTTCGGCCGATGACCTGCGCGACCAGCTCGCCGCCGGGCTGCCCAACTACAAGGTGCAGAACTCCGACCAGGTCCGCGAGGACATGAAGAAGGAGGTCTCCGAGGCCCTCACCTTCATCAACTACTTCCTGCTCGCGTTCGGCGCGATCGCGCTGATCGTCGGCACGTTCATCATCTACAACACCTTCTCGATGATCGTGGCCCAGCGGCTGCGCGAACTCGCGTTGCTGCGCGCGATCGGGGCGAGCCGTCAGCAGGTCGGCCGGTCGGTGGTCGGCGAGGCCCTCGTGATCGGGTTGATCGGTAGCGCGCTCGGGTTGGCCGCCGGTATCGGCTTGGCCTACGGGTTGTCGGTGCTGCTCAACGCTTTCGATATCGGACTTCCGACCGGTTCGCTGACGGTGTTGCCGCGGACCGCGATCGTGGCGCTGCTCGTCGGCCTGATCGTCACCGTGGCCAGTGCCTACGCCCCCGCTCGACGGGCCGCGAAGGTGCCGCCCGTGGAGGCGATGCGTTCCGAATTCGCCAGTGCCGGTGACTCTTTGCACGTGCGCACGGTGATCGGCGCGGTCATGGCCGTTGCCGGTGGTGTGCTCGTCTACGTCGGTGCGCAGGGCACCGGCAAGGGCTCGGCGGTGACCGTCGGTGTCGGTGCGCTCGGGTTGATTCTGGCGGTGCTGCTGGCGTCGCCCGCACTGTCGCGCCCGATGGTGCTCGTGCTCGGGGTGCTCACCAGGCCGTTCGGCCCGATCGGGCAGATGGCGCGCAACAACGCCACGCGCAACCCGCGTCGCACCGCGGCCACCGCGTTCGCGCTCACGTTGGGCCTGATGCTGGTCTCGGCGATCGGCATTCTCGGCGCTTCGGCGAAAACCAGTGTCGGTGTGCTCATCGACAAGGGTGTGAAGGCCGAATACGTGCTCGCCGGTCCGCAGATGATCGGCGCGCCGATCGGCGCGGTCGACGCCGTGCGCACCGAAGTGCCCGGGGTCAGCGATGTCACCGGGATCCGGATCGTCGCGTTCAAGGTCGGCGACGACCAGATCGGCGCCACCTCACCGGACGGTCCGATCGATCCGGTGATGGACATCGACATGATCAGCGGCACGAGCACGATCCCCGCCGGTGGCGCGCTCGTCGACGAGACCGAGGCGACCGCTCGCGGGTGGAAGCCCGGCGACAAGATCGCCATCACCAGCCTCGACAAGAAGCAGCTCGAGCTCACCGTCGCCGGCATCTACGCCAACACACCGCTGCTCGGACCCATGGTCGTCGATCCCGGCGTCTACGAGCAGCTGATGCCGCAGAGCCTGCGCACCAATATCTTCGTGCTGGTCAAGGCCGTGCCGGGAACGGATCTCACCGCGATGCGGGCGAACCTGGAGAAGGCCACCGAACCGTTCGTGGTGGTGCAGGTCCAGGACCACGAGGAGTTCAAGGGCGCGCAGGGCAAGCAGATCAACACCCTGCTCGCCATCCTCTACGGGCTGCTCGCCTTGGCCGTGGTGATCGCGGTGCTCGGCATCATCAACACCCTGGCGCTGTCGGTGGTGGAGCGCCGGCGCGAGATCGGCATGCTGCGCGCCGTCGGCACCCAGCGTGCGCAGGTGCGGCGCACGATCTACCTGGAATCCATGCTGATCGCCATCTTCGGCGCCATCGTGGGGCTGGTGCTCGGCATCGCGCTCGGCGTCGGATTCCTGCGCACCCTGCGCGATATGGGCATCGACCAGATCACCATTCCCTGGTCGCAGCTGGTGATCGTGCTGGTCGCGTCCGGCGTGGTCGGTGTGCTGGCCGCGGTGTGGCCGGGTGTGCGGGCCGCACGGACGCCCCCGTTGGCGGCTATCGCGGATCTCTAGGCGCTACAAGCACTTCGGCCCCCGGTGGAATTCTCCGCCGGGGGCCGAACTGTGTCGGATGGTCGGCGATTACGCCGGGTAGCGGTTGTACCAGTCGTCGGTCGGCTGGCCGTAGTTGTCGGCCGGTGGGGTGAGGCCGAATTCGGTGCAGTAGTCGGCGGCAAGGCGCTCGAGGACGCGACGGGCGTCGACGGTGTCGAACCAGCGGCGGGGTAGGGCGTTGCGGCCGTAGCGGGCGCCGAGGAGGCTGCCCGCGATCGAGCCGGTGGCATCGCTGTCGCCGGAGTGGTTGACCGACAGCAGGAGTCCGGTGCGGACGATGTCGTGGGGCGCGCCGCCGAGACCCTCGGCGGCGAGGGTGGCGAAGACGGCGATCGAGAGGGCTTCGGGCCCGATCCAGCCCTGGCCGAGGGTCTCCACGTCCTCCGGTGTGGGATAACGCCGTTCGCGTTCGATCCGGGCGGCCAGCCGGTGTGCGGCATTGAGGGCGGCCGAGGTTTCCTCGTGCTCGGGGTAATTCGCGAGCTCCACGCGTGCGCGGGAGAGCGCGGTGGCGAGGTCGGCGCCGCGCGCGAGCTGATAGATCAGCGCGGACAGGGTGCCCGCGGGGAGCCAGCCGCTGGGGTGGCCGTGGGTGAGCGCGGCGGCGTCACAACCCAATTCGAAGATGGCGTCGGTAGCCGCACCGGAACGGTCTGCGGCATAGCCGAATCCGCACGGGGCGGCGCGCATCACGGCGCCGCTGCCCTTGGAGCGGTTGATCGGCTGGGCGCGGGTGCCGAGCGGGTTGGTCGGCGCGCGCCTTTCCGCCGCGTGGCGCAACGCGGTGTAGACCGAATTGGCCACGCCGCGTTGCTCGGTGAGTTCGGGATAGTCGCTGAGCGAGCTGTACAGCGCGAACGGCTGGTCGGGCATTTCGGCGACCTGTCCGCGTAACCACACGAGCAGGCCCTGCTGGAGCAGACCCATCGTCGCGCCGCCGATGCCCTTCGCCCTGGCTCGCACCGAGCCCCGGATCAGCGCTTCCACGGTGAACGCGGTCAGCTGGGTCTCTTCGGAGATGCGCAGCGGGTCGATGTCGGTGACGCCGGCCGGGCCGTACTCGGCCCGGATCTGCGGCAGTGAGCGGGTTTCCACTGGAGCACCGAGCGCATCGCCGATCGCGCCGCCGAGCAGGCAGCCGTGCACGGCGTTCAGCCACAGCGGGGCGGCGGTCGCTACGGCGTCCCTGGTCCGGGGGCTCGATGACTGCGTCCGTGACATGCCGTGTGCGGTCGGTTCCAGTGCGGGATGGGCCTTCCGGGCAGGGTCGAGCCCGCGACTGTTGAGGGAGACGAGACTTTCCGGCTCGGTCGAGGTGTGGCGAACAGCGGTCGGGTCGTGGCGCCCGGCGGCATGCGGCTGACTCGGCGACCTGTGTGGCGCGGCACCGGTACCCGGCCGCAGCGCCGAGGTAGCCCCGGATGTCGGGCGACGGAGGGCGTCGGTGAGTGCGGTGGCGAAGGCGGTGCAGGTGGGGAAGCGGTGGGTGGGGTCTTTGGCCATGGCCTTGGACAGGACCGCGTCCACCGCGGTGGGGAGGGTGGCGCGGCGGGTGCTGGCCGCGGGGGGTGGGGTGTTGAGGTGGCCGAGCATGACGGTGGCGGGGTTGGGTGCGTCGAAGGGGCCGGTGCCGGTGAGTAAGCGGAATACGGTGCAGGCCAGTGAGTATTGGTCGCCGCGGCCGTCGAGGGGGGCGCTGCTGAGTTGTTCGGGGGAGGCGTAGGCGATGGTGGCGGTGAACTGGCCGGTGCGGGTGAGGCCGCCGGTGTCGTCGAGGAGTTTCGCGATGCCGAAGTCGGTCAACACCACTCGTTCGTCGAAGCCCGCGCCGACACCGGCGGTGCGCGACAACAGGATGTTGGCGGGCTTCACGTCCCGGTGCAGAACGCCCTGGCGGTGGGCGTAGTCGAGGGCGCTCGCGGTCTGGGTGACGATCTGGACGATCCGCTCGCTCCCGAGCTGCTCTACCGGAACCGCCGAGGCGTCTACACCGTCCACGAACTGCATCGCGATCCACAGTCGTTCCTCGTCGATGCCACGGTCGTAGACGGTGATGATGTTCGGGTGGTCGAGCTGGGCCACGAGGTCGGCTTCGCGCTCGAACCTGGCCCGGATCTCGAAGTCGGCGAACAGGTCACGGTGCATCAACTTCAGCGCGGTCAGCCGTGGCAGCCTGCGGTCCCTGGCCGCGTACACCGCGCCCATCCCGCCGCGCCCCAGCTCACGCTCGATGACGAAACCGGCGAACACCGCCCCGCGCCGCAACATCGCCTCACCCCGTTCACCGAACCCGATCGTTGGCAGCCTAGTTGGCCCGGGCGCGGAACGCTCCCGAGTCCCGCCACCGGGGCGGGATTACACCGCCGGGGCGTTGGTGTCGGCCCAGCGCGTGATGTCGCCGCGGTCCAGCGCGGTGGCGAGCAGATCCGGGAACTTGTCGGGGGTGCAGGCGAAGGCGGGAATGCCCAGCGCTGCCAGTGCCGCGGCGTTGTCATGGTCGTAGGCGGGTGCGCCTTCGTCGGAGAGGGCGAGCAGCACGACCACCTGGACGCCCGCTTCCTTCATCGCATTGCAGCGGCGCAGCATCTCGTTGCGCACGCCACCCTCGTAGAGGTCGGAGATGAGCACGAACAGGCTGTCGGTGGGACGAGTGATCAGCGTTTGCGAGTAGGCGATGGCGCGATTGATATCGGTGCCACCGCCGAGCTGGGTGCCGAACAACACGTCGACGGGGTCGCTGAGCTGGTCGGTGAGGTCGACGATCTCGGTGTCGAACACGACCAGCGAGGTCTTCAGCGACCGCATGGAGGCGAGAACAGCGCCGAAGACCGAGGCGTAGACGACGCTGGCCGCCATCGAACCGGATTGGTCGATGGCAAGCACCACATCGCGCTGGATCGACTGCGATTTGCGGCCGTAGCCGACGAGCCGTTCGGGCACGATGGTGCGGTGTTCGGGCAGGTAGTTGGCGAGATTCTTGCGGATGGTCCGATTGAAATCGATGTCACGCAGTTTCGGGCGATGGGTGCGGGCGGCACGGTTGATGGCACCCGACACCGCGGCCACGGTCTTGGCGGCGATGCGCTGCTCGATCTCGCGCACCACCTTCTCGACCACCATCCGCGCGGTGGCCTTGGTGGTTTCGGGCATCACCCGGTTGAGCCCGAGCAGCGTGCCGACCAGGTGCACATCGGGCTCGACCGACTCCAGCAGTTCCGGCTCCAGCAGCAACTGGGTGAGGTTCAGCCGCTCGACCGCGTCGCGCTGCATCACCTCGACCACCGTCGCGGGGAAGTAGCTCCGGATGTCGCCGAGCCAGCGGGCCACCCGTGGCGCCGAACCACCCAGTCCGCCGGACCTTTTCGTCGAGCCGCCGGCCTCGCCGGTGTTGTAGAGGGCACTCAGGGCCTGGTCCATGGCCTGATCCGCGCCGGAGGACAGGCCGCCGAGGTGCTCGTCGGCGGCGGTGCCGAGCACCAGCCGCCAACGGCGCGACTGAGTTTCGTCGGGATCGGTCATCGATGCTCCTGGTGATCGAGCGAGAGATCGGGGTGCGGTATCGCGAGGGTGTTGTGCGCCGCCCGGCGTTCGAGGTCTGTGGAGGTGGTCACCCTGCGGCTCCGAGGATCGCGGTCGCCGCGCGGAGGGCCCGTTGTCCGCGGATCGGATCGACGGCGGTGGGGCCCGCGGGTGTGGTCGGTGCCGAGCCGGTGTCTCGGAGGGCCTGGCTGATGGCTCGGCGCTCGCCGGATTCGAAGGAGCCGAAGGTGCGGCGCAGCAGCGGGAGGGTGGCGACGAACTGGTCCTCGTTGAGGCCGCGGAGCCATTCGTCGATGCGGCGCAGCAACTCTCGGTCGTGGACCAGGAGCAGGCCGCGGCCACCGAGGAAGCCGTCGATCCAGGCGGCTTTCGCGGCGGGGGTGTTGCCGACGGACAGCGCGGCGGCGAGGCGGCGGGCGGAGTCGGCGTCGTCGATGCGTTCGGCGTCGCAGAGCAGGCGCACCGCGCGGCCGCCGATCGCGCCGTGCACGTCGTCGCGGTCGGCTATGCGTTGCAGGGTCGCCAGCCATTCGGTGCTGGCGTGCTCGTCGTCGCGGGTGCTGATGGCGGTGTGCGCGGCGTCGATCTGGGTGCGCAGGGCCTGCGCGGCATCGGTGTCGAGGCCGGTGACGGCGCCGGGCAGGCCCGCGCAGATCCGTACCAGCAGGCCGTCGGCGACGTGGGCCAGTGCCTTGGTGTCGGTGCCACGGACATCGCCGTAACGCAGCGTGCGGGTCAGGCCGGGCAGGGCGCCGAGCAGGTGGGTGACGTCGTGGTCGAGGGCGGCGGCGGCTTCGAGCCTGGTGATCAAACCTTCGGTGGCACCGCCCAAGTCGGCGAGCAGGGCCATTTCCAGCGCATCGGCGAGAGCAGTGACGGTGACGTCGTCGCGGCTGGCGGTGTCGAGGATCTTCGTCTCCGCGGCAGTGCGCAGGGTCGTTCCCCAGACCGCTGCTTCGACGATCCGGACTTCGAATTCCGGTTCCCAGCGCAGGGTCCACGTCTCGCGGAAGGTGCCGGTGCTGCGGACCTCACCGGTGGTCGGAGTGCCCCAGTCGATGCCGAGCAGGCGCAGGCGGTGCAGCAGATGCGAGCGTTCGACATCGCGTTCCTTGCGCAGGTCGAGGTCGACTGTGCGGGCGAGCGCCTCCTGCTTGAGCCGCAGGGTTTTGCTGCGCGCCCGCAGATCGGCGGCCAAGGGGACCGTGGGGGTGTCCTCGGGGACACCGCCGAGCGTCTCGCCGACGACGAGTTCATCGATCACCAGCCGCAGCATGGTCTCGTCGCCACCGCACATCACCGACCGCACAGCCTCGGTGACCTCGGACAATCCCGCCAGCGGCCTGCCGCGCAACGCCGCGAGGGTGTCGGCCAGCCGCACCGCTTCGATGATGTGCGCGCTCGACACCGGCAGATCGTGCTCGCGCAGCACCCCCGCCACCTTGGTGAGCCAGCGCGCCACCGGCCGCTCGGTCTCGGTGAACAGATGGTGGTACCAGCCGGGCGAGGTGACGCCCGCCCCGTAGCCCGAGCCTGCCGCCAGCCGCGAATGCGTCCACGGCACCCAAGTCAACGCGACTTTCGTCTTCGGTAGCCCCTTGAGCAGTCGCGTATCCGGTGCGGCCGGGCCGAGCGGTTCGACCAACGCCGGTGCGTGCCAAGCGCCACACACGACCGCCAGTCGCTTCGCGCCACCCTTGAGCACCTGCCGCATCACCTGCCGCATATGCGCCTCGCGGACCAGCGTGTGATGGTCGACGATCAGTGGCGCGATCGGGGCGTCTTGTCGATCCGTGTCTGCTTGCGACTCGAATCCGGTTGCTGTCGAGGGTTTCTCCGACAGCTCCGGAGGGTCGAGCGGCGATACGGACACCGGGTCGGGGATTTCGGTGTCGCTCGGCGTAGACACGCCGAGCCGCGGCGGAGCGGTTGTCGTGGTCCCGGTCGCGGAGTGCAGGGCGTCCTCGCGCAGGGCGGTCATCGCTTCGGTGATGGCGTCGAAAGCCGCACTGTCGGGGACGGATTCGACGACGGCGTCCCACCAGCGTTCGGCGTCGTCGTAGCCCGCGGCCGAGGCGAGCGCGGCGAGTGGGTCGGAACCGCCACCGCGAGCGTCGTCCTCGGCGGCGAGGACGTTGGCTGCCGGGAGGTCGCAGAAGCGGACGGGCACGGCGTGGTCGACGCCGTAGCGCATCGCCTGCCATTCCGGCGAGAACACCGCGAAGGGCCAGAATGCCGCGCGAGCAGGCGAATCCGGGACGTAGGCGAGCAGCGCGACCGGTGGGGTCATCGTGTCGGCGGCGACGAACCCGACGAGGGGATCGGCGTCGGCCGGTCCTTCGATGAGGATGGCGTCGGGACCGAACTCCTCGAGCGCGTGGCGCAGGGAGCGCGCCGACCCCGGACCGTGGTGGCGAATGCCGAAGACCCGCGTCACCGAGGCAGTACCGGCGACCGGTGCGACGCTTGCCTTCGCGTCTGTGCCCGGATCGTCCAGTGTGCCGGTATCGGGCGCGGATCCGGTGTCGCCCTGTTGTTCAGTCATCGAAAACCCCATGTGTGCTGTGTGTTCCGTCCTCCCCGGCGGTTGGGCGTCAGCCGGCGATTTCGCGGCAGGCTCGGTAGAAATCGGCCCAGTCGGGGCGTTCCCGGACGACGGCCTCGAGGTACTCGGTCCAGACCACGGTGTCGGCCACCGGGTCCTTGATCACCGAGCCGAGGACGGCGCCCGCGATGTCGGAGGCGCGCAGCACGCCGTCGCCGAAGTGGGCGGACAGGGCCAGGCCGTTGGTGATCACCGAGATCGCCTCCGCGGTGGACAGCGTGCCCGAGGGGGATTTGAGTTTGGTGCGGCCGTCGGCGGTGATGCCGGAGCGCAGTTCGCGGAAGACCCGCACCACGCGGCGGACTTCCTCGGCGGCGGCGGGCACGGTCGGCAATTCCAGTGCGGCGCCCAGCTGTTCGACGCGTCGGCTGACGATGGCGACCTCGGAATCCTCGTCGGCGGGCAGCGGCAACACGACGGTGTTGAAACGGCGGCGCAGCGCCGAGGAGAGATCGTTCACGCCACGGTCGCGATCGTTGGCGGTGGCGATGACATTGAAACCCTTGGCCGCCTGCACTTCTCCACCGAGTTCGGGAACCGGCAGGGTCTTCTCCGAAAGGATGGTGATCAGCGCGTCCTGCACATCGGAGGGGATGCGGGTGAGTTCTTCGATGCGGGCGATGGCGCCGGTTCGCATCGCGGTCATCACCGGCGACGCGACAAGGGCAGCGTCGCTCGGCCCCTCGGCGAGCAGGCGGGCGTAATTCCAGCCGTAGCGGATCGCTTCTTCCGCGGTGCCGGAGGTGCCCTGCACGAGCAGCGTCGACTCGCCACTGATCGCCGCCGAAAGATGCTCCGACACCCAGGTTTTCGCGGTACCGGGCACGCCGAGCAGCAACAGTGCGCGGTCGGTGGCGAGGGTCGCGACCGCGACCTCCATCAGCCTGCGCGGGCCGACATATTTGGGTGTGATCACGGTGCCGTCGTCGAGGGTGCCACCGAGGATGTAGGTGACCACCGCCCACGGCGACAGTTTCCAGGACGGTGGACGCACGCGGTCGTCCACGCGGTTCAGGGCGGCCAGTTCGTCGGCGAAGGCCTGTTCGGCGTGGGGGCGCAGCAGGGTGGTCGACGGTTCGGTGGTGGTCATCGCAGCTCCTCGAGCATGGTGGCGCGGTCGGTGAGATCGTGGGCGAGTCGGTGGAATGCCTGTTGCCAGGCGGGATCGTCGGTGGTGTCGGCGAGCGCGGTGATGCGCGTCGCGAGCTCGACAGGCAGGTGGACGCTCGCCGCGGTGAGCAGCGCCCGGTCGGTGTACACGCCCGCACTGGCATGCGGCTGACGCGCGGTGGTGCGGGCGCGCTCGCCGAGCAGACGCAGCACGTGGGTGGCGACGGGTTCCGGCCATGGGTGATCGAGGCCGGGCAGGATCGCGTGGAGTTCGTTGAGTTGGTGCGCGTCGAGATCGAGTACGTGCTCGATCCGGTCGGAGGCATCGAGCAGGGTGAACAGTTCGCGACGCCGGAGCACGGCCTGCTCGGTCGGTGTCGCGTGGGCGAACAGCGCACGGGCCCAGGTGGTGTCGTGCTGGGCGAGCGTGGCGTCGACCCAGCCGTCCACGATCGCCTTGGCATAGCGGGGCGGCAGCGACAAGGTCAGCGCGGTGGTCGCGGTGTTCTCGCCGGTGGAGTGCACGATCGGGGCCCACGCGGTGAGCGGCGTTGCGGCGATCGCCTGGTGCAGGGTCGTGATCGTCGAATCAGGGGTGTCCCAGCGCAATTTCGCTTGATCGGTCGCATCGGTGATGCCGTCGCGCCGGGCCTGCACGTCGAGCTCTGACGGCACCGTCACTTCTACGGTGCCGTCTTCAGCCACCTGAATCCACGACGCGACTAGCGTTGCCATCCGCCGCCCGAAAGCGGCGTCAGGGAGCTTGTTGAGCAGCGTGGTCGCGGTACGCCGGACATCGCCGCGCCGATCGTCGAGGGCCCGCTCGAGCAGGGCTTCGTCCGCCGAACTCAGCCCATCGGCGAGCAGCCCGAGCAGCTCCGCTTTGACCTGTCCCGACTCCTTCGGCCATGCCGCGGTCAACACGGCCAGGGCCGCGGTCGGATCGGCCTGGCGAGTACGCGCGAACCAGTCCTTCCGCTCGCCGGATGTGCCGAACAACCAGACATCGTGCGCGCCCGGCTCTGCACCGGAGCCCGAATCGGCGCCGTGATCTGTAGACGACGTCGGCCCGGCGTTCCTGGTTGTGCTCGGGTCGGTGCCGACGTGGATGTCGGCGCTCGCGGTCGGCTCCGGCTGCCTGTTTTCGGCTGCCCCATCCGCCGACGATGTAGTGGCATCGGCAGGGAACTCGTCGACCAGTTTCACCCAGGCCGGATTGCGGGCGGCGAGCCAGCGTCCGCGGCGGCCCGCCAGCCGGAGTAGTGGCGCTCGCAGCGCACTGTCGGAGGCGGCGGAGAGCGCCTGCACACACAGCACATCGGGGAGCCGGAAGTCGAATGGTGCTGCCGCGGCGAACCACTCGGTGAGGAACGGGGATTTGTCCGCGAGGAGTCTGCTGAGGCGATCGGCGGCGGGGCGGGGCAGGAGAGGACGCGGATCATCCACGGCGGGTTCGGGTTTGGACGCGGTGCGCGGGAGTTGCCCACCGCGCAGGTACAGGTCTTGCAGGGCGGCGGTGTGCAGCAGCCGGGTGGCCGGTTCGCCCGCGTGCTGCGGTACGGCGGTGGCGACCGCGGAGTCGAGGTGGACGCCGTCGGCGCTGCGGCGCGCGGTGCCGAGCAGGGCTACCGAGACGAGTTCGGCCAGCGCGGGAGTCGGGGTTGTCTCGGTGGGGAACTCGGTTTCCAGGTCGCTCACCTCGCCCGCGCTGAAGACCGAGATCGGGTCGAAGCCGTCGGCTCGCCACTCGCCGCACACCGTCACCGGGTGACCGCCCGCGACGGCGACCAGCCGCCACGGGCGCACGCCGGCGGGCAGCGGCAGCGCGGTGCCGTCGGACGCGACGAGCTGCCAACCGTGCTCGTCGAGCACCGGCACCACATCGGTGAGCAGCGCGGGCCAGGCACGCAGCCACGGATCGTCGCTCAACGCGCCCGCGTAGGCGTCCAGCGCGTCGTCGATCGTGGTGCCGCCGACAGCGGGGACGGTCGTGAAGGGTTCGGGTACGCCGTGGCGGGTGCCCCATTGCGCGCGCAGGGATGCCGCGCCGGGGTAATAGTGCAGTTCGGCGTCCACCTCGCTGCCGGGCGCGGGCACCTCGCCGGTGAAATTCGGTGTGGCGAAGGAGTGTTCGATGAGCAGGGCCCATCGTCCGCTGCTACGACCGCGCAGCCAGGTGCGGCGGGTGTGCAGACGCTCCTCCTCGCTCACCCGCATGCCGAGCACCAGCCAGCGATCCCGCACGGCGGGCTCGCTCAGGACCGACTCGGCCGACGTCGGGTAGCCCACATGGGTGCGAACTCCCGCTTGCAGCGGCTCGGGGAGGGCATCGAGCCCGCGATGGGCCAGCACCAGCAGGTGCAGGCGGGCGTACTCGCGCAACAGCAGTTCGGGCCAGTGCTCGGTGGTGACGACCGCGGTGGGCAACCTGCGCAGGGTCTCGGCGATGCGGGGCGCCTGGGCGTCGACCATCCGTGCCGCGATCGCCTCGTAGGCGGCGAACGAACGATCGGTCTGCGCCAGGCCGGTGCGGATCTGGTCGGTCAGCCAGACCTCCAGCTCGGTGAGCCCGGCGGCGACGCGGCTGCGCCGCTGCTCGGCGGTGGCCTGCGACGGCGTGCTCGCGGCCTTGGCCTTCGGCGGCGCGGCGGCCTTCGCGGCCCGCCCAGCCAGCCACTCGGCCGCGAAATCGGCGGGGGCATCCCGGGTGGGCGCCTGGCCACTCGACCAGGTGAGCAACAGCGACAGCGTGTGCTTACAGGGGAACTTGCGGCTCGGGCACGAACACTTGTACGCGGGCCCGTCCAGGTCGACGATCGCCTGATACGGCTTGGCGCCGCTGCCCTGACACAGCCCCCACACCGCATTACCGGCGGTGCCGGTCTCGCGCCAGCGACCGGCCAGCTTGCGTGCGGCAGCCAGCGAGCTCGCGTCGGGCGCGAGCGCGCGGACCTGGTCCTCGGTCCACGGCGTGCGTTGCTCGGTCATCGGTTTCCCCCGTTCTCTGTTCGCCGAATATCTACCGCAACCCACCGACAACTAGCGGTCCTGGCGGCCGGGTACCTGGAAAATGCTGGAGCTGTAGAAGTTTCGTGCTCCAGCCCTTGCCGTGAACCGCGATGTCTGGCATTCTGATCTGTTCGGCACCGCCCGGACCGCCCGCGCTGCTCGACGCAGCGTAACGCGGGTGTGAACACCTCATCGAGCTGCCCGCCGGGGTGGGCGAGGGGTGGACATCGAGGGCCGCCGAGGTACCGCGATGGCCATTCCACCTCCGCGGGCAGATTCGCTGGGGCCCTGCGCATCCCCTGGGCGAACATCCGGCGATCGGGTAGCGTTTCCACCAAAATCGCCGCGTTGCGCGCCGACGCGAAGGGGGATGTCGCAAGTGTGCTCGGATCGGATCGCCGAGGTGGTCGCACGCGAGCTCGCCGCCGACCCGGCAGTGGAGGAACGGGTCGCCGCATGCGTGCTCGCCGCGCTCACAGCTGTCGACGGTGACTCGGCCGCAACGGATTCCGGTGATACCGGGGTCTTCCTGCGGTCGATCACCGTGCAGGGCTTTCGTGGGATCGGGCCCGCGGCGACGCTGCGGCTGAATCCGGGGCCCGGTCTGACGCTGGTGGTCGGTCGCAACGGCAGCGGGAAGTCGAGTTTCGCCGAGGCCGCGGAGTTCGCGTTGACCGGCGGAAATCGGCGCTGGGACGGCCGCTCGACCGCGTGGCGGGAGGGCTGGCGCAACCTGCACGAACCCGATACCGCCCGGATCGATGTCGAGCTGCTCACCGCGGGCGAGCAGCCGCAACTCTCGGTCGCCACCAGCTGGGACGCGAGTGCGGAACTGGCCGACGCGCAGTGGACCGAGCAGCGCGGATCCGAACCGGCGGCCTCGGTCGACCCGCACGGACGGCGGCAACGGCTCGATCTGTACCGGCCGTTCCTGTCCTACAGCGAACTCGGCGCGCTCGTCGACGGAAAGCCGAGCGACCTGTTCGACGCGCTACATCGCCTCCTCGGCCTCGACGAGCTGGCCGCCGCGGCCGAGCAGATCAGGCTGCGCAAACTCGAACTCGAACGTGCCGTGCGGGATTCGCGTCAGTCGCGCGCCGACCTGCTGGTCGAGCTCGCCGAGGCCGATGACGAGCGTGCTCGCGAGGTAGCCGACCTGCTGCGTACCCCGGACCCCGATCTCGACGCCGTGGCAGGCGCGGTAGCCGGCTCGGTCCTCGGTATCGATGGGCCGGAGGGTCTGCGCGCGATCCTGCGGCTGACGGTGCCCGATGCCACCCGGGTCGCCGCCACGGCGGACCGGCTCGCCGAAGCGGCCCGGAATGTGTCGCGCCACGCGACGGTCGATACCGACGCCGATCTGCGAGTTCTCGAATTGCTCACGCGGGCACGCGAACACGTCACGGCGGCGGGTTCATGCCCCTGCCCGGTCTGCGGACGCGACGAACTCGATGCCGACTGGCTCGCTGCCGCTGATTCCGAAATCGCGCACCGCACCACAGAACTCGCGGCGTTGCGGGCGGCCACGGCGGAATTCGACACCGCTCTCGTAGCGGCCCGCACCCTCCCTACGGAGCTGCCGATCGAGCTCGTTTCGGCGGGGCAACCCGGTTCGCACGGCACATCGGACTCGTTGCGTAAACAGCGCGAAATCGTAGGACAGCTCTGGTCGGAGTGGGCCCCGCTCGCGACAGCCGACTTCGACGATCAGCTCCCGGATCGACTGCGCACTGTTCACGCCGACCTCGCTGTGGAACTCGGTGCACTGCAAAGGGACACCCGCACCGAGCTGGATCGACTCGATGCGGTGTGGTCGCCGCTGGTCCCGCGCATTCTCGCCTGGCTGGACCCTGCCCGCGCCGTCGCCGACCACGCGAGTGAGCTGCGGATCGTGAAGAAAGCGGCCGACTGGCTCAAAGGGGCGACGGCGACGATCCGTGGGGAACGGATGCGGCCGCTGGAGACCACGGCGCGCTGGGTGTGGAGCACCCTGCGCCAGCAGAGCAATGTGGAGCTCGGTGCGATCCGGTTGCAGGGCAGTGCGGGGACGGCGCGACGGGTGTTGCTCGACGTCACCGTCGATGAAGTGGACGGCGCGGCACTCGGGGTGATGAGTCAGGGTGAGCTGCACGCGCTCGGACTGTCGCTGTTCCTGCCACGAGCCACGGTGGCGCACAGCCCTTTCCGTTTCGTGATGATCGACGACCCGGTGCAGGCGATGGATCCCGCGAAGGTCGACGGGCTGGCCAGGGTGCTCGCCGAGGTGGCGGCGGGGCGACAGGTGGTGGTGTTCACCCACGACGAGCGCCTCGCCGAGGCCGTGCGCCGCATGCAGCTCGATGCGACGGTGCTCGAAGTCCAGCGTCGTGAGCGTTCGATCGTCGAGGTGCGGGTGACCGGCGACCCGGTTCGCCGCTATCTCGACGACGCCCGATCCCTGCTGCGCACACCGCAGCTTCCCGCCGCCATCGCCGACGAACTCGTCGCGACCTGCTGCCGTTCGGCGATCGAGGCGGCCGGGCTGGCCAAGGCCCGCCAGGAACTGCTGGCAGGCGGTCTCGAGCACGGGGAAGTGGAACGGCGCGTGCGCAACGCGCACACCACCCGCGCCATGATCACCCTCGCCATCATGGGCGTCGGCGCCCGCGTGGACGACCTGAACAAGCACCTGAGCGCGGTCGGCGGACGCTGGCTCGTCGGCGTCCTTCGTGATGCCACCGCGGGCGCGCACGTGCCGATCGACCGTCCGATGCGTGAATTGATCAGTGACACCGAACGATTCATCACCTGGCTCCGAGCCCACGAGCCAGCCGCGGTGCGCAGGTGAGTGGGCTCGTGGGGAAAGTCTGCAGGCAGCGACGCGACCCGACGGCCGCGCGCCGCCGTCCCGGTACGGTGGGGTCGTGAATCGTCGCGGCAGACCTGCTCGCGCGAAGTTCAGCCCGCGGCCCTCGGTGGCTCAGCGGCTGGAAGCGGCCGAGAACTTGCTGGACGGGTCGGTGTCGGATGCCGGTGGGGTGTGGTCGCGGGCGGTGGCGTGGATCCTGCGGTTGGCGCTCGAGCAGGCGGTGGACCAGTTGTGGGCGCAGGTGGCGCCGGAGTTGATGCGGTGTCCGATGCGGGCGCAGCTGCTCGCGTTGCGGGTGTACGCGGGGCCGGAGACCGCTGGTCAGATCGGTGCCTTGTGGGCGGCGCTGTCGCGTGCGGCGCATCACCTCGACTACGAGATGGCGCCGAGTGTCACCGATCTGCGGCGCTGGCGGGATCAGACCGCTGACCTCGCGCGGGCGTTGGAGCTCGCTCCCCTCGCGCAACAGCCGTTCGGGTGATCGACGCCGGCGGACCTGGGGTGCGGGAGGTGGCAGGCCGGTCCGGCAGGATGGGCGGTATGGGTGAAGTGAGACCGTGTCCGTGTCGTCGTGGCGAGCCGTTCGACGGGTGTTGCGGGCCGATTCTGGCGGGGGAGAAGGCCGCGCCGACCGCGGAGACGCTGATGCGGTCCCGGTACACCGCCTATGTCGTCGGCGATGTGGACTATCTGCTGCGGTCCTGGCATCCCAGCACTCGCCCGGCCGAGCTGGAGCTCGACCAGGATCAGCGGTGGCTGTTCCTCGAGATCGTCGGCACGCAGCGTGGCGGGCCGTTCGATGACAACGGCACGGTCGAATTCATCGCCCACTACAAGCTCGACGGCGCGCGAGACGCCATGCACGAGCTGAGTACCTTCGTGCGGGTCGACGGGGCGTGGGTCTACCTCGACGGCACGTTCCAGGCCTGAAGCAGCGATACTGCTCAGGTGCCCCGTATCGCGATCGAATACTGCACCCAATGTCGCTGGCTGCTCCGGGCGAGCTGGATGGCCCAGGAACTGCTCACCACGTTCGCCACCGAACTCGGCGAGGTGGCGTTGGTCCCCGGCCAGGGTGGCATCTTCCGCATCACCCTCGACGGCGAACAGCTCTGGGAACGCAAAGCGGACGGGGGTTTCCCCGATATCGCCGTCCTCAAGCAGCGAGTTCGCGACCGGATCGCACCCGACCGCGACCTCGGCCACGTCGACCGCCGCGACTGACGACCGGACAGCCGCGGCCTCGGCGGGGTCAGCAGCAGCCGCCACCACCGCAGCAACCGCCACCCGCCGGCCGTGGCGCAGGCGCGGGGGCCGGAGCCGAGCCGCGCCCCACCGCCGCGAAGGTGGTGAGCAGTTTGACGGTGTCATCGTGGCCGACGGGGCACGTGGCCGGGTCCGAGGACTGCGCCATCGGCCGGTTGACATCGAACGTGTCGCCGCAGGAACGACACCGGAAGCTGTAGTTCGGCATCGGCCCAGTGTAAGGGCCGATGCTTGCGATCACGGTGCGCCGAACGCTTCGTCGTGGCCGCTGCGCTCCGTACCGTGAGCGAACGGCGGTGATGGCGAGGTGGCGCATGGCGAACAGTAGCGCGGGGGCGGTATTGCGGGCGGTGCTCGACCTCGGGTCGGCACCGCGCAGCGTGGTGGCCAGACACGCCGGGGTCTCGCCTGCCACGGTCACCTGGCAGAGCCGGGCGCTGGTCGAGGCGGGATTGCTCGTCGAACTGCCGGAGTCACCGGGGCCGGGTGGCGTGGGCAGGCCGCACAGTCCGATCGCGTTGGACGCCGTCGGCAATGTGGTGATCGCGGTGCATATCGCGGCGGTGCAGATCACCGTCGCGGTGGTCGACATCGCCGGTTCGGTGCTGCACAGCGAGCAGGTGTCCCATCGCACCCATGCCCCCTTCGACATCCTCGACGCCGTACTGGAGCGAGTGCGCGCGGTCCGGGCGAACCTCGCCGAGCAGGTGCGGATCCACGGGCTCGGGGTGGCGATCGGCGGCCGTGTCGACACCGCCACCGGTTCGGTCGTCGAACACTCCTATCTGCGCTGGCGTGATGTGCCGGTGCGCGAATACCTGAGTGCCAGAACAGGTTTACCGGTCAGTGTGGACAGCCATACCCGCGCGACGGTGCACGCCGAACAGCTCTACGGACGTTTGCGCGGCTCGGCGAGCTCGATCGTGCTGTTCGTCGGCAATGTCATCGACGCCGCCATCGCCGTGCACGGCCGCGTCCACTACGGGCCGCACTCCGGGGCGGGCTCGATCGCCCGATTGCTCGGCACGACCAACAGATTCGCCCTCGACGCACTCGGCGACCACGCGTTGCTGGCACGTGCCGAAACTGTCGGCGGCTTCCCCGAGCTGGTGGCGGCGGCCGCGGCGGGTGGCCCCGAACGCGGGTACTTCATCGAGCGTGCCACGGTGATGGGTGAGGTCGCCGCGGCACTGATCGATCTGATCGACCCGGAGGCGTTGATACTGATCGACCGTGGCCTGATCACGGTTCCCGGCGTCCGGGAAGCCTATGACGACGCGGTGCGCGCCCACTCGACCATCGGCGCCGACCCGGCCGAGGTGATCTCCGCGTCGACGTTCCCCGGTCAGGTGCTGGTGATGGCGGCCGCCGGGGTGGTGTTGCAGGAATTGTTCAGCGATCCACTGAGCACGGTTGTCGCGCAGGCAGTTTGATTCGTGGTTATTTTAAGACAGTCGAATATTGACCGGAAGCGGCGGCACACGCGACAGTTGACACTATGAACAAAATGCAGTCCGGCGTCGCCCGGGTCACGTCGGATGTGCGGTGTTGTCGCGGTTCGAATTCCGTCGCCGATAATTATTCGATCAGATCCGGGAAATCACCTTGCGTAAAAGTATTCGACAAATAGCACTGCTCGCCGCAGCGGCTTCGCTGCTCGCGGTCTCCTGCGCCACCGGCGACGAGGACGGTGCCGCACTGACGAGCCCGCTGCCCACCGAGGTGCCCGCCGGGGTCTCGCTCGCGGTCGCGGCCAATACCGCCAAAGTGGCACTGACCGCCTCGGGAGAACTGAACAAGCTCGGGTTCACGGTGTCGTCGTGGCCCGCTGTGCAGGCCGGTCCCGATGTCATCCAGGCCTTCCGCGGCGGCTCGGTGGACCTGGCGACCAATGCGGGCATTCCGCCGATCCACGCGCACGCCAGCGGCCTCGACGCCAAGATCGTCGGTGTCAAGGTGCGCACGACCCCGCTGTACAAGCTGGCCACTGCCCCCGGGTCGAGCTTCACCGGCCTCGATGGGCTGCGCGGGAAGAAGATCGGCTTCTCGCCGGGCCAGGCCCAGGGGTTGGTGGTGCTGCGCACGCTGAAGGCGGCAGGCATCCGCACCGACGAGGTGCAGCTCGTGGAGCTGCCGAGCACGAAGTTCCTCACCGCCCTGCAGGCCAAGGAAATCGACGTCGCCCCGTTCGGGGAACCGACCCTGACCAAGTACCTCGACAAGTACCGCGTCGACGGCGCCACCGCGATCGACACTCCCGCCGTCGACGCGCTGACCGTCCTGTGGGCGCCGACCTCGGTGTTGCGTGACGACAGCAAAGCCGCCGCCGTCGCCGAATTCGTGAAATTCTGGGCACGCGGCGAAGTCTGGGCCTGGGAGCATCCCACGGAATGGATCGACGCGTATTACGTCAAGGATCAGACGGTCTCGGTCGAGGACGGCAAACGCATTGTCGCCACGACGGAAAAGCCGTATTTCCCGGAGAATTGGAACGAGGCGATCGCCTGGGAACAGGAGACGATCGATCTGGTGACCAAGGCCGGTTTCTTCGGTAATTCCTTCCCCGCCGCCGATCTGTTCGACCGCCGATTCGAGAAGATCGCGTTCGACGCGGTGTCGGCGCCGTATCGCACGAAGGGGCAGCAATGACCATCGCTCTGTCTCGCACCGCGATTCCGGTTTCCGCACCGTCCGGTGACGGATTCGTCGAGCGGCGCGCCCTGCGCCGGCTCGGTCTGCGCAAGGCCTTCCCCGCCGCCCGCCTGCTCGGCGTGGTCCTGCTGGTGGGGGCGTGGGCCGCGGGCTCACTGCTCGAACTGATCGACTCGCGCAAACTGTCCGCGCCGTGGACCGTCCTGGCGACCGGCTGGGAGTTGCTGGTCGACGGGCCACTGCTGGCCAACCTGGGGGTGTCGCTGCAACGGGTGCTGATCGGCATGGTCCTCGGTGTGCTCATCGGCACCACGCTCGCCGTGATCGCGGGGCTGTCCCGGTGGGGTGAATCGCTCATCGACGGCCCGGTCCAGATCAAGCGGGCCATTCCCACCCTCGGGCTGATCCCGCTGATGATCCTGTGGTTGGGCATCGGCGAGGAGTTCAAGCTCGTACTCATCACCTTGGGTGTGGTTGTGCACATGTACATCCAGACCCACGCCTCGCTCACCACGATCGACCAGAAGCTCGTGGAACTGTCGGAGGTACAGGGCGTTTCGCGTGCGGAGTTCATTCGCAGCGTCGTGCTGCCCGGATCGCTGCCCGGCTTCTTCCTCGGTCTGCGGCTGTCGGTGACCAGTGCTTGGCTGGTGCTGATCGTGGTCGAGACGGTCAACGCCATCGATGGTCTCGGCAAGATGATGTCGAACGCGCAGAACTATGGACAGGCCGATGTGATCCTGGTCGGCCTGGTCGTCTACGCCATCTTCGGTCTGGCGTCGGATTCGGCGATCCGGCTGGTGGAACGGAGGGTGCTGTCATGGCGACGCACTATCGCGGGGTGAGCGAACCCGAGGTCACCGGGGTCGAGGTGCGTTCGCTGACCCGCAAATTCGGTGACCGCACGGTGCTCGATTCGATCGACTTGACCATCGCGCCCGGCCAGTTCGTCGCCCTGCTCGGACGCAGCGGCTCGGGCAAGAGCACGCTGCTGCGGGCGCTGGCCGGACTCGACTACGACGTCGAAGGTGACGGCACGCTGCGGATACCGGCGAAAACCTCGGTGGTGTTCCAGGATTCGCGGCTGCTGCCCTGGCAGCGGGTGCTGCCCAATGTGCTCTACGGGCAGCCGCGAACCCGCCGCGCCGCCGCCGAGCAGGTACTCGCCGAAGTCGGCCTCGCCGGCCGCGAACGCGCCTGGCCGAGGGAACTCTCCGGTGGTGAGCAGCAACGGGTTTCGCTGGCCCGCTCGCTGGTCGGCGAACCCGATCTGCTCCTGGCCGACGAACCCTTCGGCGCGCTCGACGCGCTCACCCGGATCAAGATGCACGCCCTGTTGCGTGACCTGATCAGCAGACATCGCCCGACCGTCTTGCTGGTCACCCACGATGTCGACGAGGCTGTCGCCCTGGCCGACCGGGTGATCGTGCTCGATGACGGACGCCTCTCGCTCGACATCCCGGTCGAGCTGGTCGGCGAGCGCGATCCGAGCCTGCCCGCGTTCGGGCGCATTCGTCACACCCTGCTCACCGCACTCGGCGTCGCCGAGCGTGCGGCCTGAAAGGCGCCTCCATGTCGAAACACCTGCACCTCAACGCTTTTCTGATGTCGGTCGGTCACCACGAGGCGGCTTGGCGGCTGCCAGAGAGCGACCCGCACGCCCACACCGACATCGACTACTACGTCAAGCTCGCGCAGACCGCCGAGCGCGGCAAACTCGATTCGATCTTCTTCGCCGACAGCCCGGTGCTGATGGGTGATCCGGGTCGCCGTCCCAGCGGCAAGCTGGAGCCGACCGTCATCCTGACCGCGGTCGCCGTGCAGACCAGCCGAATCGGCCTCATCGCCACGGCCTCCACCAGCTACAACGACCCCTACAACCTCGCCCGCCGGTTCGCCTCGGTGGATTGGGCCAGTAACGGCAGGGCGGGCTGGAACATCGTCACCACCGCGGGCGCCGACGCGGCCCGCAACTTCGGCCTCGACGACACCCCCGACCACCGGCTGCGCTACGAGAAGGCCGCCGAATTCGTCGATGTGGCAACGAAACTGTGGGACAGCTGGGATGACGACGCCATCCTGGCCGACAAGGAACTCGGCATCCACACCGATGCCTCGAAGGTGCGCAAGATCCTGCACCACGGCGAGCACTTCCGGGTGGACGGCCCGCTGAACCTGCCGCGTTCCCCGCAGGGATATCCGCTGCTGGTGCAGGCCGGATCGTCGGAGGATGGCAAGGAATTCGCCGCCCGCTACGCCGAAGCCGTGTTCACCGCGCAGCAGACACTCGACGACGCCAAGGCCTTCTACACCGACCTCAAGGCGCGCGCTGTCGCCGCGGGTCGCGACCCGGAATCCATCAAGATCCTGCCCGGCATCGTCCCGATCATCGGCGACACCGAGGAGGAGGCCAAGGCGCTCGATGCCGAACTGGCCCGGCTGATCTCGCCGGAGTACGCGCGCAAGCAGCTCGCCGAGCGTTTCGAGCTGCCCATCGACGAGCTCGATCTCGACAGCGAACTGCCAGAGGATCTGCCCACCGAGGACGACATCGAAGGCGCCAAGAGCCGCTTCACGCTGATCGTGAATCTGGCCCGGCGCGAACGGCTCACGGTGCGTGAGCTGATCGCCCGGCTCGGTGGCGGTCGCGGGCACCGCACCTTCGCGGGTACCGCGCTCCAGGTGGCCGATGCCATCGAGGACTGGTTCCGTCAGGGCGCTGCCGACGGCTTCAACATCATGCCCGCGGTGCTGCCATCGGGTCTGGAACGCTTCGTCGACGAGGTGGTCCCGATCCTGCAGGCGCGCGGCCTGTTCCGCACCGAATACACCGAGACCACGCTGCGTGGCCACTACGGTCTCGCGCGACCGGCGAACCAGTTCGACGACGCGGACGTGCTCGTGGCCGCCCGATGAGATCGGACTGGATCCGCTACCTGACCCGCCGCTGTCTCGAGCACCGGCGACTGGTGGTCATCAGCTACACCGGTGCACTGGCGGCGGCGCTGCTCACCGCGGCGCTGCCGCTGGTCGTGCGGCATGTGGTCGACACACTCAGCGCCACCGCGGCCTCGGTGACGCCGTGGGTGGTGCTGTTGCTGGTGATCGGCGCGGCCAGGTTCGGGTCGTCGTACGCGCGCCGGGTGGCCTCCTCCGAACTGTCGCTGGGCGTGCAACACGACCTGCGCCGAGACCTGTTCGCCGCGCTGCTACGGCTCAACGGGCGCGAGCAGGCGCAGTTGCGCACCGGGCAGGTGGTGAGCCGGGCGATCACCGATGTCACGTTGATCCAGATGTTGCTGCAGCTCATCCCGATGATCGCGGGCAATGTGGCGCTGCTGCTCGCGGTGCTCGTGCTGATGACGGTGATGTCGCCCGCGCTCACCGTGATCGCGCTGGTCGTGCTGCCGGTGCTGTGGATCGTCACCCGGCGCAGTCAGCGTCAGCTGTTCCCCGCGAACTGGGACGCGCAGGCGCGCGCCGCCGAGGTGGCGATGCAGGTCGAGGCCGCGGTGGCCGGTGTGCGCGTGGTGAAGGGCTTCGGGCAGGAACAGTACGAGCTGGACCAGCTGAGTGCGCGGGCGCGCGTGCTCTATCGCTCGCGGTTGCGGGTCGCCCGGATCACCAGCCGGTTCACTCCGGTCGTGCAGGCGGTGCCCGCGGCGGGTCAGGCGCTGATCCTGATCGTCGGCGGGTTGCTCGCACTGCGCCAATCCATCACGCTCGGAACGTTTCTCGCGTTCATGACCTATCTGAGCGCGTTCGTCGGGCCGGTGCGGCAGTTCTCGATGCTGCTCACGGTGAGCCAGCAGGGCAAGGCGTCGCTGGACCGGGTGCGCGAGGTGATCGAAGCGCCGGACGATGCGGGCGCGGTGCCTGGTGCGGCGGGGATGCGAGGCACCGACGCGCGTGACGGGGTCGAAGTCGCCGAGCCGCCGTCGATCGAATTCGATTCGGTCGGTTTCGGTTTCGACGACACCCCGATCCTGGACGGCCTCGATCTGCGCGTCGGCTCGGGTGAGACCATCGCCATCACGGGCGGGGCGGGCAGCGGCAAGACGATCCTGGTGTCGCTGTTGCCCGCGCTGCTCGAACCGGATTCGGGTGCGGTGCTTTTCGACGATGTCGACCTGCGCGAGCTGCCCGACCCGCGCGCGCGGGTGGCGATGGTCTTCGAGGACACGCACCTGATGGCCGACTCGATCCGGGCCAACGTCGCCTACGGCAGGCCCGACGCGAGCGACGAACAGGTCTGGCACGCGCTGTATCTCGCCGCCGCCGACGAGTTCGTCACCGCCCTGCCACTGGGTCTCGACACCACCATCGGCGAACGCGGACAACGACTCTCGGGCGGACAGCGCCAGCGCATCGCACTCGCCCGCGCACTGCTCACCGAGGCACCGGTGCTGGTTCTCGACGACGCCACCTCGGCCATCGACGCCCAGGTGGAAGAACAGATCTTCCAGCGGATCGGGGCCGAACTCCGCACGCGCACGACCATCGTTGTCGCACACCGGATCTCGACCCTGTCGCTCGCCGATCGGGTCGCGGTCCTCGACAGCGGCCGCGTCGCCGAACTGGGCACGCTGCGTGAACTACAGCAGTCCGGTGAGCTGTTCCGTGCCCTGTTCACCCCGCCGGAGGTCGTCGGCATCGGCGCCGATCCGCACCGCGACACCACCCGCGCGGCCACCGAAGAGCTGTGGGTGGCACCGGAAGTCGACGCCGACGACGACCGCACGATGGAACACTTGGCCAAGGCGTTCGCGCGCAGGTCGGCGGGCGCGCCCACGGGTCCGGGCGGTGGCGCGGGTGGGGGCATGATGGCAGGAGCGCCACCCAGCGGCGATGTCGTCGCCCTGCTCGACCGGCTGCCGCCGGTATCCGGGGAACCCGAGGTCGACCGGTCGTTCTCGCACACCCCCGACACCGCGTTCTCCCTGCCGCGACTGCTGCGCCCGTTCACCTGGCCGCTGCTCGCCGGGCTGGGCCTGGTCGGACTCGATGCCATCGCCCAGGTGCTGATCCCGTTCCTGGTGCGCTACGGCATCGACCACGGTGTGCTGGCCGGTGCGCGCGAGGTGGTGATCGGCGCAGCCGCACTGGCGATCATGGTCGTGGTGGTGGACTGGGCGATCAGTGTCGCCCAGGTGCGGGTCACCGGGCGGGTCGGCGAGCGGCTGCTCTACGGGCTGCGCGTCAAGACCTTCGCCCACCTGCAACGGCTCGGCCTGCAGTACTACGAGCGCGAGCTCGGCGGCCGGATCATGACCAGGATGACCACCGACGTGGACGGGCTGTCGGCGTTTCTGCAGACCGGCCTGGCCACCGCACTCACCAGCACGGTCACCATCGCGGGTGTGGTCGCGGCGTTGCTGGTGATCGACGCCGGGCTGGCCGTGGTCGTCCTCGTGCTGCTGCCGGTGCTCGGCGTGGCGACGGTGGCATTCCGGCGCGCGTCGGTGCCCGCGTACAACCTGGCCAGAGAGCGCGTCAGCGCGGTCAACGCCTATCTGCAGGAGAATGTCGACAACATCACCGTCACCCAGGCGTTCCGCCGGGAGTCGGTGAATCAGGCGGAATTCGAACGCCGGTCGTGGGCCTACCGCAACGCGAGGCTGCGCTCACAGGTGCTGATGGCGGTGTTCTTCCCGTGCATCGAACTGATGTCGGTGATCGCCACGGCCGCGGTGCTCGCCGTCGGTGTGCACCAGGTCCGAGATGACGTGCTCACCGCGGGCACGCTCATCGCGTTCCTGCTCTACATCGAATTGCTGTTCGCCCCGATCCAGCAGCTCTCGCAGGTGTTCGACAGCTATCAGCAGGCAGTGGTCGGTGTCGACCGCATCGGCGAGCTGCTGCGCACCCCCGTCGACACACCGGAGGCCGCCGATCCACTCCCGGTGACCAGCCTCGACGGAGCGATCGAACTGCGCTCGGTGAGCTTCGGGTACTCCTCGCGGGCACGCACCGTACTCGACGGGATCGACCTGCGAATCGAGCCCGGCCAGAAGGTCGCGCTGGTGGGTGAGACCGGCGCGGGCAAGTCGACCCTGGTCAAGCTGCTCGCCAGGTACTACGACCCGACCGAGGGCGCGGTGCTCGTCGACGGTGTCGACATCCGCCGGTTCCGGCTGCGCGAGTTCCGCAAACGCCTCGGTGTCGTCCCGCAGGAGCCGTTCCTGTTCGGCGACACCGTGCGCGAGGCCATCGCCTACGGCAATCCCGAGGCCGAGCCCGCCGAGATCGAGTGGGCCGCGCGCGCAGTCGGGGCACACGAGATGATCGCGGCACTCGAACACGGCTACTACCAGCCGATCGGTGCGCACGGGCGCAGTCTGTCGGCCGGGCAGCGTCAGCTGCTCGCGCTGGCAAGGGCACAGCTGATCGACCCCGACATCCTCATCCTCGACGAGGCCACCGCCTCGCTGGATCTGGCCACCGAGGCACGCGTGCGCGCCGCGGTGGACGTGCTGACCACGGGCCGCACCACGATCGTCGTCGCGCATCGGCTCGCCACCGCCGCCGACGCCGATCTGATCGCGGTGGTCGGCGCGGGCAAGCTGGTGCAGGTCGGCGCCCACGCCGAGCTGGTCGGCGTCGACGGTCCGTATCAGCGACTGTGGGCCGCCTATGTCGGCGACGAAACTCAGCGTATTTCCAGCTAACCGGCGCGAGGTCGGCTGCCCTCGGGTGGGGGAGGCCCGGATGGCAGCCGACCTCGGACTTCTCGGGGGCAGAAAAGGGTCGGCATTCGTCGCCGAATCCGCGTCGTGACCGCCGTGTGACGCCGCGAAACGGGGGCTTCTCATGTACCGCGGAGTAACTGTTACCTGCGGAAATGGCGCGTAGGGCGCGTGTTCGGGCGGTGCGCACGTACTCTCGTAAGGAGTCACCAGGTGCTGCGACCAGCGGGAGCAAATACACAGGCACCCGTGCGGTCGCGCCGGCTAGGAGGTGTGCGATGAGCATTCAGCCCGATTTCGATCCGGACGCGCGAGCCCACGATGCCGACCCGCTGGCGGAAACCGAATACGGCAAGGTCAGTGGAACCTGGGACGGGCCGGTCGCGGTATGGCGGAGCATTCCCTATGCCGCCGCACCCGCCGGACCCGCTCGATTCGCCGAGCCGCAGCGCCCGAAGCCCTGGGACGGGGTGCGCGACTGCGTGGTCTTCGGTGATATCGCACCGCAGGCCATGGGCGCGATGGTGCCGGTGGATTCCGACCTGCAGATGGGCGAGGACTGTCTGTGGGTCAATGTCTGGTCGCCGCGGCCCGAGCCGAGCGACGACGAACCGCGCCCGGTGATGGTCTGGGTGCACGGCGGCGCCTACTGCCTCGGCACCGCCGCCCAGTCCATCTACGACGGGCGCAAGCTGGCCGAGGCGGGCGACGTGGTGGTCGTCTCGGTGAACTATCGACTCGGGGTGCTCGGGTTTCTCGATCTGTCCTCGTTCGGCGAGCAGTTCACCGCCAACCTCGGCCTGCACGATCTGCTCGCCGCGCTCGCGTGGGTGCGCGACAATATCGCCGCGTTCGGCGGCGACCCGGGCAATGTGACCCTCTTCGGTGAGTCCTCGGGCGCGGGATGCGTGACCGCACTGCTCACCTCGCCCGTCGCGGGCGGACTGTTCCACAAGGCGATCGTCCAAAGTCCACCAGCCACCACGGTTTTCGGGCAGGAGCGGGCCGCGGTCGTCGGGCAGCGCTATCTGGAGCTGCTCGAACTCGGGCCGGGCGAGGCGAATCGGTTGCTCGAGTTGCCGATCGAACAGCTCGTCGAGATCGGTGCGGTGCTGCTGGACGAGGTGCCGATCAAGGAACCGGGCAGGCTCGCCGCGGCGCCGGTCGTCGACGGAAATCTGTTGCCGGGCTACCCGATCGACCGGTTCCAGCAAGGTCTGTCGCATCGTGTGCCGTTGCTGATCGGCACCAATCGTGATGAGGCGTCGCTGTTTCGGGTGCTGCGCTCACCGATCATGCCGGTGACGCCCGACGCGGTGAACGCGATGCTGCGCGACGTCGCCGCGTCGCATCCCGAGATGTCGCCGGAGCGGATCGCCGAGATCACCTCGGCCTACCCGGATCTCACCAAAACCCGTGGGGCACTGGCGATGTCGACCGATGCGGCCTTCCGGATGCCTGCGGCATGGGTCGCCGAGGGACATGCCCAGCATTCGCCGACCTGGATGTACCGCTTCGACTACGCCACCCCGATGTTGAAGGCGGCCAGGGTCGGAGCCGGTCATGCCACCGAATTGCCTTATGTCTTCGGCAATTTCGGCACCTTCAATCACGACCCCACCTTCTGGCTCGGCGGGCGCAAAGCGTCGGTCGCGGTCTCGGGCCGCATGCAGCGCCGCTGGCTGGCCTTCGCCGAACACAGTGTCCCCGCCGCCATCGACGGCTCCAAACACTGGCCCCACTACCGCCCCGCCGCCCGCACCACCTTGCTCATCGACACGATCGACCGCGTCGTGGACAACCCCGACGCCGACCTGCACCTCGCCTGGGGCGACCAGGCCGTCGGCTTCAGCTGAAACAGCACAACGCCGGGCCACCGACCGAGAGTCTCGGCGGTGACCCGGCGTCGTGTGGATCAGACGTCGGTGGAGAAGCGGATGCCGCCGTCGGGGATGACCACGCCGGGCCACACGCGAGCGCCACGCAGGAGTTCGCAGCGGGCGCCGACATTGGCGCCGTCGCCGATCACACCGTCGCGAACCAGCGCGCGGGGGCCGATGCGGGCACCGAAGCCGATGATGGAGCGTTCGACGGTCGCGCCCGCCTCGACCACCGCGCCGTCGAAGATCACCGCGCCGTCCAGTCGCGCGCCCGCGCCGATCTCGGCGCCGCGCCCGACCACGGTCCCACCGATGAGCAGCGCACCCGGTGCCACACCCGCGCCGGGATGGACGAGGGACTCGCCGCGCTGGCCGGGCAGCGCGGGAGAAGGTGCGATACCGCGGACCAGGTCCGCGGAGCCGCGCACGAAGTCCTCCGGGGTGCCCATGTCGCGCCAGTAGGAGGCGTCGACGTGGCCCTGGACGCGGGCGCCCTCGGCCAGCAGCGCCGGGAAGACCTCGCGTTCCACCGAGACCGGACGGCCGGTGGGGATCTTCTCGATGTATTCGCGGCGGAACACATAGCAACCCGCGTTGATCTGATCGGTCGGCGGATCCTGGGTCTTCTCCAGGAACGCGGTGACGCGGCCGTCCTCGTCGGTCGGCACGCAGCCGAACGCGCGCGGGTCGCTGACCCGGACCAGATGCAGGGTGACGTCGGCGTTGGTCGACTCGTGGGTGTCGAGGATCGCACCCAGGTCGGTGCCGCCGAGCACGTCGCCGTTGAACACCATCACGTTGTCCGCGCGCAGCTTGGGCAGCACATTGCGGATACCGCCGCCGGTGCCCAGCGGTTCGGTCTCGGTCACGTACTCCAGGTCCAGGCCCAGTTCGGAGCCGTCACCGAAGTGCTCTTCGAAGACCTCGGCCTTGAAGGAGGTGCCGAGCACCACGTGGGTGATCCCGGCCTCGGCGATCCTGGCCAGCAGGTGGGTCAGGAACGGCAGCCCGGCCGTCGGCAGCATGGGCTTGGGCGCCGAGAGGGTGAGCGGACGCAGCCGCGTGCCCTGTCCGCCGACGAGGATGACCGCGTCGGTGCCTGCATTGCCTGCCATCGAGTTTCCCCTGTTCACAGTGGACCGGTGCCTACTCAGGCTCCGGTTCGCGCTTGCTCACGCAGCGCCGATCGAACCGCAATCTTGGAGCGAACCGCAAGTCCGGCCCGCAACGCGCCCCGCAACGGTGCCTGCCACCAGTGCGGATGCCGGTCCGCCTGGAAGCGGTAGGCGCTGGCGTGGTGGGCGGGCAGCATCAATTCCGGATGCTTGCCCGCGGCGTGGCCCTTGGCATGGGTCACCTCGGCGTCCGGGACGAATACATTGTGCCAGCCCGCCTTGCCCATGCGGTCACCGAAGTCCACGTCCTCCATGTACATGAAGTAGCGCGAGTCGAAACCGTCGATGGTGTCGAACGCGGCGCGGCGCACCAGCAGGCACGAGCCGGACAGCCAGCCGACCACCCGCTCGGAGATCTCCTCGTTCTCCTGGCGGTAGCGCACCGACCAGGGGTTCTTCGGCCAGACCGAGCCGAGGATCGCGTGCCCGGCACCGTCGGCGAGGCCGGGGACGCGGCGTGCGGAGGGGTAGATGCTGCCGTCGGGCTCACGGACCATCGGACCGAAAGCGCCCGCGCGCGGCCAGCGCTTCGCCGCCTCGAGCATCTTGTCGATGGAATCGACGCCCCAGCGGATGTCCGGATTGGCCAGGATCACGAATTCGATCGACGGATCGATCTCGGCGACGGCCCGGTTGATGGCACCGCCGTAGCCGATATTGCCGCCGGTGTGCAGCAGCGTCACGTGCGAGTTGGCCTCGGCGACGAGTTCGGGGACGCCGTCGGTCGAGCCGTTGTCGGCCAGGATCACCTGCGGCTTCTCGCTGGTCGCGTCGGCAAGGGTGGTGATGAAGTGCTCGAGGTGCTCACCCGGTGAATAAGTCACCGTGACCACGGCAAGGCCGGCGGGGGCTGGAGAATCGGCTGCGTCTGCTGCGTTCACGACTGCGGAGCCTAGTCGGACAACCGGCGCAGTGCGTCGGTGAGTGCGATACGCCAGGAGCGAAGCGGGGTGAGGCCTGCCGCGTTCCAGGCCGCGGGGGACAGCACCGAATACGCCGGGCGCGGTGCGGGTCTGGGGAATTCACTGGAGGCGCACGGCAGTACCCGGTTCGGGTCGGCGCCGAGGTCGGTGAAAATCGCTGCGGCGAGGTCGAACCAGGTGGCGGTGCCGGAATTGGTGGCGTGCAGCACACGGGGTGCGTCGGGGCGGGTGCTCAATTCCAGGAGCGCGGCTGCGAGGTCGGCGGCGCTGGTCGGGGAGCCGAGCTGGTCGTTCACCACGGTGACGGTGTCGCGTTCGGCTTCCAGCCTGCGCATCGTCGCGACGAAATCCCCCTCGACACCGGCGTACACCCACGCGGTGCGCACGACGTGTGCGCCCAGTTCGAGCACGGCCCGCTCACCGGCGAGCTTGGACTGCCCGTAGACCGTGGCCGGTCCGGTCGGGTCGCCGGGTTCGTACGGCGTCGTCGCGGTCCCGGGGAAGACATAGTCGGTGGACACGTGGATCAGCCGCGCGCCCGCCGCGGCGCAGGCGGCCGCGAGCACGGCCGGTCCGGTCGCATTGGCGGCGAAGGCTGCCTCGACGTCGGTTTCGGCGGCGTCCACCGCGGTGTAGGCCGCGCAGTTGATCACCACGGCGCCCGGTGTGAGGACGGCGTCGACGGCGCCGCGGTCGGTGATGTCGAGGTCGGCCCGCCCGAAGCCACGCGCATCCGGTGCCAGGCGCAGGATCTGTCGCCCCAGCAGACCACGTGCGCCGGTTACGATCAGCTGAGCGGGGGCGGGGAAATCGGCGTTCACGCGGCCAGTCTGGCACGCCGGAGCACCTGCGGTTGGGCCCGAGTGTGGTAACTGTTGGTTAGCCTGTGATGGCCGGTGTCCGCGGACGAGCCCGGGCTGACGACAAGGTGGTGTTTGCCGGGGGGAAGAGCTGACCGGGCGCGGAGATCGTCGAGAGGATGCACGAGTGCGAGAGTCGACTAGACCGGTCAGCGCGCCTGCGGGCACCTTCGGTCCAGCGAAACTGATGGTGGCGATCTCGGCGGTGCTTGTCCTGGCACTGACCGGATTCGCCTGGCGCAGTGTCGACAACCTGATCGCCAATATCGACCGGATCGGTGGCCTCGGCCTCGGCGGTGGCCGCGACGGCGCCGTCGACATCCTGCTCGTCGGTGTCGACAGCCGCACCGACGCGCACGGCAACCCGCTCACCAAAGCCGAACGCGCCATGCTGCACGCGGGCGACGAGGTGGGCACCAATACCGACACCATCGTGCTGATCCGGGTCCCCAACGACGGCCGCTCGGCCACCGCGATCTCCATCCCGCGCGATTCCTACGTCGATGTCGGCGGCGGTCAGGGCAAAGCCAAGATCAACTCCGCCTACGGCTCGACCAAGGAGACCGAACGCGCGGAGCTGCTCGCCGAGGGCAAATCCGAAGCCGACGCCGAAAAGGCGTCGACCAAAGCGGGCAGGCAGGCCCTCATCAAAGCGGTGGCCAACCTGACCGGCATCACCGTCGACCACTACGCCGAGGTGAGCCTGCTCGGCTTCGTGCTGCTCACCGACTCGGTCGGCGGGGTCGAGGTGTGCCTGAATCAGGCGGTGGACGAACCGATGTCGGGCGCGGACTTTCCGGCGGGCCGCCAGCGTCTGGACGGTCAGGAGGCACTGAGCTTCGTGCGTCAGCGCCATGATCTCGAACGCGGTGACATCGACCGGATCGTGCGTCAGCAGGTGTTCATGGCGCAGCTGGTGGGCCAGCTGCTCAATGCCAAGACCCTCGCCAATCCGGGCAAGCTCAGCGAGATCAGCGAGGCGGTCGGGCGCACCGTCGT
This sequence comes from Nocardia sp. NPDC058519, assembly GCF_042719755.1. Taxonomy (NCBI): domain Bacteria; kingdom Bacillati; phylum Actinomycetota; class Actinomycetes; order Mycobacteriales; family Nocardiaceae; genus Nocardia; species Nocardia sp. NPDC058519. Next base: position 82,045 of record NZ_JBHXNK010000014.1, on the reverse strand, counting down.
GCTCGACGAGGACTGGGACGTACTGGCCTTTCTGCAGCAGCTCAAGGATCTGTCCGGCGGCAAGGTGGAATTCGAGACCATCCCCGTCTCCGATCTCAACAGCATGACCTCGGCGGGGGAGTCGGTGGTCAAGGTCGACCCGAAGACGGTGCAGAGTTTCGTCGCAGGCCTGGTGGGGGAGGAGGAGACCGAAGACGAGGCCGCGCCGAAGATCGACACCTCGACGGTGACGGTGAGCGTGCTCAACGCGGGTGGCGCCACCGGACTCGCGGGCAAGGTGTCGGCGGCTCTGACCGGCAAGGGATTCCGGGAAGGCACGATCGGCAACTACACCGGCGGCAGCGTCAGCTCGAGTCGCGTGCTGGCCGCCGATGCCGCCGACCCGAAGGCGGCGGCGGTCGCCGAGGCGCTCGGTGGCCTGACGGTGGTCGCCGATGCGACAGTGTCGGCGGATACAGTGAGCGTGGTCCTGGCGAGCGACTATTCTGGTCCGGGCTCGGCCGCGGCAGGCATGTTCGATCTCGACGCGACATCCTCGGCGACCGCGACACCGATACCGCCCGCCCCGCCGATCGACGCAGGCCAGAACGGACCGAAATGTGTGAATTGACCCATGCGTGAGCCGAATTCGACGCTGACCGACGCCCTCCTCGACCCGATTCTCGAACGCGATCCCGCCGGACCACGCGTCACCTGGTACGACGACGCCACCGGCGCCCGGATCGAACTGTCCGGGCTGACATTGGCCAACTGGGCCGCCAAGACCGCGAACCTGATCCGCGACGAATTCGCGCTCACCCCCGGCGCCAGGGTCGCGGTGCTGTTGCCCGCGCACTGGCAGACCGCCGCGGTGCTGCTGGGATGCTGGTGGGCGGGAACCGAAGTGGTGCTCACGCCCGATCCCGATGCCGACCTCGCGCTGGTCACGCCCGACCGGCTCGACGACGCCGACGGTGTCGGCGAGGTGGCGGTGCTCTCGCTGGACGCGATGGGGACACCGGTGCGTGATCTGCCGGTCGGGGTCACCGATTTCGCGACCGCGGTGCGCGTGCACGGTGATCAGTTCCTGCCCGGTGGATTCCGGGCCGCGATCGACGGCCTCTCGGTGAACGAAGTGCTGACCATGTCTCGGAAGTCCGCCGCGCTGCAAGGGTTCTCCGCCGGTGATCGGGTGCTGTCGAGTACACCGTGGGACACGGTGGAGGAACTGATCGACGGGTTCGTCGCGGTGTTGTTCGCCGGGGCTTCGCTGGTGCAGGTCGTCAATCCCGATCCGGCCGGTGTCGACCATCGGGTCGTCACCGAGAAGGTGACCGTCCGGCGCTAGCTCCTACCCAGGTATAGGTTCGGGTCCGCCTCGGGGACGTGTCGCGTGTCACATCCCGTCCGTACTGTGGAAGCAAGACTTCGGCAGAGTGGCAGGGGTGGCGATGATTGCGCAGTACTGGGTTCGATGGTCGGCGGAGCACGGAGCGCCGCGGGCGATCCTTCGGTGGCAGGTGCGTCGCGGTGATCCGTTCGCGACGTTGCTCAGCGGTCAGCAGGGCTTGCACGATCCCTATCCGCTGATCGATGAACTGCGCGGTCGCGGCGGATTGATCAAGACGCCGGTGTCCTTCGCCACGTTCGATCACGCGCAGGTTCGAGCGATCCTGCGCGATCCCAGATTCGGCGTACGACCGGCCCTCAACGCCGATCTGCCCGCACCGTGGCGCAAGCTCGCCGCGCGGGTCACGGTGCCACCGAACCCGGTCGAGCCGCCGTCGATGCTGGTCCTCGACCCGCCTGAGCACACCCGGATGCGCAAGCCGGTGGCCTCGGCATTCACCCCGCGCGCCATCGCCAGGCTGCGCGAGCGGGTGGAGGTGGTCACCGCCGAACTGCTCGCGGCGATGCCCGCGGACGGCTCGGTCGATCTGATCACCGATTTCGCGGCCAGGGTGCCGATCGCGATCATCGCCGACATGCTCGGCTTCCCGCCCGCGGACCACGAGATGTTTCTCCGGTGGGGCGACAAGATGACGCCATTGCTCGACCTCGGCACCTCGTGGCGGTCGTATCGGGCGGCGATGGCCGCGACCGAGACGATGGACGACTACCTGGCCGACCACATCGCCACGCTGCGTCGCGCACCGGGTGAGGACATCCTGTCCACCTTGGTCAGCTCGGGCGATCTGAGTCTGCCGGAACTGCAGGCGGGCGCGAGTCTGCTGATGGGCGCTGGATTCGAGACGACGGTCAATCTGATCGGCAATGCGGTCGCCGCGCTGTCGGCCCATCCCGACCAGCTCGCCCTCGCCCAGGACGACCCCGAACGCTGGCCCGACGTGGTGGAGGAGACCCTGCGGTTCGATCCACCCGTCCAGACCACCGCACGCCAGACGCTCGAGGATGTCGACATCGATGGTGTGCGGGTGCGTGCGGACAGCACGGTCATTCTGTCGCTGGCCGGAGCCAACCGCGACCCGGCGGTCTTCCCTGACCCGCACCGCTTCGACATCGACCGCGGCAATGCCAAGGATCACCTGGCATTCAGCAGCGGTGTGCACTCCTGCCTCGGTGCGAGCTTGGCCAGAATGGAAGCGGTACACGCCCTGCGCGCGCTCTATACCCGCTACCCGAATCTGCGCTTGCGCGGCGAGCCGGTCCGCCGAAAGCTGTTCACGCTGCACGGGTTCGAGCACATGCCGGTCGATCTCGGACCGGTCGCGCGCACCTCGGCGCCCGACGATCTGGCGGGCGCCGCACGTCCGGCCTAGTCAGGTGCTCGCGCGCCAGCGGTAGCGGGTCTTCGGGCGACCGGCGCGGCCGTAATCGGCTCGGCGCTCGGCCAGTCCGTCGTCGGCGAGCTTCTCGAGATACCGCCATGCCGTGATCCGCGAAACACCAACGGCCGCAGCGGCATCGGTGGCCGTGATCCCGGATTCGGCCGAGCGAACCGCGCGCGACACCTCCTCCAGGGTGTGCTGCACAACGCCTTTCGGCGCACCGGCGCGCTGGTCGGCGGTGCGCAGCGCACCGAGCGCGCGGTCGATGTCGTACTGCGAAAGGGCCGCCTCGCCCGCGGGCAGCGCGGTGTCGAAACCGCGGTAGCGTTCGAGCTTTTCGCGGAACGCGGCGAAGGTGAACGGCTTGAGCAGATACAGAACCACACCGTGCGCCACCGCACTGCGCACCATGTTCAGCTCGCGCGCGGAGGTGATCGCGATGACATCGGGGCGTGGTTGCAGCCCGTTGAGCGCGGCGGCCACATCGAGCCCGCTGATATCGGGCAGCCCGATATCCATCAGCACCAGATGGAACGGATTGCCGTCGGCGATCGCCTCGGCCGCCACCCGCAGCGCATCGCGTCCGGTGTGCACGACGCCACCGGTGACGAAACCGTCGAGCCGTTCGAGATAGGCCCGGTGGGCCTGGGCGATCAACGGCTCGTCCTCGACGATCAGAACCCGGATCAAGGTGTCTCCCTCAGCGGAATGCGAACGATGACCGCGCTGTGTGGTGCGGCCGTGGTGGTGATGGTGCCGCGATGTCGGTCGACGAGGCGGTGCACCAGAGCGAGGCCGAGGCCCGCGTGGTCGGATTTCGTGGTGTAGCCGCGTTCGGCGGCACGCGAGAACATCTGCGCCGACATACCGGGTCCACTGTCGGACACCTGGACCCACAACGCGCCGTCACGATGACACACCGACACCTCGACGCGCTTGTCGACGGTGCCCGCCGCCGCGTCGATCGCGTTGTCGATCAGGTTGCCTGCCAGGGTCACGGTCTCGTGCGCGGACAGTGGATCGGTGGAGTCCAGCGCGGTGTCCTCGCTGATGGCCAGGCTCACCCCGCGCTCGGCGGCCTGGTCGACCTTGCCGAGCAGCAGCGCGGCCAGCGCCGCGTCGCCGACGGCGGCCAGCAATCGGTCGATCAGCACCTGCGAGAGCTGCAGCTCCGCGGTCGCGAAGGCCACCGCTTCGTCGGGGCGGCCCAGTTCGACCATGGTGACCACGGTGTGCAGCCGGTTGGCGGCCTCGTGCGCCTGGGCGCGCAGCGATTCGGCGAAGCTGCGCACCGAGTCGAGCTCGCCGAGCACCGCGCGCAGTTCGGTCTGATCGCGGATGGTGAGCACGGTGCCGATCTCGCGGCCCTCCCAGCTGACCAGGTCCTGGTTGACCAGCAGAATGCGGTCGGTGGTCACGTGCGTCTCGTCGCGCACCACGCCCCCGCTCATCTGCTGCAGCGAAATGGGCAGGTCACTGCGGTGCACGGGCCCGTCGGGCAGGTCGAGCAGGGTGCGCGCCTGATCGTTGACCACCTCAGCGGCCTCGGCCTGGGCGCCGAACACCACCAAGCCCTCGTGCACGGAGTGCAGGACCGCGTCGTGGTGTTCGTAGAGCGCGCGCAGCTCGTCGGGGGCGAGGCCGTGGGTCTGGCGCCGCAACCTGCGGCTGATCAGGAACGACGACAGCGCGGCCAGCGCGAGACCCACCGCGGCCACCCCGAGGATCAGCGGCAGCTGGGAGGCCACCTGGGTGCTGATCTTGGCTCGGGTGACACCGGCCGAGACCAGCGCCACCACCCGGCCGTTGTCGTAGACCGGGGTGACCGCGCGGATCGAGGGGCCGAGGGTGCCGGTGAAGGTCTCGGTGAGGGTCTGGCCTGCCAGCGCACCGTCGATGCTGCCGACGAACGGCTTGCCGATCAGGTCGGGGTTGGTGTGGGTGTAGCGCGTGCGATCGGGTGCCATCACGACGATGAAGTCCATGCCGGTGGCCGCTCTGATCCGCTCGGTGGTCGGCTGCAGCAGCCCGCTCGGGTAGGGCGAGTTCACCGCGGCCAGGGTCGACGGCGACCGCGACACCGTCACCGCGACATCCCTGACCTGCATTTCCGCGGCCACGTCGTGGTCGCGCCTGGCATCGAACACGGCCAGGATGGTGCCGACGGCGATCAGCAGCCCCAGCACCACCAGCTGCCATACGAAGGCCTGTCCCGCGAGCGACAGTCGTCCTCGTCGCACCTCTTGCCTCCGACCTGGATTTCTCGAACGTTATGCGCAGATATGAAACTTATGGACCAAAGTGACGGCCGTCACAATAGTTCCTCATGCTCGTCGGCATGAGTGATACCACCGCAGCGCGGAAACGCGACCATACCCATTGGCTGTACATCGCGGTGATCGTCGCGGTCGTGGCCGGCGTCGTTGTCGGCCGGGTGGCCCCGGAATTCGGTCAGTCGCTGGCGCCGCTCGGCACCGTGTTCGTGAACCTGATCAAGATGATGATCGCACCTGTCATCTTCTGCACGATCGTCCTGGGCATCGGTTCGGTGCGCGCGGCCGCCACCGTCGGCAAGGTCGGTGGCCTGGCCATCGGCTATTTCCTAGCGATGTCGACGATCGCGCTCGGCATCGGGCTCGTCGTCGGCAACCTCATCGATCCGGGCGAGGGACTCGACGTCGGTACCTCGGGGGCGGGCGCGAAATACGCCGATCAGGCGCACAGTGCGGGCGGCACGTGGGACTTCATCGAGAACATCGTGCCGACCACGCTCGTGTCATCGCTGACCGCGGGCAGCGTGCTGCAGGCATTGTTCGTCGCGCTGCTGGTCGGGTTCGCCGTGCAGGCGATGGGTGATGCGGGCGCGCCGATCCTGCGCGCGGTCTCGCTGGGCCAGAAGCTGGTGTTCCGGATCCTGTCGATGATCCTGTGGCTGGCGCCGATCGGCGCGTTCGGCGCGATCGCGAATGTGGTCGGCCGCACCGGCTGGTCGGCGGTGGTGCAGCTGGCGACGTTGATGATCGCGTTCTATCTGACGTGTCTGGTGTTCGTGTTCGGTGTGCTCGGCGTGATCCTGCGGATGGTCTCGGGTGTCTCGATCCTGAAGCTGTGCCGGTATCTGTCGCGTGAGTACCTGCTGATCGTGGCGACCTCCTCGTCGGAGTCGGCGCTGCCGCGACTGATCGCGAAGATGGAACACGCGGGTGTGGAGCGCACCACCGTGGGTGTTGTCGTGCCGACCGGGTATTCGTTCAATCTCGACGGCACCGCCATCTACCTGACGATGGCCTCGATCTTCATCGCCGACGCCATGGGCAAGCCGCTCGCACTCGGCGAACAGATCGGCCTGCTGCTGTTCATGATCATCGCGTCCAAGGGTGCCGCCGGCGTCACCGGCGCCGGACTCGCCACCCTCGCCGGCGGACTGCAGAGTCATCGCCCCGATCTGCTCGACGGTGTCGGCCTGATCGTCGGTATCGACCGCTTCATGTCCGAAGCCCGTGCGCTGACCAACTTCTCGGGCAACGCGGTGGCCACGCTGCTCATCGGAACCTGGACCAAGACCGTCGACGCCGACCGGACCCGCCGCGTACTCGACCGGGAATTGCCCTTCGACGAGGAGACGATGGTCGACGACCACGAGGTCGATGCGCCCGTCGACATCACGAAACCTGTTCCGGCACAGGTGGTCGACGTGCACTGAGATAGCCGAAAGGCCCCGCGATGAGACATCGCGGGGCCTTTCGGTGACTTCAGATCCTCAGCCGTGGCGGCAGGGAATTCATCGGCGGTGGCTCATGCCGCGACGAGTGGGCGCTCGGTCGAGCTCACGCGGCGCTCCCGGATCAGCAGCACACCGGCCAGCGCGACCAGCACCGCGGTGAAGCCGTGGACACCGAGCGCGGTAGCCGTGGAGCCCTGCCAGCTCAGGACGGTGGTCATGTCGCCGAACGGGGTGAGCGAGGTGGCCAGCATGACGACGCCGAGCGCGAAGCGCTGCTTGGTGGCGAGCAGGGAGAGGATCACCAAGCCGCTGACGATGTCACGGACGCCCTTGAGGTTCAGGAACGCCACCGCGTCGCCCTCGGGCACGGCGGGCAGGCCGAAGCCCGCGGCAGTCGCCTCCGGGGCGATCAGGTAGTTGATGCCGACGTAGATGATGAACAGCCCGCCGAGCAGGGAGAGGGCGGTAGCGATGCGCGAGGTGGTCATGATGTGCTCCTGAATCTTCACTGTGCTCTGAAATCTAGCGGCGCTAGGTGTTGAGAGAACCATAACCCACCTCCCGCTATCTTGTCTAGCGCTGCTAGAATTTCAAGCATGAGTACACAACAGCGCAAGGAACGCGACCGCGCCGAACGGCATCAGCGGATCATCGACGCCGCACGTGAGATGGCCGAAGCGGACGGCTGGGACGCGGTCACCATCCGAAAACTGGCCGACCGCATCGAATACAGCCAGCCCGTGCTCTACAGCCACTTCGCGAACAAGGCGGCGATCGTCGGCGCCGTTGCCCTGCAGGGCTGTGTCGAGTTCGCCGAGAAACTGAAGGTGGCCAGGGAGGCGGCGACCACTCATGCCGAGGTGGTCGCCAATGTCGCCCGCGCCTACCTCGACTTCGCCACCGACAACCCGGCCCGCTACGACGCCATCTTCGAGCAGAAGACCGACCTCGAGTTCGGCCTCGACGCGCCGCAACCCCTGCGCGACGCCTTCGCCGGTCTGGAAGCGATGTTCACCCCGTACGCCGAAGGTGACGACCTCGGCGCCCGCACCGAAGTCGCCTGGGCTTCCCTGCACGGCCTCGCGACCCTCGAGCGCAGCGCGCGGCTGCGCCCCGAACTCCGCGAACGGCGCATCGCCTTGCTGGTCGACGGGGCTGTTCAGGATTGAGCGCTGGCGCGCAAGATCAGGGCGGGCCCCGCCCTTGGTAGAGACATACCGCGGACCGGCTCCGCGTAGGTTGGAGCACGTAGGCATGCGCGGGAAGGGATGGCAAATGGCCGAAGTAGTAGTGGTCGGGTCGGGGCCGAACGGTCTGGCCGCGGCGGTGATCGCCGCTCGCGCCGGGCTGTCGGTGCGGGTCCTCGAGGCGCAGGAGCAAGCAGGCGGCGGATCGCGCACCGCCGAGCTGACCCTGCCCGGATTCCATCACGACATCTGTGCCGGTGCGCATCCGATGGCGTTGGCGTCACCCTTCTTTCGCGCCTTCGATCTCGAGGCGCACGGCGTCGAACTGCTCGCCCCGACCGTTTCCTACGCACACCCCCTCGATGGTGGGATCGCCGGATTGGCTTGGCGCAACCTCGAATCCACGGTCACCGACCTCGGGCGCGACGGCCGGGCGTGGCGAGACCTGTTCGCGCCGCTGGTCGAGCACTGGCCCGAGGTGGTCGAGCTGGCCATGTCGGATCTGCGGCACCCACCGCTGCGCGTCGGCACGGGCATCAAGTTCGCGGCCAGGCTGCTCGAACAGGCATCCCCGTTGTCCGACAACCGGTTCAGCGGTGACGTCGCGCCCGCGATGTTCAGCGGTGTGGCCGCCCACGCGATCACCTCACCGCGCGCCTTCCCCGCGGTGGGCGCCTCCCTGCTGCTCGGCACCCTCGCGCACGCGGGCGGCTGGGTGATTCCCCGCGGTGGCAGTCAGGCCATCCCGAACGCGATGATCGCCGAGATCGAAAGCCTCGGTGGGGAGGTGCTCACCGGGCACCGGGTCGACGATTTCGCCGAACTCGCCACCGCGCGCGCGGTGCTGTTCGACACCTCGCCCGCCGAACTCCTTCGCATCGCCGGTGACCGGCTGCCGTCGCGATACCGCAACAGCCTCGGGCGTTTTCGGTACGGCAACGCCGCCTGCAAGGTCGACTTCGCACTGTCGGGTCCGGTGCCGTGGGCCGCGCCGGGCGCCGACCTGGCGGGCACCCTGCACCTGGTCGGCACCAGGGCTCAGGCCATGCACGCCGAACATCAGGTCGCCACAGGAAGATTCGCCGATCGACCGTTCGTCCTGGCCATTCAGCCCGGCGTGGTCGACCCCACCAGGGCGCCCGAGGGGCAGCAGACGTTCTACACCTATGCGCACGTTCCCAACGGAACCGATCGCGATATCAGCGACCAGGTGATCGACCAGGTCGAACGCTTCGCGCCCGGCTTCCGCGACCTGATCCTCGCGAAACACGTGCGACCGGCGGCGTTCATGCCCGCGCACAATGCCAACTACGTCGGTGGCGACATCTCGGCGGGCGCGATGTCCACGCGCCAGACCCTGTTCCGGCCGCTCGCTCGCTGGAACCCCTACTCCACCCCGATTCCGGGCACCTACCTGTGCTCGTCGTCGACCCCACCGGGGCCCGGCGTCCACGGGATGCCGGGGCTGCACGCGGCACAACACCTGCTGCGCAACCGTTTCGGCATCGTCACCGACCCGCTCGACCTGTTGCGCGGCGAGGCACCGGCCTATCGGTAGCCGCTCAGCTCGGCTTCATCGGTGTGTCGTGGACCTTGCCGGGCTCGAACAGATCGGGCTCGAGATAGATCGTGCACGCGTTCGGCACGGCGGCGTGAATGCGGAGGTCCGCGGCCTTGATCACCTCGGACACCTGCGTGATATCCAGGCCGGCGTCCAGCGCGATCTCGGCGTTGATCAGCAGGTCCTGCGGCCCGAGGTACTGGGTCTGCATCCGGATGACGCGCTCGACCCGCGGATCGGCCAGCAGCGCCGACCGGATCGCGGTGTCGTCCTTGGCCGTCGCGCCCTCACCGATCAGCAGACTCTTGGTCTCCACGATCAGGATCACGGCGTTCACACCGAGCAGGATGCCGATGAGTAGTGTGCCGATGCCGTCCCACACCGCGTTGCCGGTGAGCACCGACAGACTCACGCCCATGAGGGCGAACAGCAGGCCGATGATCGCGCCCGCGTCCTCCAGCAGCACCACGGGCAGTTCAGGATTGCGGGTGTGGCGGATGAAATGCCACCACGATTGCTTACCCTTCAGCGGCGCCGACTGTCTGCGCGCCGTGCGGAAGCTGCCGCTCTCCAACACCAACGACACACCGAGGATCCCGATCGCGACCCAGTGCGATTCGATCTCTTCCGGGAACCGGATCTTGTGGATCGCCTCGTTGATCGCGAACAGCGAGCCCATCACGAACAGCACGAGCGCGACGACGAACGAATAGAAGTACCGATTGCGCGAGTACCCGAAGGGGTGCAGTGTGTCCGGCGCCTGCTCGGCTCGATTGCGCCCGACCAGCAGCAGCGCCTCGTTGCCGGTATCGGCCACCGAGTGCACCGCCTCGGCCAGCATCGACGACGAACCGGTGATGAACGCGCCGATGAACTTCGCGACCATGATGCCCGCGTTCGCCCCGAGCGCGGCGATGATCGCGATCTTGCTGTCTCCACCTTGCTCGGCCATATCGCCGAGGCTACCGCCGGCGCCCGCGCACCCTCCCGGACTCAGCCCCGTGTCGGCGAGCGACACGGAGGCTGCCGAACTACTGCGTGCGGTAGAGGTCTGGCTCGAGGTAGATCAGGCGGGCGGTCGGGACCGCGGCGCGGACACGGGTTTCGGCCGCGTCGATGGCTTCGGCGATTCCGGCGATGTCGAGGTCCGCCGCGATGGCGACCTTGGCGGCGACCAGCATTTCCTCCGGGCCGATGTACTGGGTCTTGAGGTGGATCACCGAGGTGATCTTGGTGCCGTCGACCAGGTTCTCGTGGATGGCGCGACCCTGTTCGGGGGTGGCGCCTTCACCGATGAGCAGGCTCTTCATCTCCACGATCAGCACGATCGCGATGATGCCGAGCAGGACGCCGATGGACAGGGTGCCGATGGCGTCGTAGATCGGGTCGTCGGTGATCATGGTCATCCCCACCGCGCCGAGGGCGAGGATCAGACCGATCAGTGCGCCGGTGTCCTCGAGCAGCACTACCGGCAGCTCGGGGCTGCGCGAGTTGCGGATGAACCGCCACCAGCTCGCATTGCCCTTGAGCGGCCGGGATTCGCGCACGGCGGTGAGGAAGCTGAAGGTCTCCAGGCCGATCGCGATCACGAGGATGACGACCGCGACGATCGGCTGACTCAGCTCCTCTGGGTGCTGGATCTTGTGGATGCCTTCGTAGATCGCGTACACCGAGCCGAGGGTGAACAGCACCAGCGCCACGACGAACGAGTAGAAGTAGCGGTTACGGCCGTACCCGAACTGGTGCAGCTCGTCGGCGTCCTTGGCGGCGGCCTTCTGCCCGAACAGCAGCAGGCCCTGATTCGAGGTGTCGGCGACCGAGTGCACGCCTTCGGCCATCATCGATGCCGACCCCGTGATGAACGCGCCGACGAACTTCGCCACCGCGATCCCCGCGTTGGCCACCAACGCCGCGACGATCGCCTTTTTGCCACCACCAGCCGACATGCCGGCCCGCCCTTCTGTTCACTGAACACGACTCGCCACAGCCTAGTAGGACACAGCCGCGATGCGGTCATTTGTCTCGCGCGCAGTGCCGCGGCGACGGCGGCGGTTTCGCCTCGGGCGCAGCTCAGTTGCCGTCGCCGACGCAGGCGCTGAACAGCTGGGCGGGCCCGCGCAGCGCGCGCGCTTTGATGTCGGTGTCGGCGGCGGAGATCCAGGCCGCGCCGCCACGTTCGACGACGAGGGTGCGTCCGTTCTCGGAGAGCTCGACCGTGCCCGCGGTGCACAGCACGATGCCAGGCCCGGCGTCGGCGAGCACGACCGGCTCGTCCTCGGCGGCGAGGTCGAAACGGCACAGTGCGAATTCCGGTGCGGGCGTGCGATATCGGATACCGCCGTCGTCGCCGGGTTCGGGTTCGATCACCGGCAGGTCGATCGGTTCGAAGTCGAGCACCCGCAGGAGTTCGGGCACGTCGACGTGTTTGGGGGTGAGCCCGCCACGCAACACGTTGTCGGAGTTGGCCATGATCTCCACGCCGACCCCACGCAGGTAGGCGTGCAGATTGCCGGCCGCGAGGAACAGCGCCTGGCCCGGTTCGAGCGTGAGCCGATTGAGCAGGAGCGCGGCGAGGACACCCGCGTCGCCGGGGTAGACCTCGGCCAGTTCGAGCGCGGTCCGCACCTCGGCGGTGAACGCACGTGCGCCCTTGCCGGACAGGTACTGCACACAGCCCTCCAGCACCGTGGGCAGCAGCTTCGACAGCGCGGCGGGCGGCAGCGTGATCCAGGTGGTGAACAGGGTCCGCAGACCGGCCGAATCGGGCTGGGCGGCAAGCAGTTCGGCGTAGATATTGAGGCCGGGCACGTCGAGCGCGCGCAACAACTCGACGGTGCGATGCGGGTCGCGGAACCCGGCCAGTGCCTCGAAACGCTCCAGTGCGACAACGAGTTCGGGCTTGTGGCTGTCGTCGCGGTAGTTGCGCAGCGGCGAATCCAGCGCGACCCCGGTGCGGTTCTCCCGCTCGAATCCGGCGCGCGCCTGCGCCGAACTCGGGTGGGCCTGCAGCGACAGCGGTTCCTCGGCGGCGAGGATTTTCAGCAGGAACGGCAGCCGGGTGCCGAAAGTGTCGGCCACCGCGCCCAATTCGCCCGCCGGGTCGGCGGTGAGTACCTCGAGCAGTGAGCGTTTGCCCGAGTCGGTCTTCACGTGCGCGGGATCGGCCGGGTGCGCGCCGAACCAGAGTTCGGCTTCGGGATGGGCCGATGGCACCGGCCTTCCGCACAGCTGAGCGAGCGCGGTGCGCGACCCCCATGCGTAGGAACGCAGCGCACCAACGAGTTCCTGCACTAGTAGCGTCCCCCGTCGTATCGATCCGGTTCGGGCGCGGCGACACCGCGCGCACCGGTCAGCCGAAGATAGGCCGCGGCCATGTCCAGCCGCAGCGCGAGCACGGCCAGCTGCTCGAGTTCGCTGCCGTGACCGCCCCCTGCGGCGGACTCGGCAGCGGTTCGTTCGATCGGGGCACCCGGGTCGGCGAGCTGGGATTGCAGCACATCGACATCGGCATGGACCAGATCGGCGTCGACCAGTCCCGCGCCCGCGCCTTCGAAGACCGCGAGCTTGCGCCGGGCGGCGGCCTGATCGGGATGCACGCTCAAGGCGAGCACCCGCACCCGGTCGACCGGGGCGGGTCCGTCGAGCTCCTCGTCGTGGAACAGCGGGTCGAAACCGGGCGCGGTGCCACCGGTGGTCGCGGCCAGGCGGCCGACCGCGGCGACGGCGTCGGCGAGATCGGCGGCCGAAGCCAGCTTGCCCGCCGATTGCAGCAGCACCTCGGCGCCGTGACCGGCCAGTTCGACCGCGGCGGGCGAGTCGCCCGCGAGGACGATACCCACACCGTGCATGCGCGCGGCGAGCGTCTTGGCCGGGTTGTGGAAGACCTCGTTGGTCGGGCCGTCGCGCAGTGCCTCGGCGTCGAGCATGTCGGCCAGCGCGGTGAGATCGGGAGTGGCCGGGCCGCTGCGCTGGGCGTCGACACCGCGTAACACCGCGATCCCGACGGCGAGGAAACGTAGCAGCCGATTGTGGTCGAGCACGGGCACCCGCGGTTCGAGCACGATCGCGCGACCGGCGGCGACCGCGCGCAACGGACCTTCGTTGGGCGCGGCGATCACCACTTCGGCGCTGCGGCGCAGCGCACGGTCGACGGCGTCGATGAGCCGCGGATCGCCCGCGTCGTCGCCGGCTACAAGGACCACGTCCAGCGGGCCGACCCACGGTGGCAGCGAGGTGACGGGCACGATCGGCAGCCCCGCCCGGTCACCGAGCGTGGCGACCAGCAGCCCGGCCGCGCGCGCGGCGCGACCCGAGCCCGCGACCAGCACCAGGCTGCGCGGGCGCAGGCCGGAGAGGCGTTCGATGAGCGAGGTTTCGGCGACCGCGGCGGCCGTGGCACGCACCTGGGCGCCGCCTGAGGCCGCCGAGCGCAGGGCGCCGCCGGTGTCGGCCGCCGCCAGCGACTCGGCATCGTCGAGGTCGAATACCGGTGTTCCAGCGATCATCGCCGAATCCACCTCCCCTCATCGCGCTGTGTCGTCTGTGACTCCACTATTCCAGCCGTGCACCGGCAATGCTCGTAATCTGCCGTCGCCGAATACCGGGCATGTGATTCCACTGCTACTGGTTTCATCTTCCCAGTCAGGCGCGGACGATGCTCAGGATCTCGGTCACGAGTGCGTTTACTTCGTCCTGCGATCCGGCCTCGACATTGAGTCGAAGTAGCGGTTCGGTGTTCGAGGCGCGCAGGTTGAACCAGGCATGGCCGCCCAGGTCGACCGTGACGCCGTCCATCCGGTCCACCGACTCGGTGCGGTCGGCGAACGCGGCGAGCACGGCGGCGGTGCGGTCGGCGGCGTCGGCGACGGTGGAGTTGATCTCGCCCGAGGCGGCGTACACGTCGTAGGCGGCCATCAGATCCGAGACCGGACGCGGGCCCTCGCCGAGCGCGGCCAGCACGTGCAGCGCGGCCAGCATGCCCGAGTCGGCACCCCAGAAATCGCGGAAGTAGTAGTGCGCCGAGTGCTCGCCACCGAACACCGCGCCGGTCGAAGCCATCTCCTGCTTGATGAACGAGTGCCCGACCCTGGTGCGCACCGGCTTGCCACCGAGCTCCTCGACGAGCTCGGGCACCGCGCGCGAGGTGATCAGGTTGTGGATCACCGTGGCGCCCGGCTCCTTGGCCAGCTCACGCTGCGCCACGATGGCCGTGATCGCCGAGGGGGAGACCGGCTCGCCGCGCTCGTCGACGACGAAGCAGCGGTCGGCATCGCCGTCGAAGGCAAGGCCGATGTCGGCGCCGCTGGAACGGACGAGCGCCTGCAGGTCGACGAGGTTCTTCGGGTCGAGCGGGTTGGCCTCGTGGTTGGGGAACGAGCCGTCGAGCTCGAAGTACAGCGGCACGATCGTGACGGGGGCGAGGGTGCCGAGCACGGCGGGCACGGTGTGGCCGCCCATGCCGTTGCCCGCGTCGACCGCGATGGTGAGCGGGCGGATCTCGTCGAGATTCACCAGCTCGCGCAGGTAGGTCGCGTAGTCGGCGAGCAGATCGGTCGTGGTCGCGGTGCCCGGCGTGCCGTCGTAGGCGGGCACGCCCGCGATGACCTCGGCGGCGATGGTGGCCAGCCCGGTGTCCTGGCCGACAGGCAGCGCGTTCGCCCGGCACAGCTTGATGCCGTTGTACTCGGCCGGATTGTGGCTGGCGGTGAACATGGCGCCGGGACAGCCGAGCTTGCCGGAGGCGAAGTAGAGCTGGTCGGTGGAGGCGAGGCCGATGTGCACCACATCGAGGCCGTTGGCCTGCACGCCCGCGGCGAAAGCCTGGGACAGCGCGGGGGACGAATCGCGCATGTCATGGCCGATCACGACGCGGGTGGCGCCTTCTTCGCGCATCAGGCGAGCGAAGGATGCACCCACATCGCCGACGAACGCCTCGTCGATCTGTTCGCCCACCACCCCGCGGACGTCATAAGCCTTGATCACGGCATTCACGAGTTCGCCAGAGCGCGCGAGGGTCGTCATATGGATTACCCTAGCGGGCTCCACCGACTCTTCGGGATCCTGGCCGGGCTAGTTACGGATCTGGCAGAACGCGTAGGTGGCCGCGGCGGCCGGTGCGTGCGGTGCGGGGGGCCGAGGGGGCGTTGTCGCGGTAGCCCGGCTGGTCGGCCTCGGCGGGGCGGCGGCGCAGGCCGGCTTCGCGGACCGCTTCGGCCAGGGCGGTGAGGTCGTCGTCGTCCGGGGTGCTCGAGGAGAAGCCGCCTTCGTGGCGGACCAGTTCCCAGCCCTTGGGCGCGGTGATGCGGCAGGCGTGCGTTTCGCAGAGATCCCAGGAGTGTGGTTCGGCGACGGTGGCCAAGGGTCCGACGACGGCGGTCGAGTCGGAGTACACATAAGTCAGCGTCGCTACAGCCGGGTTCTTGCAGCCGGGTCGGCAGCAACGACGCATAGGGATCACGACATCGAGATTAACCCTCCGCGCACCGAAAGTGGATACGGACACGCGCTAAATAGGCACAGTCGCGCAGCGTTCGTCGGTCTTGCGCATGGCCGGAGCGAAGGCGGAGGTACGCCTATTCGGGCTCTGGATCTATTAGGTCGGGGTCTACGCCGAGGTAGGTCGCGATCTGCTGGACGAGTACCTCGCGCAGCAACTCGACCAGATCGTCGGGATCGGCGGCTCGTAATTCCAGCGGCTTGCGGAACAACACCACCCTGGCGCGGGTGGCCGCACCGTGGCGGTCGACGCCCGCGGGGATGAGCCGCGACAGTGGCACCGGTCCGTCGGCGACGACCTCGTCGGGCCAGGTGACCGAATCAGGATGCAGCGGACGGATTTTGGGTACATCGTCGACGGCGATATCGAGCTTGGTGAGTCGATCGTGCCAGCGGGTGTCCAGTGGGGCGAAGGCCTCGAGTACGAGCCGATCGAATTTCTGGCCCCTGGTGCGCCACGCGGGCACCGTCGGCGGAAGCATGGGGCCTCGGACTCCGCGGCCGCGGCGGGTCACCGAACGAGCGGTGGGTGCCGGAGAATGACGCCGGGAACGTGCCATGGGTCTTTCACCTCTCTCGCCTGCACCGTGAAAATCAACAAGGGCGTTCGCCCGGAGACACCGACGTACTGCGCCTGCGTGGCTCCGGGCCAGGCCTGGAGAGAGTCTACTTTCGAACAGTCACTTAACCGATTCCGCGCTTCAGCCTGCGACGCTCTCGTTCCGAGAGACCGCCCCAGATTCCGAAGCGTTCATCATGTGCCAGTGCGTATTCCAGGCACTGGTCACGTACTTCACAGCCCAAGCAGATTCGCTTGGCCTCACGCGTCGAGCCGCCCTTCTCGGGGAAGAACGCCTCGGGGTCGGTCTGAGCGCAGAGGGCACGTTCCTGCCACTGCTCCTCGATCGACTCGAACATTTCGTCGAAGCCCGTGACGACCAGACTCAGCCGGGGAGCCGCGACTTCGCTTACCACGTCCGGTTCCTGCCAGCTCATGTCAGCGCAGACAGCGTGAGCTGCGCCTGCTGTGGAATCGGTCGGCGAGACCAGATCTTCGGTCATCGTTCCGCCTCCTCACTATGTGTTAGCGCAGAATGATTCTTTCCGTCGGTCCGATGAGAACTCCGACGGCCCAACACCGCGACGTAGTCTCGCGGGCTTCCCCGAGCCTGCCTTCCGGCGAGTGGAAAACTCCCTCGCAAACGTCCGCTGCGCTACGACCTCGCGCCGTGTCCGTTTTCAGCGAGCTGGAACCTTCTCGCAAACGCCCCCGCGCTATGCCCTCTCGCGGTGACCGGAATGACATGTCTGTGATTAGACACGCCGCACTTGCCGGTGGTCAACCCGCCGTCACCCTTCCGTTACACTCCGCACCCGCCTTTCGTGTTGATCTTGTTATGTGCTGTGGCTAACGATCAGCAACTTCACTGGAATTCGGCGCGAAATCAACCGGCAACCGCCGATCACTAGGCTGTGACCCTGTGACTGCACAACACGCGGTGCGCGAGCCCAAGATCGCCGTTCTCGTCGGCGGCGTCGGCGGTGCCCGGTTCCTCCAAGGCGTCCGGCAGCTGCTGCCCGAAGCCGACATCTCCGCCATCGTCAACGTCGGCGACGACGTCTGGATGCATGGCCTTCGCATCTGTCCCGACCTCGACACCTGCATGTACACCCTGGGTGGTGGCATCGATACCGAGCGTGGCTGGGGCCACGCCGACGAAACCTGGCACGCGAAAGAGGAGCTGGCGAAATACAACGCCCAGCCCGATTGGTTCGGCCTCGGCGATCGCGATATCGCCACCCATCTCATTCGCAGCGAAATGCTGCGCGCCGGATATCCGCTGTCCGCGGTCACCGAGGCGCTGTGCAATCGGTGGCAACCGGGCGTGCGGCTGATCCCGGCTACCGACGATCGCTGCGAAACCCACGTGGTGGTCAGCGATCCCGACAATGCTGGCGAACGTCGCGCGATCCACTTTCAGGAATGGTGGGTGCGGTATCGCGCGGCCCTTCCGACCCACGGATTTGCCTCGATCGGCGCCGAGCAGGCCACTCCGGCGCCGAATGTGACCGAAATCATAGGCACCGCTGACGCCGTGTTGCTGGCCCCGTCGAACCCCGTGGTGAGCATCGGCGCGATCCTCGCCGTGCCCGGGATCCGGGGTGCGCTGCGCACCAGCGAAGCCAAGGTGATCGGGCTCTCGCCGGTGATCGACGGAAAGCCGTTGCGCGGCATGGCCGATGAGTGCCTCGCGGCCATCGGTGTCGAATCCACCGCGGAGGCGATCGGCCGCCACTACGGCGCCCGCTCGGCCACCGGCATCCTCGACGGGTGGCTGGTGCACTCCACCGACTCCGCCAATGTTCCCGGCGTGGAGGTGCGCAGCGTGCCGCTGTTGATGAGCGACCCCGAGGCGACCGCTGAAATGGCGCGCGCCGCACTGGAATTGGCGGGAGTGAAGGCATGAGCGCACAGGAAGCGGCCCGCCCGCTGCCCGACCACGCCGCCGGCGAGCTGCGGATCCTGCCGGTGAACGGCCTGCCGGAATTCCGGCCTGGTGACGACATCGCCGAACACCTTGCCGCACAGGCGCCCTGGCTTGCCGACGGTGACATCATCGTGGTCACCAGCAAGATCGTGTCGAAGGCCGAGGGGCGCATCGTCGTCGCGCCGATCGACCCCGACGAGCGCGACACCGCGCGTCGCAAACTCGTCGACGACGAAGCCGTCCGGGTGCTCGCGCGCAAGGGCCGCACCCTCATCACCGAGAACCGGCTCGGCATCGTGCAGGCCGCCTCCGGGGTCGACGGCTCCAATGTGGCCGAGGGCGAATTGGTGCTGCTGCCTATCGATCCCGACGGCAGCGCCAAGGCCCTGCGCACCGCGCTCGCTCAGCGGCTCGGCGTCGACGTGGCCGTCGTCATCACCGACACCATGGGCCGGGCCTGGCGCAACGGGCAGATCGACGCGGCGATCGGGTCGGCCGGCTTGCGGGTGCTGCACGACTACGACGGCGCCGTCGACGGACAGGGCAACGAACTGCACGTCACGCTGGTGGCCATCGCCGATGAACTCGCCGCGGCCGCCGATCTGGTCAAGGGCAAGCTCGGCGGTGTCCCGGTGGCGGTGGTGCGCGGGCTCGACACCGACGACGACGGTTCCACCGCGGCGGCGCTGCTGCGCGGCGGCATCGACGACCTGTTCTGGCTCGGCACCGCCGAGGCGCTCGAGCAGGGTCGCAAAGAAGCTGTGCCGCTGCGTCGTTCGGTGCGCGCGTTCGCCGACGAACCCGTCGACCCGGAACGGATCCGCGCCGCCGTCGCGGTCGGCCTCACCGCGCCCGCACCGCACCACACCCGCCCGGTGCGCTTCGTCTGGCTGCGCAGCGCGACCCTGCGGGCGCAGTTGCTCGAGGCCATGGCCGAGAAGTGGAGCGCCGACCTCACCGCCGACGGGCTCGACCCCGAACACGTGCAGCGTCGAATCGCGCGCGGCCGCATCCTTTTCGACGCGCCGGAAGTGATCATCCCCTTCTGCGTGCCCGACGGCGCCCACGACTATCCCGACGCTCGTCGCCAGGCCGCCGAGCAGACGATGTTCACGGTGGCCGTCGGCGCGGCGGTGCAGGGCCTGCTGGTCGCGTTGGCCGCCGACGGCCTCGGCAGCTGCTGGATCGGCTCGACCATCTTCGCGCCCGAGATCGTGCGCGAGGTCCTCGGTCTCGACGAGGACTGGATGCCGTTGGGTGCCATCGCGATCGGTCATCCACTCGAAGCGCCCACCCCGCGAGTGGTCGGCGCGGCAGGCGCGGGACTGGTGGAACTGTGAGCGCGCAGTCGGCCGTGATGACGGAGACGGTCCGATGAGCGCGGAATCGCTGCACGCCTCGGCGACCGAGTTGCTCACCGAGTGGCAGCCGGCCACGGGCCCGGATCACTCACTGCGCGAAGCGTTTCTGGCCTTCCTCGGCTCGGCACCCCGTGGCTGCCTGCGCGAACACGCGCCCGGCCACATCACCGCATCGGCCATCGTGCTGTCCCATGACCGGCGCGACATCCTGCTCACCCTGCACCCGCGCGTCGGTCGCTGGATCCAGCTGGGCGGCCACTGCGAACCCGATGACAAGACCGTGCAGGACGCGGCGCTGCGCGAGGCGGTAGAGGAATCGGGCATTCCCGACTTGGTTCTCACGCCCGGTCTCTACGGCGCGCAGGCGCACCCGATCACCTGCTCGCTCGGCGTGCCGACGCGGCATCTCGACCTGCTCTTCGAGATCGTCGCGCCGCCGGGCGCGGTCCCGGTTCGCAGCTCCGAATCGACCGATCTGCGGTGGTGGCCGGTCGACGGGCTACCGCCGGGCGCTGACGTGCTGCTTCCGGTCAGAGGCCCAAAGTAAAGGCCCCTGAATAGGTCACTGACCTGTAACGACGGCGACCATGTCCAGTTCGGGCACGGTCGCCGTCGGCGTTATCGGACCGTCACTGCTTTACAAATTGGGAAATTTGTCTAGACAGCGGACGCATCCGGACATATCGTCTGTGACAGAGAGTTACGCACATCACAGGTGTGAGATGTGCCTCGGAACTGGAGACGATGATGTCGACTGATGCCAACGCGTCCGAGCAGCGGGTCGCGCCGCCGCAGTGGCGAGATTCCAAACGATATTTGTGGCTGTGGGGCCTGTTCGCCCCGACCGGCCTGTTCACGATCGCGATCCCCCTGATCTGGGGACTCAACCAGCTCGGCTGGCATCGCCTCGCCGAGGTCCCGTTCTGGCTCGGCCCGGTGCTGGTCTACCTCGTGATCCCGCTGGCGGATCTGTTCTTCGGGCCGGACGGCAACAACCCGCCCGACGAGGTGATGGAGTACCTGGAGAACGACAAGTACTACCGCTACCTCACCTACCTGTACCTGCCGTTCCAGTACGCCTCACTGATCTTCGCCTGCTACATCATCACCGCGCCGAACCTGCACTGGCTGGGCTTCCCCGGTGGGGCCAATGTGGTCGACAAGATCGGCATCGCGATCAGCGTGGGCATGATCGGCGGCATCGGCATCAACACCGCGCACGAACTCGGTCACAAGAAGGTCGAACTGGAACGCTGGCTCGCGCGTATCGCGCTGGCCCAGTCGTTCTACGGGCACTTCTACATCGAGCACAACCGTGGCCACCACGTGCGGGTCGCCACCCCGGAGGACCCAGCGAGTTCGCGCATCGGTGAGTCCTTCTGGGCCTTCTGGCCGCGCACGGTCTGGGGCAGCCTGCGCTCGGCCTGGCACCTCGAGAAGGAACGTCTCGGCCGGCTCGACAAGAGCCCGTGGACGCTGCGCAACGATGTGCTCAACGCCTGGGCGATGTCGGTGGTGTTGTGGCTCGGATTGATCGCGGTGTTCGGCATCGAGGTGCTGCCCTATCTGATCCTGCAGGCGGTGATCGGTTTCAGCCTGCTCGAGTCGGTGAACTACCTCGAGCACTACGGCCTGGTCCGGCAGAAGACCGCGAGCGGACGCTACGAACGACCGGCGCCCGCGCACAGCTGGAACAGCGACCACATCGTCACCAACATCTTCCTCTATCACCTGCAGCGCCACAGCGACCATCACGCGTATCCGACCCGGCGCTACCAGACGCTGCGCAGCTGGGACGGTGCGCCGAACCTGCCGAGCGGCTACGCCAGCATGATCCTGCTCGGCTACTTCCCGCCGATCTGGCGCCGGGTGATGGACAAGCGCGTGCTCGCGCACTACGGCGGGGACGTCACCCGCGCCAATATCGAACCCAAGCGCCGGGAGCAGGTGCTGGAAAAGTACGGAACCGAGGTCACGTCATGAGTGCCTACAGATGTCCGGTGTGTGATTTCGTCTTCGATGAAGCCAAAGGCGCGCCACGCGAAGGATTTCCGCCTGGCACACTGTGGACTGCCGTTCCTGACGACTGGTGCTGTCCGGACTGTGGGGTGCGGGAAAAGATCGACTTCGAGGCGGTAGGAGAATCGCTGTGACCGACTACAAGCTGTACCAGTGCGCACAGTGCGGTTTCGAGTACGACGAGGCCCAGGGCTGGCCCGACGACGGCATCGCGCCCGGCACCCGCTGGGACGACATCGCCGACGACTGGACCTGCCCGGACTGCGGTGCCCGCAAGTCCGACTTCTTCATGGTCGAGATCGAACGTTCGTGAGCGTCGCGGGCACTCCGCGCACAGGTTCGCGCATCCCGTACCAGGAGGCCGCGCGCGAACTGCTGCGCAACTCGGTCCTGGACGGGATGCGCGAATTGCTCACCGAGCGTGACTGGTCCAAGGTCACGCTCGGTGACGTCGCGGCAAGGGCCGGGGTGAGCAGGCAGACGCTCTACAACGAGTTCGGCTCGCGCTCAGGGCTCTCGCAGGCCTACGCGCTGCGCCTGGCCGACGACCTCGTCGACCATGTGCGCGAGGCGCTCGACGCCAATGCCGGTGACGCGCGCGCGGCGATCCGGGTCGGGATGACCGGGTTCTTTCTCTCCGCCGCGGGCGACCCGCTGGTTCGTTCGCTGCTGAGCGGGGAGATGAAGCCGGATCTGTTGCGGTTGATCACCCTCGACGCGGCCCCGCTGCTCGAGCACGCCACCGCACGCCTGACCGAGGTGTTCATGCACAGCTGGGTGGACGCGACGCACGCCGAGGCCGACGTGATCGCGCACGCGCTGGTCCGCATCGCGCTGAGCTACATCCCGAATCCGCCCGTGCCCGAACGTGATGCCCCGGCCGAGATGAGCGCCCTGCTCAGTCCGTATGTCGAGGCAATTGTGCAGGTACGAGGCATGCGCGTCGCCTCGAGTGATGTGGATCACTGAGAGAAGTCACTAGCCTTGATTCGCTCTGGTGTAACCATCACCACGTTTGATGATCTGCCGGTGTGTAACGCGCCCGCGGTCTGTCAGTATTCACATCGGTCGACGATTAGTCTTTTTACAGCGGAGCGGGTGTGCAAACGGTTGGCAAACCGGGGGGTTTTCGTGATCCCAAACGGTATCTCTGGGCATTAGGGCTGATCGCCCCGGCGTGCGCGCTGTTGCCCTCCCAGCTGGTGTTCCATACCAAGGCTGAAGTGTTCTGGTGGATCGGACCGGTCATCGTCCTGATCGCCATTCCCGTGCTGGACTGGATCGTCGGTGAAGACGGCAACAATCCCCGCGACGAGGACTACGCGGCGCTGTCGGCCGACCGGTACTACCGGTGGTGCACCTACCTGTTCCTGCCGATCCAGCTGATCAGCCTCGGCGTGGCCTGCTTCATGTGGACAAGCCCCGAACTGGCCCTCGTCGACAAGCTCGGCTTGGCCGCCACGGTCGGCTTCGTCAGCGGCATCGGCATCAACGCCGCCCACGAATTGGGCCACCGGGTGGAGAGTGCTGAGAAATTGCTGTCGAAGATCGCACTGGCCCAATCGGGGTACGGGCACTTCTTCGTCGAGCACAATCGCGGACACCACGCACGCGTCGCCACCCCCGAGGATCCGGCGAGCGCCCGGCTGGGTGAATCGCTGTGGGAGTTCTTGCCGCGCAGCGTGATCGGCGGGTTCGGATCGGCCCTGCAACTCGAGCGCGCTCGGCTGTTCCGGCAGGGTCGCCGCTGGTGGAGCACCGACAACAACATCCTGCAGGCCTGGGCGATGACGGCGGTGCTCTTCGGTTCGCTGACGCTGGTCTTCGGCCCGTCGATTCTCCCGTGGCTGGTCATCCAGGCCGCGATCGGCATCGCGCTGCTCGAGACCGTCAACTACGTCGAGCACTACGGACTGCTGCGCGCGCGCAAGCCCAACGGGCGCTACGAACGGTGCTCCCCGCGCGACAGCTGGAACTCCGATCGCCTGGTCACCAACATCTTCCTGTTCCATCTGCAGCGCCACAGCGACCACCACGCCAATCCGGGGCGCCGCTATCAGACATTGCGCAGCTCCGAGGAAGCACCGCAGCTGCCCGCCGGGTACGCCACCATGATCGTGCTGGCCGCCGTCCCGCCGCTGTGGCGTGCGGTGATGGACCCCCGCGTCGCGGCCCACTACGGCGGCGACCTGAGCCTGGCCAATGTCGCGCCCGAGAAGCCGCGACGGTTGCTGGCCCGATACCGCGCGGCGGCCTGAGGCCCCACCTCGACGGAGCCGGGAACTCGCGCGGCCCCAGACGGTAACCTAGCCAACGTGACGACCTCAGAACTCCCCGCGCGCACCGAGCTCACCGCTGACGTCCGCAACGGCATCGACTACAAGGTGGCCGACCTCTCGCTGGCCGAATTCGGCCGCAAGGAGATCCGCCTCGCCGAGCACGAGATGCCGGGCCTGATGGCGCTGCGTCGTGAATACCACGACGTCGCGCCGCTCAAGGGTGCGCGAATCTCCGGATCGCTGCACATGACGGTGCAGACCGCCGTCCTGATCGAAACGCTGGTCTCCCTCGGTGCCGACGTGCGCTGGGCCTCCTGCAACATCTTCTCCACCCAGGATCACGCCGCCGCCGCGATCGTGGTCGGCCCGAACGGCACCGTCGACGAGCCCGCAGGCATCCCCGTCTTCGCCTGGAAGGGCGAGACGCTGGAGGAGTACTGGTGGGCCGCCGAGCAGATGCTCACCTGGCCGGGCGAGCCGGCCAACATGATCCTCGACGACGGTGGCGACGCGACCATGCTCGTGCTGCGCGGCGCGCAGTTCGAGAAGGCCGGTGTGGTTCCGCCCGCCGACGCCGATCACTCCGCCGAGTACACGGTGTTCCTCGACCTGCTGCGCGAGAGCCTCGAGGCCGACAAGACCAAGTGGAGCGTCATCGCCGACTCGGTCAAGGGCGTCACCGAGGAGACCACCACCGGCGTGCTGCGGCTGTACCAGTTCGCCGCCGCGGGTGAGCTGGTGTTCCCGGCGATCAACGTCAACGACTCGGTCACCAAGTCCAAGTTCGACAACAAGTACGGCACCCGCCACTCGCTGATCGACGGCATCAACCGCGGCACCGACGTGCTCATCGGCGGCAAGAAGGTGCTGATCTGCGGTTACGGCGACGTCGGCAAGGGCTGCGCGGAGTCGCTCGCGGGCCAGGGCGCGCGCGTGCAGGTCACCGAGATCGACCCGATCAACGCGCTGCAGGCGCTGATGGACGGCTACGACGTGGTCACCGTCGAGCAGGCGATCGGCGATGCCGACATCGTCATCACCTCGACCGGCAACAAGGACATCATCACCCTCGAGCACATGAAGGCGATGAAGGATCACTCGATCCTCGGCAATATCGGCCACTTCGACAACGAGATCGATATCGCGGGGCTGGAGCGTTCGGACGCCACCCGGATCAACATCAAGCCGCAGGTCGACGAATGGACCTTCAAGGAGTCCGGTAAGGCGATCATCGTGCTGTCGGAAGGCCGCCTGCTGAACCTGGGCAACGCCACCGGCCACCCCTCGTTCGTCATGTCCAACAGCTTCTCCAACCAGGTGATCGCGCAGATCGAACTGTGGACCAAGCCGCAGGAATACGACAACGAGGTCTACCGCCTGCCCAAGCACCTCGACGAGAAGGTCGCCAAGATCCACGTCGAAGCCCTCGGCGGCACCCTGACCAAGCTCACCAAGGATCAGGCCGAGTACATCAACGTGGACGTGGAAGGCCCGTACAAGCCGGACCACTACCGCTACTGAGTCTCGCGACACAACGGTGGCCCGTCGACCTTCCGGTCGGCGGGCCACCGTCGTTGACCGAGGTCGCTAGCCGATGATCAGGCCCGTGCAGAAGATGTTGTGTTCGCTGCTGATGCCGAGCACCGCGCACATCACCGAGTTGAAGGCCGTCGACGATCCCGCGTCCGGGCCCGCGGTCGGGTCGCCGGTCTGTGCGGACGCGGTGCCGCAGGCGAAGGCGGCGGTGATGGCAAGCGTGGCAGCGGTGGTGCGAACGATCTTTTTCATAGGGGAATCCTCGTCGGCCGACCGGGCGCGGGCCAGCCCGCAACTCTGGGGGGAGGCGCGCGGTAATCTCACCGCATGGGCGTATTGATCGCGGTGGAAGGGCTCGACGGGGCGGGTAAACGCACGCTGATCGATGGGCTGATCGCCGAGTTGTCCGGAAAAGGGTTGCGGGCGGACAGTCTGGCCTTTCCGCAATACGGGCACTCGATCCATGCCGATCTCGCGGCGGAAGCGTTGCGTGGGGGCCATGGTGACCTGGCGGGGTCGATCAACGCGATGGCGATCATGTTCGCGCTCGACCGGGCCGCCGCAGGCACGGAACTGTCGGACCTGTTGGGCGGCAACGACATCGTCATCCTGGACCGCTGGGTGGCTTCCAACGCCGCCTACTCGGCCGCGCGGGCGCATCAGGATGCCGATGGCGAAATCGTTTCGTGGGTGGGCGATCTGGAGTTCGGCAGGCTCGGATTGCCTGCGCCGGATCTCACCGTGCTGCTCGACGTGCCCACCGAGGTGGCGGCCGAACGTGCCCGTCGCCGTGGCGAACTCGACGACGCGCGCGCCCTCGATGCCTACGAACGGGACGGCGGTCTGCAGCAGCGCACGGGGGAGGTCTATCGTGAACTCGCCGACCGCGACTGGTTCGGCCGGTGGTGGACATACCGATCCGATGACGATAGGCCTGCGTTACTCACCCTCTGCTCGGAAATTTCCTCCGGATAAGGTTGGATACGCGACGGGTTCGCACCATTAATGGCGTGGCGGCCCGATCCTGGCCTGGGAGATGACAACATAGGACTATGAAGCCCAAGATTCTGGTCGTCGACGACGATATGGCACTCGCTGAGATGCTGACCATCGTCTTGCGCGGGGAAGGGTTCGACCCGCATGTGGTGGGCGACGGCACACAGGCCCTGTCAGCGGTGCGGGAGATCCGCCCCGATCTGGTTCTGCTCGACCTGATGCTGCCCGGCATGAACGGCATCGATGTATGCCGGGTGCTGCGGGCCGATTCCGGCGTTCCGATCGTCATGCTCACCGCCAAGACCGATACGGTCGATGTGGTCCTCGGCCTGGAGTCCGGCGCCGACGACTACATCGTCAAACCGTTCAAGCCGAAGGAACTCGTCGCCCGCGTACGAGCGCGCCTGCGCCGCACCGAGGACGAGCCCGCCGAGCTGCTCTCGATCGCCGATATCGTCATCGACGTGCCCGCGCACAAGGTGACTCGCGGCCCGGGGCAGATCTCGCTCACCCCGCTGGAGTTCGACCTGCTGGTCGCGCTCGCGCGCAAGCCTCGTCAGGTGTTCACCCGCGAGGTACTGCTCGAGCAGGTGTGGGGTTACCGGCACGCCGCCGACACCCGTCTGGTGAACGTGCACGTGCAGCGACTGCGCGCCAAGGTCGAGAAGGATCCGGAGAACCCGGAGATCGTGTTGACCGTGCGCGGTGTCGGTTACAAGGCCGGACCGCCGTGATCGGTCACTGCGGGGCGCCGCTGTGACCACTGGTCCAGTGGCGCAGCTGCGGCGGTGGGCGAGCCCGATCATGGCCTGGTTCCAGGCCGTCGGGACCGCACTCGGCCATCTGTGGCGCCGGTCGTTGCAGCTGCGAGTCATCGTTTCGACGTTGACCCTGTCGCTCATCGTGATCACGATCCTCGGGGTCGTGCTGACCGGTCAGATCACCGACCGGCTCCTCGAAGCCAAGATCAACGCGGCTGTCGAGGAGATGGATCGTGCCCGCAGCACGATCGAGAACAAGCTCTCCGGCGTCCCATCCGGCAACAGCCAGGAGCAGCAGCTCGCCGACGCGCGAGCCGCGCTGTCCAGCCGCGGGGGTACCGGTCAGTCCACCGGCGCGGCGGGTAGTTTCGACTCGGCGCTGGCGATGGTCGGCGGCACTCCGCCCCACGAGATCGCGGCGGGCCCGCTCTCGGAGGTGCCGCAGGAGCTGCGCCGATTCGTCCAGCGCAACCAGGTCTCCTACCAGTTCACCACCGTCGCTGACCCCGACGGCTACCGCGGGCGCGCGCTGATCATCGGCAGCCCGAGCGCCGAGGTGGCGACCCTGGAGATCTACCTGATCTTCCCGCTGGCCAGCGAGGAATCGAGCCTGTCGCTGATGCGCGGCACGATGCTCATCGGTGGCGTGGTCCTGCTGGTGCTGCTCGCCGCGATCACCGCACTTGTCACCAGGCAGGTGGTGCTGCCGATCCGGTCGGCGGCGCGAATCGCGGGCCGATTCGCCGACGGCCGACTCAAAGAACGCATGCTGGTACGCGGCGAGGACGACATGGCGCGGCTGGCGCAGGCGTTCAACGAGATGGCCGAGAGCCTGTCGAACCAGATCACCCAGCTCGAGGAATTCGGCAATCTGCAGCGCCGCTTCACCTCCGACGTCAGCCACGAACTGCGCACCCCGCTCACCACGGTGCGCATGGCCGCCGACCTCATCCACGGCTCCAGCGACGATCTCGATCCCGCCCTTGCCCGCAGCTCCGAACTGCTCGTCAACGAGCTCGACCGGTTCGAGGGCCTGCTCAACGACCTGCTCGAGATCTCCCGCCACGACGCGGGTGTGGCCGAACTGCAGGTCGAGTCGCTGGATGTGCGGATGTGCGCGCGTGCCGCGATCTCCACGGTGCGCCACCTGGCCCGCGACGCCGAGGTCGAGGTGGTGATCGATCTGCCGGAGGAGCCGGTGGTCGCCGAGGTGGACCCGCGCCGCGTCGAGCGGGTGCTGCGCAACCTGCTCGCCAATGCGATCGACCATTCCGAGGGCAAGCCGGTGCTGATCCGCATGCGCGGCGACGCCGAGGCCAATGCCGTCGCGACGGTGGTGCGCGATCAGGGTGTCGGGCTGCGGCCGGGCGAGGAAAAGCTGGTGTTCAACCGGTTCTGGCGCTCGGACCCGTCGCGCGTGCGTCGCTCGGGTGGTACCGGGCTGGGCTTGTCGATCAGCGTCGAGGACGCGAATCTGCACGAAGGCAGGCTCGAAGCGTGGGGCGATCCGGGTGTCGGCGCGAGCTTCCGGCTGCTGCTCCCGATGGTGCGCGGCCGCAAGCTGGGGCAGAGCCCGCTCGCACTGGAACCGATGCTGCGCAAGGTCCCCGCGCTGCCGGAAGCCGAACCCGAGCCGACGATCGTCGAAGTCGAGCCTGCCGGAGCCGAGCCGGCGGAGGACCCATCGGGCGATGTCGAGCCGACTGGAGCCACCCCGCCGGATGTCGATCCGGCTGTCACCGACCCGACGGCTGTGGAGCCGGGGGCTGCCGAACCGCAAGACACCGACCCATCGGCGAACGAGCCCGGCATCGAACCGCCCGCCGCGGGCGCGCACCCGGCGACCAACGGCCGCGACCCCGCCGACGCCGACAAGCCGATGCCCACCGAAACCGGAGACGGGAAGTCATGACCAGTGGTGATCGTCGGGGTCGGCACGGCGCCGCACTGGTAGCGGCGGTTCTGGCCGGCCTGATGGTGCTCACCGGTTGCGCCAGCCTGCCGGAGTCCTCCGCACCGCAGGCCCTCGGCACGATCAACCGCGCCCCCACCTCGGAGGGGCCGACCCCGCCGATCTCCGGCCGCGACCCCGACCTGTTGCTCGGCGACTTCCTCACCGCCAGCGCCGACCCGACCAACAAGCACGCCGCCGCCCGCCAGTACATGGCGCCGGAGACGGCGGCCGGCTGGAACGACGAGGCGAGCACCACCATCGTCGACGACCGCCCCGACACCCTGCGCGAGTCACGTTCGGGCGACAAGGCCAGCTACGTGCTGCGCGCGCGCAAAGTCGGTGAGCTGGCGGGCGACGGCGGCTATCGCGCCACCGAGGGCACCCTCGAGAACAAGATCGAGATGAGCAAGATCGACGGCGAGTGGCGGATCACCGAGCTGCCGCCGGGCGTCGTGATGGACAACGACGCCTTCGTCAAGTCCTATCACCGCTACCTCCTGCACTACATCGACCCGAGCAATTCGCTGGTCGTCCCGGATCCGCGCTGGATCTCGGTGCCACGCTCCCAGCTCACCGAGCAACTGATCGGCATGCTCGCCGAAGGTCCGCAATCGACGATCGCGCCCGTGGTGCGTAACCCGCTGGCGCAGCCGGTTTCGCTGCGCGGTCCGATCACCAAGGCCAACAACGAACCGGGCGATGTCGGGGTCGGTATCGGTGGGGTGCGCATCGACTTCGCCGGGCTCGGCGCACTCGGCCAGCGCGAGCGCGAACTCCTCGCCGCGCAGGTGGTACTCACGCTGTCCGGTGCCGACATCCTCGGTCCGTACGTGCTGCTCGCCGACGGTAAACCGCTCGACGACCGGTATACCAACGGCTGGTCGGTGGCCGATGTCGACCAGTACAGCGCCTCGGCGCCCGGCCAGAACCGGATCGGTCTGCACGCCCTGCGCAACGGCACGCTGGTTCAGATCACCCCGGACGGCATCGTCACGCCGAGCGGTTCCTTCGGCGAGGCCACCAACCTGCAGTCGATCGGCATCTCGGCCGACGGACAGTTCGTCGCCGCGGTCGCCGACTCCGGCAAACCGGCGCCCGAACCCGCCCGCACCCTGCTCATCGGCAACTACGGCGCCAAGGCGTTCGCGGTCGCCGAGGGCGCGAGCATCGCCCGCCCGTCCTGGACCAGCGACGGCGGCGCCGCCTGGACGGTGATCGACGGTGACCGGGTCATCCGGGCGGTCACCGATCGCGCCACCGGCAATGTCTCCACCGAGGATGTCGACATCTCGGCCCTGTTCGAAGGCGCAGGCGTCCCGCGGCCGCCGATCAGCGAGGTGGTGGTCTCGCGTACCGGCGTGCGTGCGGCGCTGATCGCCGACGGCAAGGTCTACGTCGCGGTGGTCGAACGTCGTCCCGACGGCAAGTACGCGCTCACCTCCCCGCTGCCACTGGCACTTGGCCTGAGCTCGCGCGCGGTCTCCCTGAGCTGGGTCACCGGTGACACCATCATGGTCGCCCGCGAAGGCAACGTCGACCCGGTCTTCACCGTCTCCATCGACGGCTCCCAATTCAGCGCGGTGACCTCGCAGAACCTCACCCCGCCGGTCCGGGTGGTGACCGCGGCCCCGGCCACGCAGTACGTGGCCGATTCCCGGGCCGTCCTGCAGCTCCAGACCGCCGATCCGACCCGCAATGACCGTTTCTGGCGCGAGGTACCCGGATTGACCGGAGAACAGGTTGTGCCGGTCCTGCCGAGCTGAGACATTTGCGGCTGGTGCCGCAGTTCGCTGTGTCTATTTGCGGCTGGCGCCGCGGTTCTCGGCGCTTAACTCCACCTCTTCCCTCCCTACGGGCACTCCTTCGTCGCACCCTTCGGTCAGTCCATCGGCGGAGGCGCGCCGAGAACAATGCCCGTCGAGCGACGAAGCATGTCAGTGCCCGCTGCCATACTCGCTCGCTATGAAGGCGCTGCTGGATCTGATCCTGCCCGACCGGTGCGGCGGCTGCGGTTCGCCCGGCGAGAATTGGTGCGCCGAGTGCGCCGCTGAACTCGGCCGCGGTCCCGTCCGGGTGCGGCCGCGCGCCGATCCCGGTGTTCCGTGCTGGGCGCTCGGCCCCTACTCCGGCGCGGGCAGGCGGGCGGTGCTGGCGGCCAAGGAGCACGGCCGACGTGACCTCGCCGCCCCACTCGGGCTGGCACTTGCCCACGCACTGGCCCGCTTGCGCGCCCCCGATTGCCCACTCCTGCTCGTGCCCGCACCCAGCAGAACCGCGGCTGCCCGTCGCCGTGGCGGTGACCCGGTGGCCCGCTCGGCCGCGGTCGCGGCACGGTGGCTGATCGATTGCCGAACCGCGCCGCTGCTGCGGATGGGTCGCGGTGTCCGGGATTCGGTGGGCTTGACGCAGCATGAGCGCACCCACAATCTGCGCGGCAAGATCATGACCGTCGCGGATCCGGCCGAGTGGGTCGCCATCGGTGCGAAAGCGCAGGTAGTGCTGGTCGACGACGTGCTGACCACCGGCGCCACCGCCTGCGAATCGACACGTGTTCTTAGCCGGATCGGCATAGTTCCGCGGGCGGTTTTGGTGACCTGCGCGGCTTGACGGAGGAAAGTTCGCGTGAACAGTGGCGGACTTGCCGATGGCGGACTAGCGTCGCGAGCACACACCGAACCACAAGTTTGGGAGGTGGTGCCGCGGATACAGGTGCCGGGCGATTCCCGATCGGCACAGCTCAATCCCGCCGCCCTACGTTCGTAGTTGTGCGGCCATATCCGGGAGGTACGCGTGACGACTTCTTCACGGGCATCAGTGCAAGATGCTGAACCCACGGCACTACAGAACGGTGCCACCGAGACGATCGATATGGAGACCCCGAACGCCGAAGTGGTGGTCTCCGGTCGAAATGTCGAAATCCCTGACCACTATCGAATCTACGTCGCGGAGAAGCTGTCTCGGTTAGAGCGCTTCGACCCGTCGATCTTCCTCTTCGATGTGGAACTGTTCCACGAACGCAATCGTCGTCAACGCAAGGCCTGTCAGCGCGTGGAGATCACCGCGCGCGGCCGTGGACCGATCGTGCGCGCGGAGGCATGCGCCGACAGTTTCTACGCCGCGCTCGAATCGGCCACCCAGAAGATCGAGAGCAGACTGCGCCGGTCAAAGGACAAGCGGCGCGTCGTGCATTACGGCGACAAGACGCCGGTCTCGGTCGCGCAGGCCACTGCCACGCTGGTCGACGAGTCGCTGTTCGCTCAGCCGGACGGTTCCGCTGCCCACGACCACGACGAGGCGGTCGACGAATCCGGCCCCGGCCACATCGTGCGCACCAAGGTGCACACCGCGACACCGATGTCGGTGGACGACGCCCTCTATCAGATGGAATTGGTCGGCCACGACTTCTTCCTGTTCCACGACAAAGAGACCGACCGTCCGTCGGTGGTCTATCGCAGACACGCCTTCGACTACGGCCTGATCAAGCTGGCCTAGAGCCATGACCGATCCGGGCATCCGCTTTCGGCGGGTGTCCGGATCTTGTTCAGCCGCCGAAGGTTTCGTGATGCACGGCCTCGGTCAGTGACCGTCCCGTCCGCCACCCGAAGCGTTCCAGATCCGGCACCTGCTGGAATGCGCTGACCGGCCCAACGCACAGCCAGGCCACCGGCTCGATCCCGACGGGTAGGCCGACGAGTTCGCGCAGGAACTCCGGATCGTAGAACGACACCCACCCCACCCCCACCTGCTCCGCGGTCGCCGCGAGCCACAGGTTCTGGATGGCGAGCACGGTCGAGTACACGCCTGTCTCCGGCACGCTCGCCCGCCCGAGGACCTGCGGCCCGCCACGCGAATCATTGTGCGTGACAACAATTCCCGTGCCGCTCTCGACGATCCCGTCGATCTTGATCGGCTCGAATGTCGCCGCCCGCTCGGCGGGCAGCGACGCACCGAACTCGACCCGTTTGTCCGCCACGTGCTCGGCGAAACGGCGCAGCGTCTCGGCCTGGCGAACCACGACGAAGTCCCACGGCTGCGAGTTCCCGACGCTGGGCGCACGATGCGCGGCGTCGAGGATCCGCAACAGGGTGTCGTCGTCGACGGGCTCGCCGGTGTACTCGGCGCGCACGTCACGACGCAGGCGGATCGCGTCGTAGACGCTCAGTTGGTCGGCATTCACGCCGACCATACAACCGCAGCCGCCTCAGGCCACCGTGCGGCGGGCCAGCTTACGACCGGCGGCCAGCGCGGTGCGCAAGCCCTGGCGACGCCCGGTCATCGGGTCGATCGTGGGGGTGGTGTTACCGGCGAAGAGGCGCTCGGACTTGGTCTCCGGCGCGTCGTCGGTGGTGTGGCGCAGGTACTTGTTCGGCAGCGAGAGCTTGAGGATGGTGCGCCACGACTTGAAGTACTGCACCGGCAGCGAACCGGTGGTGTAGGGCAGGTCGTACTTCTCGGCCAGCTCGCGCACCCGCACCGCGATGGCGGCGTAGCGGTTGCTCGGCAGGTCGGGGAACAGGTGGTGCTCGATCTGGTGGCTGAGGTTGCCGCTCATGAAGTGCAGCAGCGGTCCGCCGCTGATGTTGGCGCTGCCGAGCATCTGGCGCAGGTACCACTCACCCTTGGTCTCGTTCTCGATATCGGCCTTGGTGAACTTCTCGGCGCCGTCGGGGAAGTGCCCGCAGAAGATGATCGCGTTGGTCCACACATTGCGCATCACGTTGGCGGCGATGTTGGCGGTGAGCGTGGTGAGGAACGAGGGGCCGGTGAGCAGCGGGAAGACCACGTAGTCCTTGGCGGCCTGCTTGCCGATCTTCTTCAGCACCAGCGTGCGGTCGGCCTCGAACTGCTTCCACTCGGGCGAGTCCTTGGCCCACTTCTTCTTGGCGACCTTGCCCAGCTCGAGGTGCTGGATCGCGACGCCGTACTCGAACAGCGCCTGCAGCAGGAGGTTGTAGACGGGATTGCCCAGGTAGAACGGCATCCAGCGCTGGTCGCGGGTGACGCGAAGCAGGCCGTAGCCGATGTCGTCGTCCATGCCGAGCACGTTGGTGTACTTGTGGTGCAGGAAGTTGTGGGTGATCTTCCAGTGCGCCGACGGGCCCGCGTTGTCCCATTCCCACGAGGTGGAGTGGACTTCCGGATCGTTCATCCAGTCCCACTGCCCGTGCATGACGTTGTGCCCGATCTCCATGTTCTCGATGATCTTGGCGGAGCCGAGCAGGGCGACACCGGCCAGCCAGGCCGGGGGCAGGAAGCTGGCGAACAGCACCGTGCGACCGCTGATCTCGAGGGCGCGTTGTAGCCGGATGACATTGCGGATATAGCGCGCGTCGGCCGCTCCGCGCGAGGATTCGATCTCCCGGCGGATCGCATCGAACTCCGCGCCTAGAGCTTCGACATCCGCTGCGGTGAGGTGCGCGTATTCCTTGACATCCGAGATCGCCATGGCGGCTACAGTACCGTAAGTTACGAGAGCGTAGGTTGGCGATTTTCGGGACGAAATGTGTGATAAGTCCTATTGCGCAATCGAGATGTAAATGTTATCAGGCGTGGCGAGCCATTCGGCGAGCTGCCTTGGCGCGCAGCACACCCCGCTCGCGCACAGCGCGTTCCCCGAGCGCCCGCTTGGCCTCGCGCAGGGCCAGCTTCTCCTGCCGTGCGCGCGCCTTGAGTGCCGTCTTCGCCTCGCGCAGCACTTCCTTCTCGTGCCGTGCCTTGATCTCGAGCGCGACCTTCGCATCGTGCAGCGCCGACCGCAGACCGAAACGCTTACCGGTCTCCGGGTCGACCCGCAGGCTGTCGGGCAGCGAGATGCCGGCGAACTTGCGCTCCGATGAGGTCTCGGGGGCATCGTCGGCGGTCCGCTTGAGGAAACGGTCCGGCAGCGCCAGCTTGTGGATGGTGCGGAAGGCCAGCAGGTACTGCTTGCCCAGCGAGCCGGTGGTGTAGGGCAGGTCGTACTTGTCGCACAGCTCGCGCACCCGTACGGCCACCTCCGAGTACCGATTGCTCGGCAGGTCGGGGAACAGGTGGTGCTCGATCTGGTAGCAGAGGTTGCCGCTCATGAAGGCCATCACCGGACCGGCCTTGAAGTTGGCGCTGCCGAGCATCTGGCGCAGGTACCACTCGCCCTGCGTCTCGCCGTCGAGCTGTTCGGCGGTGAACTTCTGCGCGCCGTCCGGGAAATGCCCGCAGAAGATGACGGCGTAGGCCCACAGGTTGCGCACCAGGTTGGCGGTGGCGTTGGCCTTCAACGTCGACTTCCAGGCAGGCCCGGTGATCGCCGGGTACAGCACGAAATCCTTGACGACCTGACGACTCATCTTGCGGTAGAACTCGATGTCGGGCGGCGAGGTGACGGTGCCGCCCTTGACGCCGGCCAGTTCCTTCTCGATGCCGAGATCGTGTAGCGCGATACCCCACTCGAAGGTCGCGGCCAGCAGCAGGTTGGCCGCGGGCTGGGCCAGGTGCAGCGGGCGCCACGGCTCGTCGCGGGTCATCCGCAGAATGCCGAAACCAAGGTCCTCGTCCTTGCCGAGGACGTTGGTGTAGGTGTGGTGCGAATAGTTGTGCGCGCGCCGCCACTGCGCCGACGGGCCCGTCATGTCCCACTCCCAGCTGGTGGAGTGGATCTCGGGATCGTTCATCCAATCCCACTGGCCGTGGCTCACATTGTGGCCCAGCTCCATGTTCTCGATGATCTTGGCGACCGAGAGCATCGCGGTACCACCGAGCCAGGCCCAGCGGTTGCGGCTGCCGAACAGCACCGCGCGCCCGGCGACCTCGAGTGCGCGCTGGGCCGCGATGGTGCGGCGGATGTACTTCGCGTCGTGTTCGCCGCGCGAGGTCTCCACCGAGCGGCGGATCGAATCGAGTTCTTTCCCCAGTGTCTCGATGTCGGCCGCCGTCAGATGGGCGAAGGCCTGGATATCGGTGATGGCCACCGGGGGTCCTCCTGTGTTTACGAGCGGCTGGTACCGCGGTCAGTCCAGATCGAGGTGACCGAGAACCGGGCGCTGCGCGCCTCGGGTTCGCGCCCTCGATGCTGTTCGGCCTGTCAGTGATCCTAAGTCGCGCCCTCAGGCAACGATCGAAGCGAGGGGCCTAACCGATTGCCGCCGGTCACCGGTTGTGCCCGACGCATGCTTCGAGGGTACCCGCTCGACGGTTCGGCAACCGGTTAGATGTCGAGCGTGCAGTCGCCCGCGGCGGCGGAAATGCACGTTTGCACCTTGTCACCGGGCTGACGTTCGTCGCCGTTGCGCAAATCGCGGGCGTGTCCGGCGGAGAGGGTCACCACGCAGGTCTGGCAGATGCCCATCCGGCAGCCGAAGGGCAGCTGCACGCCGACGGATTCACCGGCTTCGAGCAGGCTGGTGGCGCCGTCGACGGTGAGGGTGCGCCCGGTGGTGCCGAATGTCACGGTGCCGCCCTCGCCGATCGCGGAGCGTTCCACCTCGAAGCGTTCGATGTGCAGCTTGTCGGCCACACCCGCG
Organism: Nocardia sp. NPDC058519; assembly: GCF_042719755.1. NCBI lineage: Bacteria > Bacillati > Actinomycetota > Actinomycetes > Mycobacteriales > Nocardiaceae > Nocardia > Nocardia sp. NPDC058519. The sequence continues at coordinate 45,419 of NZ_JBHXNK010000014.1, read as the reverse complement.
TTCTTCCAGTGGTTCTCGATCGCGTCGAGCATCGGGGCAGGCCCGCAGGCCCAGGTCTCGCGTTCGCGCCAGTCCGGGTAGAGCTCGTCGAGGCTGGCCAGGGAGAACAGGCCCTGCTCATCGGTGAGTTGCAGGTGGGAGACGAAGCTGGGGTGCTTGTCGTGCAGGGCGCGCAGTTCGGCGCCGAACATCACATCGGCGTCGGTGGGCGCGGAATGGACGTGCACCACGTCGTTGACGCCGTCGCGGCGGTCCATCGTGCGCAGCATCGACATCACCGGGGTGATACCGCTGCCCGCGGTGAGGAACAGCACCTTCGCCGGCGGCGGCTCGGGCAGCACGAACCCGCCCGCCGGTGCGGCCAGCCGCACGATGGTGCCCGCGGCCACCCCGTTGACAAGGTGGCTTGACAGCTTGCCCTCCGGCATTGCCTTCACCGCGATGGAGATGAGTCGTTTGCCGCCCTCGCCGGTCCAGTCCGGGGGGCAGGTCAGCGAGTAGGAACGCCAGTTCCAGCGGCCGTCGATCAGGATGCCGATGCCGATGTACTGCCCGGGGCGGTACTTGAAATCGAAGCCCCAGCCCGGCTTGATCACCAGGGTCGCCGAGTCGGCGGTCTCCTTCTGCACCTCGACGATGCGCCCGCGCAGCTCGCGCGCCGACCACAGCGGATTGGCCAGGTGTAGATAGTCATCGGGCAGCAGGGGAGTGGTCACCCGGGCTACCGCGCCACGCAACACGTTCAGCTTGCCGCCGCGATCGGCGACCTGCGCCGCCGGTGCTTCGAGCCATTCCCGGAACTTATTGAGGACCATGCGCTGCGATTTCTCCCTGTCGTGCATTCGAGCCACCGTGGGGTGACTCGCTCGCAGCCAGGTTACGGCATCGTAGGTTGAGCGCTAGTTGTGAACATTGGGCAACCGGGGCCCCGGCCGCCGAAAACTACAACAGCTCGAGCAGGAACGGCAGCTCCTGCGGCGCGTACCAGGCAAGCTGATGGTCCTCGGCGTCGCCGAGGACGAATTCGGCATCGGTGTCACCGAGGTCGGCGGCATCGATGACGTCCACGGCCTTGGCGACCTGCGGCTCTGCCTCGGCAAGGTCGACATGCACCGCGGCGACCTGCTTGAAGCTGATCGGCCCCGACAGCTTCACCACGGCGTCGTCGAGATCGGGCCGCAGCTTCGCCCCCGGCACATCCGCCGCGATCACCGCGCGCCGATACACCGGGCTGCCCGGGTTGGCCGCTTCGCCTTCGGCGTCGTCGTCCGGATCGTCGAGCCCGTCGCGCTCGGCGGCGATCAACCGCATGGAGGCCCGTGCGGCTTCCTGCATCGCCACTTCGGCGAGTTCCTCGTCGTCGCCCGCGGCGTAGGCCTCGCGCAGGGCGGGCGTCACGGCGAACGCGGTCGCGCCGAGCGGGAGCAGCTGCTGCTCGTCGACGAGCAGGCGCAGCAGCGGGATCGTCGCCGGGATGTAGACGCGCATCGTGTCGTTCTCAGAGACAGGCACCGAGCAACTCCTCCATCGATTCGTGCACCGACGCCGCGAGAACATCGATGTCGGCCATGGCGTCGCGGTCGGCGTTGAGTCCGTAGAAGACCTGTCCGTCGTACGAGGTGAGCCCGAAACTCAATGTCTGATTGCGCAGCAGCGGCGATACCGGATACATCTCCAGCATGCGTGCCCCGCCGATGTACATCGCGGTCTGTGGTCCCGGCGCGTTGGTGATCACCAGATTGAAACTGTTGTCGGCGAAGGTACTCGCCGCCCGCACACTCATCGCGTGCAGGCTCGCGGGCGCGAATCCGGCCAGGTGCACGAGCGTGCGGGCCCGCACCCCGCGGCGCTGCCTGCCCGCGGCCTCGGTGGCGTGCGAGATGTGCGAAAGGCGCATCGTCGGATTCGGTTCGCCCACGGGCAGATCGATGAGGAACGAGGACACCTCGCTGGCCGGGGTCAGCTGGTTGTCGCCGTCGACGTAGACCGACATCGGCACCACCGCGCGCAGATTGGTCGACTCGACCAGCGCCTCGTTGCGGGAGAGCAGCCAGTTGCGCAGCGCCCCGGTGACCACCGCGAGCACCGCGTCGTTGATCGAGCAGTCGAAATGCCTGCGGATCGTGCGGTAGTCGTCGAGATCGGTGCGCACCACGTCGAAGCGGCGGCTGCGCGAGGTACGGGCGTTGAGCGGGCTGTCCGGCGCCGCGCTAGAGGTCGCCGCGCGCACCACGTTGGCCGCGGCCTTCACCGCCATCCGGGTGCCGCGCACCACCCCGAACGCGTTCGATCCCGCGTCGCGCATCACGCCGTAGGCCTCGCGCGGCTGCGCGGCCAGCTGCGACAGCGCCCCGGCCAGTAGTTCCACATCGGTGGGTTCGCGCGGTGCCCGCCACGAGTCGTCGGCCAGTTCGCGCGGCAGCGGGGAGTTGTCGAGGATCACGTGACCGATCTCGAGGGCGGTATCACCGTCGACGAGCGCCGAGTGCGACTTGGTGAACACCGCGGCGCGCCCGTCGGCGAGCCCTTCGATCAGATACATCTCCCACAGCGGCCGCCCCTGATCCAGGGGTCGCGACGCGAGCCGGGCGACGAGGTCGTAGAGCTGGCAGTCGCTGCCAGGACCGGGCAGCGCGGAGCGGCGGATGTGATAGCTGATGTCGAAGCGACTGTCCTCGACCCAGACCGGCCTGCCCATGGCGAGTGGGATCTCGCGCACCTTGCGGCGGTAGCGCGGCACCAGCGGTAGCCGGGATTCCACCAGGTCGACGAGGCGTTCGTAGTCGAGTACCTGGCCCTCGGCGTCGGGGGAGGAGTTGTTCAGGATCGCGAGAGAGCCGATGTGGATCGGGTTGCTGCTCGACTCGAGCCGATAGAACGACGCGTCCTGCGGCGTCAATCTCGTGATCACGCGCTCCGAAGCTCCTTCCGGTGCCGTAGCACGCTTCGCGCGCCCATGGCGCTGATCGGGCACGCGCTACATCCTACGTCACGGCAGGTGAATCGCAGTGCCGGGCAACGAGGCTCGCCGGGCGTCGTGACCTGGGGTAATGACTGCACCGGTACATCGGGCACGGGTCCGCGCCGCCGGGTACGGTGGTCTGCGGACTACCATCGCCGTTGAACACAACTCCGACCAGAGGACTGACGAGACCCGTGCCTGCGCTGACACTGACGAGGTTGCTACGGATTGGTGAAGGTCGCATGGTCAAGCGGCTCTCGAACCTCGCCGATGAGGTCATCGCGTACGGCGACGAGATCGAGGCGTTGACCGACGACGAGCTGCGCGCCAAGACCGACGAGTTCCGCCAGCGCTACGCCGACGGGGAAACCCTCGACGACCTGCTGCTCGAGGCCTTCGCCGTGGCGCGTGAGGCGTCGTGGCGGGTGCTGAACCAGAAGCACTACAAGGTTCAGATCATGGGTGGCGCCTCGCTGCACCTGGGCAATATCTCGGAGATGAAGACCGGTGAGGGCAAGACCCTGACCTGTGTGCTCCCCGCGTACCTCAACGCCATCTCCGGCGACGGCGTGCACGTGGTCACGGTCAACGACTACCTGGCCAAGCGCGACGCCGAGTGGATGGGCCGTGTGCACCGTTTCCTCGGTTTCGAGGTCGGCGTGATCCTGGGCGGGATGACCCCCGCCGAGCGTCGGGTGGCCTACGCCGCCGACATCACCTACGGCACGAACAACGAGTTCGGCTTCGACTACCTGCGCGACAACATGACTCACTCCCTGGACGATCTCGTCCAGCGTGGTCACAACTTCGCCGTGGTCGACGAGGTCGACTCGATCCTCATCGACGAGGCCCGCACCCCGCTGATCATCTCGGGCCCGGCCGACGCCTCGTCGAAGTGGTACGCCGAGTTCGCGCGCATCGCGCCGCTGCTGAAGAAGGATGTCCACTACGAGACCGACATCAAGAAGCGCACCATCGGTGTGCACGAGGCGGGTGTGGAGTTCGTCGAGGATCAGCTCGGCATCGACAACCTCTACGAGGCCGCGAACTCGCCCCTGGTGAGCTACCTGAACAACGCCATCAAGGCCAAGGAGCTCTACCAGCGCGACAAGGACTACATCGTCCGCGACGGCGAAGTGATCATCGTCGACGAGTTCACCGGCCGCATCCTGGTCGGCCGCCGCTACAACGAGGGCATGCACCAGGCGATCGAGGCCAAGGAGAAGGTCGAGATCCAGCCGGAGAACCAGACCCTGGCCACGATCACCCTGCAGAACTACTTCCGCCTCTACAGCAGGCTGTCCGGCATGACCGGTACCGCCGAGACCGAGGCCGCCGAGCTGCACTCGATCTACAACCTCGGCGTGGTCCCGATCCCGACGAACAAGCCGATGGTCCGCAAGGACCAGGCCGACCTGATCTACAAGTCGGAAGAGGCCAAGTTCGCCGCGGTCGTCGACGACGTCACCGAGCGGCACGAGAAGGGCCAGCCGGTCCTGATCGGTACCACCAGCGTGGAGCGCTCGGAGTACCTGTCCAAGCAGTTCACCAAACGCGGTGTTGCCCACTCGGTGCTGAACGCGAAGTTCCACGAGCAGGAAGCCCAGATCATCGCCGAGGCCGGCCGCCCCGGCGCGGTCACGGTGGCCACCAATATGGCCGGTCGTGGTACCGACATCGTGCTCGGTGGCAACGCCGACATCATCGCCGACATCCTGCTGCGCAAGCAGGGCCTCGACCCGGTGAACACCCCTGACGAGTACGAGGCCGCCTGGCACTCCGCGCTCGAGCAGGTCAAGAAGCAGACCGAGGACGACGCCGAAACGGTTCGTGAGGCCGGCGGTCTCTACGTGCTCGGCACCGAGCGCCACGAGTCGCGTCGTATCGACAACCAGCTGCGTGGTCGGTCCGGCCGTCAGGGCGATCCGGGCGAATCCCGCTTCTACCTGTCGCTGGGCGACGAGCTGATGCGCCGCTTCAACGGTGCCGCGCTCGAGGCGATCATGACGCGCCTGAACCTGCCCGACGATGTCCCGATCGAGGCCAAGATGGTCTCCAAGGCCATCAAGAGCGCACAGACCCAGGTCGAGCAGCAGAACTTCGAGATCCGCAAGAACGTTCTGAAGTACGACGAGGTCATGAACCAGCAGCGCACCGTCATCTACGGCGAGCGCAACCAGATCCTGCGTGGCGAGGACATGGAGGGTCAGGTTCAGAACATGATCACCGACGTGACCACCGCCTACGTCGACGGCGCCACCGTCGAGGGCTACGTCGAGGACTGGGATCTGGACAAGCTCTGGACCGCTCTCAAGACCCTCTACCCGGTGACCCTTGACCACAAGGAACTCACCGGCGAGACCGCCACCGGCGACGCGGGCGAACTCACCCGCGACGAACTCCGCGAGACCCTCCTCGAAGACGCGCACAACGCCTACGAGAAGCGCGAACAGGAGATCGACGGCCTCGCGGGCGAAGGCGCCATGCGCAACCTGGAACGCCAGGTCCTGCTCTCGGTCCTCGATCGCAAGTGGCGCGAACACCTCTACGAGATGGACTACCTCAAGGAGGGCATCGGCCTGCGTGCCATGGCCCAGCGCGACCCGCTGGTCGAGTACCAGCGCGAAGGCTTCGACATGTTCGCCGCCATGCTGGAAGGCCTGAAAGAGGAGTCGGTCGGCTTCCTCTTCAACCTCCAGGTCGAGGTCCAGCAGCCCCAGCCCGAAGGCGTCTCGATCGACAAGGGCCTGCGTTCCCCCGTCGGCGCCCGCCCCCAGGACACCCCCACCGAAACCCAGGCCCCACCGGCCTTGCGCGCCAAGGGAATCGGCGACCAAACCCCCCGAGCGATGAACTACTCGGGCCCCGCCGAAGACGGCCACGCCGAATCCCATTCCGACGCCCAGGAATACGGCGGCGGCCAGCAGTCCGGCACCCGCCGCGAGCGGCGCGAAGCGGCCCGCACCGATTCGAAGGGCAAGCGCCGCCGCTGAGGCAGAGCTAGCTGATCAGCACGACCGAGGCCTCCGCTTTGTGCGGGGGCCTCGGTCGTCTTCCCGCCTGTCAGTCATGCATGTATAATTGCATGCATGGTTGCCCTCCAGATCCGTGACGTTCCAGAGCCTCTGCGTGATCAGTTGGTTGCGCTGGCGCAGCGACGAGGGCAGTCGCTGCAGGCTTTCCTCTTCGACCTGGTCCGCGATGAAGCTCGCCGTCAGGACAACATCGCGGTACTCAAACAGTTCAGTCCCGCGACGTGGGATGTTGCCTTCACCGCCCAGGAAGTCGTGGTTGCCCTGGATGCTGAACGCGCGGAGCGTGATTCGGTGCTGGATGGTCCGGAGATCCGCGAGTGATCGTGGTCGATGCCTCGGTCTTCGCCCATACTCTCCTGAATCCAGCACCCCTCGGTGATACCTGTCGCGCCGCCTTGGAAGCCGACAATCGCTGGATCGCCCCCCAGCATTGGACCGTCGAAGTCCTATCGGTGATTCGCCGCTTCACCCGTGCGGGCACCATCAGCACCGAGCAAGCGGCCCGAGCGGTAACCGCCCTGGAGAAACTCGACCCCGAAGTTCCCGTTACCCGTGTTCTCGTCCCCAGGATCTGGGAACTGCACGACAATCTGACCGCCTACGACGCCGCCTACGTCGCCGCGGCCGAGGCCTACGGTTGCGACCTGCTCACCACCGATGCGCGATTGGCGAACGCGCCGGGGATCAACTGCACAGTGCGCGTTCTGACAGCCCCGGCGGGTGCTTCGCCGCGATAGATTACTACCCGGCCTGAATTGCGGGTCGCTCTTCAGCTGGCGCGGTGGATCGGGTGGACTCGGGAGAGGGCTCGTTTGGCTTCGGCGAGGGAGATCATCTGGTCTTCGTCTTCTATTTCGGCGACGGCCGCTTCGGCCCATTCCCGGAGCAGGGTCGACACGCCTACGCGGCGTTCGTCGGCGAGGGATTTCAGGCGGCTGTGCAGGCCGAGGGGGAGGCGGATCGACGTGGTCACCATGATGTCTTCGTTGACGGGAAGGCGTGGTGGGGCGTCGGTGGGCTCGTCGGAGAAACTCAGCCGATCCATGAAGTCGGCGAGTTCTTCTTTGCTGGACGGAAGTCCTGGCTCGCTCATGATCGGATCTCACTTTCCCACTGCTCGAATTGCGCCAGTTCCTCGGCGCGCATCGTGCGTGCGCCGATGATCACCCACGTCCAGTCCTCCCGCTGTCGCATCACCACGATCAGCGGACGGCCGGCTGTGGTGCGCCCCCACACCGTCAAAACGGTCACCTGGCCGTCGAAGGCCGGGCGTGGCCACCGTCGTGACGCTGCGAGGACCTGCCGAACCTCGCTGGGTTCGATGCCGATCAGGTGAGCGATCGCCCAATCAGGCCACTCGAAACCCATAAGTCCATAATACGCATGTAGTAAGACCATGTGAAAGAGCTGAGTATCGAGCGGGCGCCGGTTGGATACGCTCGCGTGACACAGTTGCCGATACAGGGGAGGCCGCGTTGGGTGAGGTGATGCGGCCGCTGTCGGCATCGGAGCGGTGGTTCTGGCTCGTCGATCAGTTGTCGCCGGCGAATTGCGTCGTCCGATTGCGGGTGCGCGGCCCGATCGGCGCCTATCGTCTCGAAGAGGCCACCGACGCGCTGGTCGCGGAGTTTCCGCTGCTGCGGACAACGGTTGTCGACGGCCCGCGTTTCGCCCCGTCCGCCGACCCGCACCTACCGGTCCTGCACCGCATGGCCGAAGACCCCGACGAGTGGCGCACGGTCTTCGACGAACAGCTGGCCGAGCCCATCGACCTGGCAACCGCACCGGGACGGCTCATCGATTTGGCTTGGCGCCCAGGCACTTCCGAGGAATACCACGACCTGATCCTGGTGATGTCCCACGTTCTGGTCGATGGCCGGTCGATGACGTCATTGGGTTGGCGAATCCTCGCTTACGCCTTCGGATCTCCCCTCCGCACCGCCTCGCGCCCACCGATACCGGCCCCCGACGACCTCATCCCACCCGCGCAGACTCGCCTTTTACGCTGCCTACGCACCAACATCACCGGCCAGCTCACCGCCATGGCCCGCCGCCCGACCAGCCTCCCCGGCACCCCGCCACCGCTCCCGATCCGCCGCACCCGCACCGTGATCCGCACCATCGAGGGCGCTGCGCTGACCGACCTTCGCACCCGCTGTCACCAGCACGACGTCACCATCAACGCCGCCTTGACCGCTGCCCTGGCCACCGCCCTCGGCGAACTCGCTCCCCGCCCTTCCGGCGTCGCGGGCATCGGCATCCCGGTTGACGTCCGCACCCGCCTGAACCCACCCCCGGCCGACGACGAGCCCGGCATGTTCACCGCGGTAGTCCCCACTTTCGTGCCCTACGGCCCGGCCCACTCCCTCTGGGAAGCGGCCCGCGCAGCGAAAACTCAACTGGCCCAACGGCTAGCGAAGAACAACGACCTCACCGCCCTGGCCGCCATCCGCTACGGCTGCCCCCGATCACTCGAATCCGGCAGGCGCACCATCGAACTCATCGACCGCCGGGCTCCCTGGAACGTCACCCTCAGTAACCTCGGAAAACTGACGCCACCCGAAACCCCTGAGCCCCTGCACATCACCGCTCTCACGGTCGCCGGAACGAACTCCTGCGCCAGCGCTCTCACCGTGGCGGTCGCCACCCTCGGCACCACGATGTCGATCACCTTCTGCTACGTCGACACCATGCTCCCGCGCACAACCATCGAAGCCATGGCCGACCGCACGATCCGCTCGGTCACTCGCTGAGCAGCCCGCGCACCATCTCCCGTAGTGCCGCCCGGTCCGGTTTGTTCGTCCGTCCGCTGGCCGGAATTCGATCCACCACCACGATGTCATCGGGGACGGCTGTGGTGTCGATGACCTGCGGCAGTCGTTCGCGAAGTAGCGCCACGATGTCGCCAAACTCCGGTTCGGCGACGACGGCGAGCACGATTCGCTCATCGCCGATCTCATCCGGTAGGCCGACCATGATCGCCTCCCGCACCCCGCCGATCGCGGTGATCAGCGGTTCGTACAACCCCGGGTAGATGTTGGTCTTGCCCCGGATCATCATGTCCTTCTTGCGTCCGGTGAGGACCAGTTCCTTGCCGTCCCAGCGCGCGAGGTCGCCGGTCGCGATCTCGGTCATTGGCTCGGCGCCGAGATATCCGCGACACAGATTCGGGCCGGACAACACGAGTTCGCCGTCGTCGGCGATCCGCGCCGTCACGCCCCGTACCGGTGCCCCGAGCAGATCCCCGTCGTGTGCGAGCTTGGCGGTGCCGGTCGCGACCGCCACCGGCAGGATCTCGGTCATTCCATAGATCGCGAGAAACTCGGTGTCGGGCAGCGACTTGCGCGCCCGGCGAAGGAGTGCGGAGGTGACCGGTGCTCCGCCGAGCGCCACCTGACGTAGGTGCGGTGGCGCCGCGAGGTCACCGGCTTCGACCGCGTCGAGCGCGACGGCCAGATCGGCCGGGGTATAGAACGCGTGGGTCGCGCTCCGCAGATTCCGGGTGAATCGGACCGGGTCGATATGCGTACCGAATCGCGGATATCGCGGCATCGCCCACCGTGCCCCCGCCATCAACGCGGGCAACCCCATCATGAGCTGCTCGGTGTGCAGGAAGGCGCCGGGCGCGAGACCGGTCTTTCCGCCCATCGCGGCGAGCCCCGCGCTCAGCGAAGCACGGGTGTGCACAACGGCTTTCGGCTCATCGGTGGTTCCGGAGGTGAAGACGATCAATGCCGCCGCGGCGGGGTCCGCGGCAGGCAGGGTGGTCTCGCGCGCATCGCCGGTGAACCGCCGCAGCGGAATCGACCCGAACGGTGTGCCGGGCACCCACACACCACTGTGGATATGCCGAACATCGAGCGCGCCGAACCGCGGCAGTTCCAGCCCCTTCTTGCGCCCGAACCCGGCGAGCGGCCCGCTCACGGCGTACAGCAGCGATTCCGTTGCCGCCCAAGCAGGTTCGACCACGCCGACCCGCTTGGCGAAAAGCTCCGGGCCCACACCTGGGTCGACGAACACGATCGTTCCGCCTGCGGCGATCACCCCGAAGATCAACAGCACCGACGACACACTCGGCCGGATCGAGAACAGCATCCGGTCACCGGGCGCGAACCCCGCCTCGCCGAGATTGTGCGCCACCCTGCCGACGGTATCGACCAGTTCCCGATAGGTGAGCGCGCGCTTGCCGACCGTGCCGAGCGATGACGCGTCCGGAATCCGTTCGGCCTGCGCGGCAAGCCTTTCGAGAAAGTCGGTCACCGGTGCTCCCCTCGATAGTCGACAGCGGCAGGCGCGTTCACCGAATGTCGACCACCTCGGGCCGGTACCGATGATCGGCGTACCAGGCCAGGGTCTTGCGAATACCCCAGGCACGCACCCGCCGATTCGAGCCGTACACCCGCACGTCCCGGCGCAAACCATAGTCGGTGGTGATCGTGCGCACCGCATTGACCAGTGCTCGATCCTCGTGCAGGTCCTCGATCGCGGTCCGCGGGAATCCTCCTGCCGCAACATATAATTCGGCGGTGATCGCCATATTGCACCCCGGCGTCATGACATACGGCCCGAGGTACTTCGGATCCCGATTTCCCGAGCGCACCTTGCCGAACGCCGACGCCACTTCCAAGGCCACCCGAATGATCGTGCGGTCGATCCACGAAACACCTTCGTCGGTGCGCGGAATCAGCTGACCGCTGACCAATCGCAGCCCGGAATCGAACCCGGCCTTGATCCGCCGCGTCCAGTCAGGGGCGGGCAGGCAATCGGCGTCGGTGCGTGCGAGGTAGGTGCCACCTTGTGAAATCGCGTGCCGCATACCGGTATCGGCGGCAGCGCCGGTGCCCTTCTGGTGGTCGTCGATTATCACGATGCGCGGCACCGGATGTCGCGAAGCGAATGCGCGGACCACCTCGACGGTGCGGTCGGTCGAGTTGTTGTCGACCACGACCACCGTGAAATCTGTGTCCTGTTGCGCTGCGATGGCATCCAGCGTCTTGCCGATGCCGAGTTCCTCGTTGAAGGCTGGAATCACCACCCACAGATCACTCACGCGTCCTCCAGCAGCTGATCGAGCCCGCCGACCTGGTCGACCCAGCGGTGGAAGTTGTCCAAACCGGTCGCGAACGGCACCGTGGGCCGAAAGCCGAGTTCACGCGACGCTCGCGAGATGTCGTAGGTCGCCGACCGGGTGACGAGCGCGACCGCGTACCGCGACAGCGGGGGAGTCCACCGCTGCGCGACCGCCGGTATCCGCCACAGTGTTTCGATCGCCGCCAATGCCGCGCCCACCACAGGCGCGGGCACCGTGACGCTCGGCCCGGCCAGCGAGAACCGTGCCGCTACGGCGTCCAACGTCGGCCACACCGAAATCGGCTCCGCATCGGCTACGAAATACGCACGACCACCGACCTTCTCGGCCTCCAACGCGCGAGAGACAGCGTCGACGAGATGGTCGATGTAGCACAGCGAAGCCTGAACATCGCGCCCGCCGGAAAGGTCGGGCAACCGCCCCTCCCGCAACTTCGCCAGCAGCTGGACGATCGGCCCACGCCGATCCCCCGGCCCCCACACCGCCCGCGGCCGCAACGAACATGTCGTGAACCCCGGGGTATCGGACGACAACACCAATTGCTCTGCAACAGCCTTGGTTTCGCAATAACTGTTCATAAATCGCGCGGGGTAGGGCACGGTCTCATCGATCCCCACCTGATCCCCGCCATCGGGCGCCATCAACACACTCGGGCTCCCGATGAACACGAACCGTCGCACCCCGGCCGCCGCGGCTTCCTGCACCAGTCGATCGGTCCCCGCCACATTCACCGCGAAGAATTCGGCGGGCCTGCCGAATTCGCCGAGCAGGGCCGCCGCGTGCACAACGGCGCGCACCCCGGCCACCGCCGCCGCCAGCGCACCCGCGTCCGCGAGATCGGCAACCGCCACCTCGACACCCGCAGGCGCCGACGCCGGATCCCGGACCATCGCCCGAACCGGCACCCCACGCTCCACCAGCCCGCGCACGATCGCCCCACCGACGAACCCGCTCGCGCCGGTTACCAGCACAGTCATCGCGCCACGCTATCCCCTCGGCGAATGGCGCTTGCCGCGGCCGGGCGAAGCCGCCTCGATCACCGTTGCGCCTCGCCCAGCGTCTTCCACCAGGTCGCCCCGAGCAGCATTGTCATCACGGCGGCGCGACGTCCCGAGATGCCCCGTTCAGCGGCCACTTTCCGCGCCGCCGGGATCTGCGCGGCATGCACCCCGACGCTCAGCACCACATCGATCCAGAAGGCCACCCGCAACCACCTGGCCCGGAACGGCCGCACCACACCGACGATCAGAAATACCCAGCCGACCACCGGAATCGACCGCAAGGCCAGCACCGTTCCCCGGCTCGGCACCCCCGCCGTGGTATCGGCGGCGGACGCGCGATGGCGGCCAGGTTTCGGCGTATTCACCGGATCCGGAACAACATGCAGAGAGCGCGTCACCGCACACCAACCCCTCGATAGGTCACCGCCGCCGCGGTGGGTCCACCGTCAGCGGCTACGAACAACAACGGCCGATCGGCCAGTCCCGTATCACGTGCGGCCACGAACGCGGCGGTCAGCGCGGAAGTGTGCGCGTCCGCGGTGAAGTCGTCGGTCACCACCGCACCCACGCCGAGCTGGGCAGCCAGTTCCCCGGCGAAATCCGCCGTCGGTTTGCCGCACAGCAGCACCACCTGCGCGGCGTCGATACCGTCGGCCGCCAGCGCTTCGCGCGCGGCGATCGTGGCGTGTTCGACGAGTTCCGCTGTCCCGGTGAGCAATTCCACTGTCAGCGACGAGCGACCTTCGGCTCCCATCGCGGACAACTTCACATACCCCTGTGGATCGGGCAGCACGTCACCAGCGCTTACATGGACGCCGCCGAAACCCGCGGCCTCAGCGGAATTCTCGAGGACGAAAGCCGCTCCGACAGGCTCGAACGCGAACTCCGCGTCGGCCAGCCCCGACGGATGCGCATCCCCCGAAACCACAACCACATGCCCGGAAGGCAGATCGGCGAGCAGCGAGGCGGCCACTCCCACCGCGTTCACCACCCCGCAGGCACCGTTCATCAGATCGAACGACAGACACGGCACGTCGCCGCGCCGATAGTCCAACCCGATTCCCGCGGCCTGCTGGATCAGCGCCGCGACCGCCGGTTCCACGAGGTTCGCATCGCGATAAACCCCCACGTTGATCAGCGCGTCGACCTGCTCGGGCTGACAACCAGCCCCCGTCAACGCCGCGCGGGCGGCCTCGGCCGCCTGACCCACCGAACTGACGCCGCCGCTGCGCGTCGTGGCTGAAGAAATGATGATTCCCATACTGTCCTATACCCGCAGATCGCCGATTGTCACCGACAAGAATCCGGCGACCACCCCGGAAGCCGCCGGTACCAGCAATACTCTCGACCCCGGCGCGATCAGTCCCTGCCGCAACGCGTCGTGCAACACCACGAAATGTGAGGTCGACGCGGTGTTGCCGTATCTGTCCAGCACCGCGAGCCCCGGCGGCATCGCCGCGTCGAATTCGCGCTCGGCGATCTTGTTGATCAATTCCACGGCAGGGCCGCTGAATTGGTGATGGATCAGGTAGTCGTAACTCTCCTCGGCGAAGCTGGAACCGCGGGCGGCGAGGAACTCCAGCTGCCGCGAGGTCCACAGCAGGTACCTGGACTCGTTGTGCATCGCGCGATTGTCGGTGTAGAGCACGACGCCCGGTCCCTGGTCGCTGGGCATCCCGAGGCACAGCTTCGCGAAAGCGGCGCTGGTGTTGAGCTCCACGTAGTCGAGCCCTGGCCCGTCGGTACCGTCGAGCACCACGGCCGCTCCGGCATCACCGACGGTGAGGGAGGCGAACTGCGGGTCGTACTTCTGCGAGATCTCCCGCACCGCGGTATCGGCGATCGGCGTGATGCATTCCCCCGACACCACCATGCCGCGACGCACCGCGCCGGATCGAATCATCCTGTCCAGCAGCAGAACTCCGGTCATCATCCCGGCGCACGCATTGGACACGTCGAAGTGGATCGCCCGGCTCGCCCCGAGCACGGTGCGCAGCATCAGGGCGAACGACGGCTCGAGGCAGAAGTCCTCGCCGCGGGTCCGGGTGATCGAGCAGGAGATGATCACATCCAGATCGGCGGCGTCGTAGCGCGAATTGTCCAGTGCGCTACGGGCAGCGGCGAGGGCGATGGTGAACGAGTCCTCGGATTCGCCGCGCACCCTGCGCGCCCTGACCCCGCTGACCTTCTCCAGATCCAGCGGCGCGTCGACAGCCAGCTGCGCCAGCAACTCCGCCGTGGTCACTTCCCTGGCCGGCAGATACGCGCCGACGGCTTCGATTGTCGATCTCACCATGCTTGTTCACTTCCAGATATCGCGTGATGCACAGATCACCACCAGCGCATCTCGCCGATCCTAGCCACAGATCTTCACTAATCGGGCCTGGTCGATTAGATTGTGCCGGGGTGTGGAGCTCTGCCCGACGCCATGAACTAACCCTACTCGCCGCAGGTCAACCCTGGTTGCCTGGATTATTGCTGCTGGGCAGGTTCGCGCGGCCGATCCGCAAGGTTCGCAAACTCGGCTGGTTCGTGGCCGATCCGCTGGTGGCCCGCCAGATCTACAACGACAGCACGCATTTCAGCATCGTGTCCGAGGGTGCGGCCGGGCACTGGTGGGCGCAGGTCATCGGCGACTGGGTCGAGGATCTGTTCGAAGGGCCTGGCCATACCGATCTGCGGACCAAGGTGCGCGACCTGTTCACCCTCACCCACACCGACGCCCTGGTCGAGCGCGTGATCGGCCCCGAGCTACGTGACCTGCGCGAGCGGCTCGCCGCGGGGGAGACCGTCGACATCGCCGCCCGCGCGCAGATCCTGGTCGGCCGCAGCGTCTCCGACCTGGTCGGCATGCGCCCCGAAGACATCGCCGCGGCCATCGGCGGCGACTACACCGACTCCACCGACCACGACGCCCTGTTCCTGCGGCTGTTCCATCATGTCGAAGAGCTGGTCAACCTGGGTTTCGGCACCATGGCCTCGACGACGCTCGACCCCGTCGCCCTGGCGCGCGCACGTGAGCTGGCCACCCAGCTCGCGGTGAATGTGCCCGATGCGTACGCCCGCGCCGAGCCCGACACCACCCTCGGCCGCTGCCGTGAACTGGGATTGGCTGTGGAGCACGCGGGCGGCTTGGCGATCCTGATGGCCGTGGCGGGCACCGACACTCTCGCCAGCGCCATGACCAGAATGGTCGCGATCATGCACGACACCGGCGAGCATCGCGCCCTGCTCGCCGCGCCCGACCGGCTCCCCGACGCGGTCCGCGAGACCCTGCGCGTCACCAGCCCCGCCTACCTCGTCGGCCGCTCGGTCACGGCGGACGTCCGCATCGCCGACCGCGACCTCCGCGTGGGCGAACACGTCAAGATCCTCACCTGGACCATCAACAATGCCGCGGGTGAGTTCCGCGTCGACCGCGACTACAACCCCGAAACGCGCCAGCTCTGGTTCGGCGGCGGCCGCCACCTCTGCCTCGGCGCCCAACTCGTCCACTCCGAACTCACCGCGCTACTCGAAGCGCTGACAGCCGATGGCCGCCCGTGGGAGATCGTCGAACGTCGTTACCGCAGAAAGGTTTTCATCCCCACCTACGAGAAGCTGCTTATCCGTCTCGCACTGTGAACTCCCACGAAGGCCCCGTCCGGGTGGACGGGGCCTTCGCGACGGCTACTACTGGTTTTCCGGCGCGTTGATCCGGTTGTGGAAGCCGATGCCGATGGCGATCGCGGCGGGGACGCCGGTCAGCACCAGGCCCGCGGCCGCGCCGAGCGGGATGCCGACGGCGGCACCGGCGAGGCAGCCTGCGACGCCGGTGGCGCCACCGAGGGCGAGCACCGGGACACCGAGGACCAGTCCGCCGACGCCGCCGATGGCGCAGCCCGCGAGGCCGCCGGTGAGGGTGCCGACGAGCGTGCCGATGGCGGTGATGATGCCGAACTGGGTGGCAGCGGCGCCGACGGCGTCATCGAAGGCGTCCTGTCGAACGACGTCCTTCAGCAGCGTGGACGGGCGGGCCGAGGCCGCGTCGGTGCGCGGGGTCAGGGTGGCGCGGGTGCCGTCGACGACGGCGTCGATCGGGTACTCGAGGTCGTCGAGCGTGTAGGCGAGCGGCAGGGCGGCGACGATATTGCCCTGGTTGTCGCGCACCTGGAACTGGTTGTTCTCGGTGGTGAGCGAGCCCGCGTCGGTCTCGACGACGACCGCGTCGCCCTCGATGCCGGTCTTCCAGTTGATGCCGGGCAGCACCTGGTTCACGCCCTGGTTCACGCCGTCGAGAAAGGCCGCGACGGGCGCGGGAGCAGGCGCCGGGGCGGCGTGCGACGTGCCGGTGGCGACGCCGAGCGCGGCAATGACAAGTGCGGAGGTTGCGGCAACCTTGCTGATGTTCATGAATGCAGTCTTTCCCTCAATGGCGATGCTCCCGGGGGAGCGCAGGCCCTCGATCGAGCACCCATGATCAAGTGTCCAACTGTTTGTTGCTGAAATGTAACTTAGAAAGTCCTGAGAGTTCAAAACGGACAGTGACGTGCGTCATTCCCGACGAATTCGATTAGCGGTTAAGAACTTTCGCTCGCAATTAACCCTTCGTGATCTGAAGCACATCAATGTCGCAGTCCGGTGATCAGCCGCAATCGCCGTGAGAGGTCGGAGGCGAACACCCGCTCCGGGTCGATTCGATCCCGGACCCGCCGCCATTCATCGAGCCGCGGGTACATCGTCGCGATCATCTCGGGCGTGGTCCGCGATTCCTTCGCGAGATACAGCCGCCCGCCCGCCGCCCGCACCCGTTCGTCGAGGTCGACACAGAACCGGTCGAGCCCGCTGGTCAGCGCGAAATCCAAGCTCAGCATGTATCCGGGATGTGGCCACGACAGCGGCGCCGGGTTGCTCGCTCCCATCCGCTTGAACACATTGAGGAACGAGTGGTGCCCCGACTCGGCGATAGCCCGCACCGTGTCGGCCAGCTGCTGCTCGGCCCCGAACGGCATCGAGAACTGATACTGCAGGAACCCCCGCTTGCCATAGGCGCGATTCCATTCACCGAGCAGATCGAGCGGGTGATAGAACTGCGTCAGATTCTGGATCCGCCCACGCGCCCGCCGGGGAAACAGGCGATGAGCGGCCTCGGCGGCAATGCGCGTGGTCACCGAATTGACCATCCCGTTCGGAAAGATATCGGGCACCGTGAACAATTGCGGCGCATCGAAAGTCAAGGGTTTGCTGCGCAACCTCAACGGAAGCTGATCGACAGTGGCCAGCGACCCCCGGCTGAATCCGGCCCGCCCGAGTTTCGCCCCGGTCGAAATGGTGTCCGGCACCGCCATCGAGTAGTCGTACCCGTCATCGGAACCACCGGTCAGCAATTGCATCGTCTCGTCGAGATCGCGCGTGCGATCGTTGTCGACGATGAAATACGCGGTCTCGGTGTGCTTCAACCGGACTCGCGCGCTCACGATGATGCCGGTGAGGCCCATCCCGCCCACCGTTGCCCAGAACAGTTCCGGGTCGGGCCCTTCCGGGGTCGAGGTGCGCACCGATCCGTCGGCGGTGAGCAGGTCCATCGACACCACATGATTGCCGAAGCTGCCCTGCGAATGATGGTTCTTCCCATGGATATCCGCGCCGATCGCCCCACCGACCGTCACCTGCCTGGTTCCCGGCAGCACCGGAATCCACAGCCCGAACGGCAGGACGGCCCGCATGAGTGTGTCCAGGCTGACACCCGCGTCGACCTCGACGATCCCGCTGTCGGGATCGATACTGTGGATGCGGTCCAGCGCGGTCATGTCGACGACCAGCCCGCCCGCGTTCTGCGCCGGATCGCCGTAACTACGCCCGAGCCCGCGCGCGATCACCCCGCGCGGTCCCGCGGTCCGCACCCGTTCGGCGATCACCGCGATGTCGGGCGTGCGCAGCACTTCGGCGACGCTCGGTGCGGTGCGTGCCCAACCGCTGAGGCTGACTGGATTCCCGTGCGTGAATGTCACAGGGGCCCACGCTAAAACCGGTTCCTGTGTGCAGCCTGAGGTAATCGTGCGGTTATTGCGGAGATGCTTGCCGCGGGGTGAGTGTGCCCTCGTGCATCGTCGCGATGCGAGTGCAGGCGGCGTCGAGGAGGGGCTCGTCGTGGCTGATCAGGAGGACGCCGAGGTTGTCGGTGGCGTGGGCGGTGACCAGGCGGATGATGGTGGCGGTGGTGGCCGCGTCGAGCATGGCGGTGGCTTCGTCGAGGATGAGGTAGCGGGGGTTCTGGGCGAGGGCGCGGGCCAGGCAGGCGCGTTGGAGCTGGCCGTCGCTGAGTGCGTGCGGGCGGCGGTCGAGCAGGTCGGGGGTGAGGCCGACGGTGGTGGCCAGTGCCGTGAGATCGGGGATCGGGGTACGGCGGATGCGGGCGGGTTCGGCGATGATCTGGGCGACGGTGAAGTGGGGATTGGCTGCGGCTCGGGGGGATTGGAAGACCATGGCGATGGCGCCGCGGGCTCGCCGTGGTGGCTGTCCGTCGACGGTGACCGTTCCTGAGGTGGGCGTCAGCAGTCCCGCCATCGTCCGTGCGAGCGTGGTCTTCCCTGAGCCCGAGTCACCGGTGACCCCGACGATCTCTCCCGGGGCAATCCGCAGGTCGACCCCGCCGATCACGGGTTTCGAGCCGTAGCCCGCGGTGATGGAGTCGGCGATCAGCATCAGGACCTCGGCCGGCGAATCATGCGCTGCTGCTGCGGAATCAACTGCGTCGGGCCACCCGCGTAGGGGCAGATCTCGGACAGGTTCGTCAGCGCGCGCGGGGGATGGGGGAGCGGGTGCAGGCCGCGTTCGGGCAGGGCGGCGAGCAGGTCGCGCGTGTAGTCGTGCCACGGATCGTCGAGCACCTGCGCGCCG
The DNA here is from genome assembly GCF_042719755.1 of Nocardia sp. NPDC058519. NCBI lineage: Bacteria > Bacillati > Actinomycetota > Actinomycetes > Mycobacteriales > Nocardiaceae > Nocardia > Nocardia sp. NPDC058519. The sequence goes on along the minus strand of NZ_JBHXNK010000014.1, from coordinate 26,453 downwards.
GGGCCGACTTCCATCAGGCGCGAGGCGTACATGACCGCGACAGTGTCGGCGATGTCGGCGCGGATCAGATGCCCGAGATCGTGCGTGATCAGTAGGACCGCGGCACCACCATCGGCACACTCGCGCAACAGTTTTCCGATCTGGTCGGTGCGTGCGCGATCGAGCCCGGAAGTGGGTTCGTCGGCGATGATCACCTCGGGGTCGCCTGCCAGGGCCGCCGCCACGGCTGCCCGTTGGGCCATGCCGCCCGAGAGCTCGTGCGGATACAGGTCGAGCGCGGCGACGGACAGGCCTGCGCGTTCGACGAGGTCGGCGGGGGTGTGTGCGGTGCCGAGTGCGGTGATCGCTTCCCTGAGTTGGGATCCGACGGTCCGCACCGGGGTGAAGTAGGTGCTCGGCGACTGCGGGACCAGGGCGATGTGACGGCCGCGATACGCGGGGTGGTCGGCGAGGATGTCGACGGGTTCGGCCGTTGCGTGAGCCCGGCCCGCACCGCCGAGTTGTAGGCGAACGGACCCGGTGGTGACGGCTTTGCGGGGCAGCACGCCCATCACCGCGCTCGCGACAATCGATTTCCCGCAACCGGATTCGCCGACGAGCGCGGTGATCGCACCTGCCGCGATGCCGAGGGACAAGTCGGTCACCGCGTGCACCACATCGCCACGGTTCACCGGAATTCGCACGGTCAGCGCGTCGATGGACAGGCAGGTGCGCGTATCCGGCTCCTGATGCCCCGCGCGGGTCACACGGACTCCTCGGCCGTAGCAGCCCGACGCCGGCGGCGAGGGCCATATCCCGGCAATGGTGAGTTTCGTGCTGCCTGACGCGGGGAAGCGGACCTGTGTCGTTTCATCGCGGCATCCTCGAAGGTTTCGGCGGTGCCAGTAGCCCGCGCAGTGATGATCCGGCGACAGCGACCGCCACTGTCGTCAGCACCAGGAATCCCGCCGGGAACACCAGGGTCCACCACCCACCCAGCAGTAGAGAAGTGCGCGCTTCCTCCAGCAGTGTGCCAAGGCTCGGTTCGTGCGGCGGCAACCCGAATCCGAGGAACGACAACGTCGACTCGTGCCAAATCGCATGGGGCAGAAGCAGAACCACCGCGATCAATGCCTGCGGAGCGACAGCGGGCAGGAGATGCCTGATCAGCAGATGAGTGCGATTCGCACCGGCGAGTACCGCCGCGGACACATATTCGCGCTCGCGCAGACTCAAGCTCTCCGCCCGCACGATCCGCGCCACCTGCACCCAGTGCGTGAGCCCGATCGACAACACCACCGCCACCGCGTTCCCCCGGAACAGCGCCACGATCACAATCCCGAGCAACAGGTGCGGCAGCGCGTTCGCGGTATCGGCGAAGCGCATGACCAGGCGATCCACCCACCCACCAGCCAGCGCGGAGACCGCACCGACCAGCACCCCGATCACCGTCGACACCGCCGCCGCACACGCGGCGACGATCAGCGAGGTCCGCAATGCCGCCGCGATCCGCACGAACAGCGACCGGCCGGCCGAGTCGGTCCCGAACCACCACTGCCCCGACGGCGCCTGCCGCGCACTCGCGAAATCGGTCAGCCGATCATCGACCCCTTCCACCCACGGCACGATCACCGCGTACAGCACGACCGCGACCAGCACCGAAAGCGCGAGGTACAACCGTCGCTCAGCAGCCCCGTGCGTGAGGTCGCGCCACCGCTCACCCATCGGCGCGCACCCGCGGATCGAGCAGCACCACCGCGACATCGGCGAGCAGCGACCCGAGCATCACCGCGCAGGTCGTGCCGACAGTGAGAACGGCCAGCAGCGCCATGTCCAGATCCTTCGCCGACTGGACGAACGCGCCCGCGATCCCCGGCCACGAGAAGATCTCCTCTACCAGCACCGCCCCGACCACGACCTCCGGCAGTCGCGCGCCGAGGATCGTCACGAACGGGGCCAGCGACGACGGCAGGATGTGTCTGCGGGTGATCGTCGCGGTATCGATGCCGCGGGTGGCCGCCCCGACCACGAAATCCTCACCGCGGTTGCCCGACACCGATTCCCGCACGGCCAGCAGTAACCACGGCACCTGCGAAACCGCCAGCGCGGCAGTGGGCAACACGAGATGTCGCACCACCTGGCCGAATCCGACCGCGGCCCCGGCATCGGTGAGTCCCGCGGGCGGCAACCACCCGAGCCCGACCGCGAACAAGGCGATCGCGGCGAGCGACACCACGAACGGCGGCAGCCCCTGCATCACCACGCACGACGCGGTGACCAGCCGGTCGATCAGCCCACCACGATGCATACCCGCCCAGACACCCGCACCGAGCGCGACGGCGATCGCCACGCTCATCGCGACGACGACCAGCAGCACCGTCCACGGAATCCGTTGGGCGAGCAGAGTACTCACCGGCTGCGCGAATCCGCGCGAAATACCGAGATCGCCACTGAACAGGTCACCGATCCAGCGTCCGTACAGCTGGTACCACGACGCGTCGAGCCCGAGCTGATTCGTGAGCAGGATCCGATCCGACGCGCTCGTGGTCTCGTAGCGAGCGCCGAGATACCCGACCAGCGGATCGAACGGCGACACTGCCGCCGCGGCGAACAGAGCGGCCGACACGGCGACGAGCACCGGGATCAACGTCACCAGGCGCCACCCGACCATCGCCCGGAGGCCGCGGCCGCGAAAGCGGCTGCGCACCATCAGCGGGTCCAGGTCTGCAGCGACCACCACGGTCCCCAGGTGACGCCGTGCGCGTGCGGCTCGAGAATCGGCCCCGACATCTTCCAGGACGAATCCTTCACCACATAGGTGTGATCGAGATGCACCAGGAACACGTGGCTCGGATCCTGGGCATACCGGCTCTGCACCTCCCGATACGCGGCGGCGCGTGCGGCGGGATCGGTGCTGCGCCTCGCGGTTTCGAGTTGCGCGTCGATCGCGGGATCCGCGTGACGGCTCGCATTGTCGTACGGGCTGCCCGCGCTGGGGTCCAGCAGCGGCGAGTGCAGGGTGTTGTAGGCCTGGGTGTCGGGATCGTAGGGCTCGCTACCGCCGCCGAGCAGGATCGCGGACTGCGCGATGCGCGGCTCGATCCGATCCCAGGAGAGCGCTTCGAGATCGACCTCGATACCGACCCGCCGAGCGTCGGAGGCGAAAGCCATCGCGAGATCACGGCGCAACGTGTCGGTCGAGTTGTACATCACGGTGAATCGTGCCCGCACACCATCTTTCGCGCGCACACCCTCCGCGCCGACCCGCCATCCCGCGGCATCGAGGATCTGTTCGGCGCGGGCCCGATCGAAGGCGAAAGAGACTGCTGGATTGTGGGATTCACCGTAGACATCGGCGAAAGGCGTGTAGGCCGGGCGGCCGTAGCCACCGAGAATATTGTCGATCATCGACTGGCGGTCCACCGCGTAGTTCAGTGCCAGCCGGACGGCGGAGTCCCCGGCGACGGGATCGCCCTCGGGCATCGAGACACCGCGCCAGTCGGCGGAAGTGTTGGCCTGCACCGACATTTGCTGCTCGAAGGTGGCGGCCAGCAAGGGTGGCAGCGAGGTGCCGTCGAGTTCGCCGCTGGCCATTCGTTGCGCGCGGGTGTTGTCGTCGGGCACGTAGAGGACCGTCAGGCGCTTCACCGAAGGTGCGCCACCCCAATAGCTTTCGTTCGCCTCGAATATCGCCCGGGTCGGCTCCAGCGCGGTGAGCCGATAGGGACCGGTGCCGATGGGGGCGGTATTGAGCGGCGATTCGGTCGCGGGTCCTGGCGTCGCGACGGCCTCCGACGGAACGATCCCGATCAGCAGCTTGGTCGGGAACGCCGCATAGGGATGACGCAAGGTGAACCGCACCGACAGCGGATCGACAGCATCGACGCGCTCGATCATCGAAAACGACGACCGCACCTCCGAGGCCGACGCCGGATCCAGAATCGCCCGATAGGTAGCCACCACATCGGCGGCATCGAACGCCGACCCGTCGCTGAACCGCACCCCGGGGCGCAGCGGTGCCGTCCACACGGTCGCGTCGGCGTCGGGCTTCGGCAGTTCGGTCGCCAGCGCCGGGGTGAAGCCGGGCATGCCCGTGCCGCCGGTCAGCCGGAGCAATCCGTCGTAGACCTTTGCCTCGCCCGCCGCGCCGTAACCGGCGACGGGGTTGTATCCGCCCAGTTCATAGGCATCGGCGAGGACGAGCGAGTCGGTGGACCCGCTGTCGGGCGCACCGCACGATGTCAGCACGACCGCGAACGCGGCCCCTACAGCGAACAGCGGCCGAGTACGCATCCAGCATCCCTACACTTCTCATGTTTATCTGAACAGATGAACAGATAATAGTCGCGGGCGGTGCCGTCGTGTCCACTCGGCGATTAAGCTGGGCAGCGCCATGGGAGAGCCACGCACACTGCACGGGTCGCCGGTCGAACTCGGCCGTCGCGCGATCGGCGATGTCGAGATCCGGGAATGGGCCCAACGCTTCGACCTGCTGTCAGACCCGGGTCGCCTGGAAATCCTGCTGTGCCTGCACCGCTCACCCGGCATCAGCGTCGGCGAACTGGCCGCCGCGGTCGGCCGCAACGAGAACGCGATCTCCCAGGCTCTGCGCGTGCTGCGCCACGAGGGTTGCGTCACCTCGAGCCGTGCGGGCCGATCGGTCACCAACCGGCTCACCGACCCGATCATCCACGAAATTCTCCACACCATCGGCGCCAAGCACTGACGTCGAAAGTTCACTCCTCGGAGGCGATGATGGCGAAGATCCTGTTCGTAATGACCGGTGCTGATCATTGGACGTTGTCCAGCAATGTCAAACGCCACACCGGCTTTTGGGCCGATGAATTCGCCACCCCCTACCGGGTTTTCACCGAGGCCGGGCACGAAGTCGTCGTGGCGACACCGGGCGGAGTGAAGCCGCCGGTGGATCTGGCGAGTCTGGCGCCGGTCCCGAACGGTGGTGAGGAGGGTGCGCGGAAGGTCGCCGAGACCATCAAGAACGCCACGCCACTGGACAATCCGGTCCCGCTCGGCGACGTGCGGCCGGCCGATTACGACGTGGTGTTCTATCCGGGCGGCCACGGGCCGATGGAAGACCTTGCGGTGAACAAGGATTCGGCGGCGCTGCTGGTCGATACCTTGCACTCCGGCAAACCGCTCGCACTCGTCTGCCACGGACCCGCCGCGATCCTGGCAACCGCCGCCGACGGGCCCTCACCCTTCGCGGGCTACCGCCTGACCGCCTTCAGTGATGCCGAAGAACGTCTGGGCGGGCTCGCCGACCAGGCCAGATGGCTGCTCGAAGACCGGCTGATCGAACTCGGCGCGGACTATCACAGCGGCGAACCGTTCGCGCCGTTCCTGCAAGCCGACCGCAATCTGCACACCGGTCAGAACCCCGCCTCGGCCGGTCCACTGGCCGCGGCGGTGCTCGGCGTTCTGTAAATGCTTGTCGCTCAGGTGAATTCGGCGACAACCTCGTAGAGGGCGGGATTGGCGCGCGCGACCTGACGCGCCTGGTCGACCGAGGCGACGACCGTCGGATTGAGGCCGGCGGCCTCGCACGCCTCGGCGCTGTCCCAGTGCGCGACGTTCACCAGCTGGAATCGCGAATCGGGCAGCAGGGCGCGGTGCAGGCGGACATCGCGGAAACCGGGTGCGGTGCGCATGTGCGCGGCCCGCTCGCGCCACTGCGCGACGAACCCCTCGATGTCGTCGGCGGATACCTCGATCACATTGATGAAAGTGACACCGTGGTCGGTCATGTGGAGCTCCTGTTCGTTCATGTGGCGGATCCGGGACGGACGATCATGAGCACGACCACCGCCGTCCACAGCAGGTTGTAGATTCCCGCGAGCATCGACAGCACACGCAGGCGCTTGCCGTCGTCGGGCTGGTCGAGGGCTTCGCGCTGCATCGGCACGATCTGCACGGCGAGCAGCCCACCCGCCACGGCGGTGGTCACCATCGCGGTGGTGATCCAGATTTCGTTCATCCGGCCCTGGATCGTGGCCAGCACGATGCCGATCACCGGCACGATGATCGCGAGTTTCGCGTAGTTCCCGGTGATCCGGTGCATGGCGACCGCGACCGGCCTACTGCGCACCGACTCCGGATCCGGCCCACCGGCGACCGGCGCGTACCGGGGAAAAAGACTGGTGGCGACCGCTGAGCCGCCGACGAAGACGATGCCCGCGAGCACATGCACGGACAACAAGACGTGTTCCAACTACCGACTCCCTCCGACCTTCAATGTGTTTGAAGCCTAGCTCGAGCTTCAGCCATATTGAAGGTCGGATTCGTCACGCCTGGGGTCGAGGCGGGAATTGCCCGGCGAACGCGTCGACGATGGCCGCGCCGACCCGCCGCAGAATCGGATCGGCTTCCGCGCCGAACAGCTGAGTGTCCACCCGTGTCACCGCCTTCCGCGCCTCCGCGAGCAGCCCCGCCCCCGCCTCCGTCAACTCGATCGCCGACGCCGACCCCGCCCGCGCCGTCCGATCCTGCACCAACCCCGCCCCGACCAGTCCCTTCACCGCGGCATGCACACTCTGCACGCTCGTCCCCGACATCCGCGCCAACTCGCTGAAGGAGGCCCCCGGCACCCCATTGATATGCCCGAGCAACCCCAACCGGGCCACCGTCAAATCCAGCTCCCCCAACTCCACCCCCAACGCCGCCTCCACCCGCCGAGACATCGTGATCACCAAAATGCTCGGGCTCATAGCCGGCGGTCCAGGACGCTCGTTCTCGGTGGTCACCACCCCATTTTCCCGCACGCGACCGCAACAGTCGTATTCCGGGAGGTGTATCAACCGCGCGCCCCTGAAATAGTTTCGGGCCCAGCGAGTTCGCTGGGCCCGAATCCGGTGCGGGACTACTTCAGGGCGACGCGGGTTCCGTCGGAGAATGCCGAGTCGTGGAATTCGATCGCTGTGGGGACGGTGCCCACCGGGACGTCGAAGACGAGGACCATCGAGGTCTTGTTGCCCGGGTTGATCTCGGCGGAGAGCTGGTCGTTGACGTTGATCTCGGCAGTGGTGTCGTTGGCGAACTCGCGGCCCTGATCGTCGATCAGCTTCTGATTCGAGCCGAAGTAGCTCTGGGCTGCGGTAGAGGTATTGACGACGTCGACGTAGACAAGGATGAACTCACCCTGCGCGGTCTTCTGCAAGAACTGGTTGTCGCCGACGGTGGTAACCGGCGGATCCACCTTCGTCACCGTGAATCCGAACTTGCCGTCGCGCACCTCGGTGCCTGCGGGTGCCGCGATCGCCTTGGTCTGCTCCGCCTTTGCGACCTCGTTGGCGGCCGTGCCGATCAGTGCCACACACCCACCGAACAGGACGAGCACGGCAAGGGCGAACCCCCCGAGCACCCACGGCCACACCTTCTTCTTGCGCGGCGGCTGCGGGTAGTGGGGCTGCGGGGCAACGGGGTTGGTCGGGTACTGGGGATTGGCCATGATCGTCCTCTTCTGGGAAACGCCGTCGGTCGCCGTGGCACGACCGATCGCGGCCTCGTTGTGCCGTGCGGTGCGGGATGGAGAATCGACGAAAGAATGTGCGAGAACTGTTGTCTCGCAACGATGTTCGTGTGCCGGAAGCGGCTGTTCAGGTTGTTGCCGCTTCGTTGAAAAGGACGCTACACCTACGCAACGCCGATGGCAACAGGAAAACAATGTTTTCACTGCGAATGTTGAAAACATGTGTACTGACGTCGGGTTATGTCAACGATGATGTGTAAGGTTTGACCTTGACCAGAGGAGACCCCTTGTCAGACTCGACGCCCGCCGTCGCCGCCGCCGAGATCTCCCGGCTGGCCGGCGTCACCCGTGCCACCGTGAGCAACTGGCGCCGCCGACATGCCGATTTCCCCGCGCCGGTGCCGGGGGGCTCCGAATCGCGGCCGCTGTTCGACCTCGCCGAGGTGCAGCAGTGGTTGCGTGGGCATGGGGTCACAGCGGCGGATTCTCCCGTGCAGCGCCTACGGACCGTGCTGCGTTCCGAGGTCGCACCCGAGGATGTCGCCGGGCTGATGGCCTTCGTTGCGGACCCGGCAGGCGAGGCGAAGGACGCGGCGCACGAGGCGGTGCGTGCGGCGATCGGCGAAGTCGGCGTGCAGCAGACACTCGCGGTGCTGGCCGAACGTGGACTCGACGGTCCGAGCACCGGCATCTACCCGACCGATCAACCCGTTGCCGCGTTGATGGCCGATGTGCTCGCCGCATCCGCGTCGCCCGCTCCGCGCTCGGTGCTCGACCCGGCTTGCGGTGGCGGCACCTTGTTGCTCGAGGCCGCTCGGATCGGCGCCGAACGGCTCGACGGTCAGGACATCCTGCCCGTGCAGGCGAGTCGCACCGCCGCGCTGCTCAGCACACTCGCCCCAGGCGCCGACGCGGATATCCGCGCGGGCGATGCTCTGCTCGCCGACGCGTTCACCGATGTCGAGGTCGACGCGGTGCTCTCGAATCCTCCCTATTCACAACGTGATTGGAGTGCCGACGAACTGGCGTTGGATCCGCGGTGGGTGTACTCGGTGCCCCCGCGCAGCGAATCCGAACTCGCCTGGGTCCAGCACGCCATCGCCCATCTGCACCCCGGCGGCACCGCTGTTCTCCTGCTCCCACCCGCTGTCGCGGCCAGGTCCTCGGGTCGCCGGATAAGAATGGAACTGTTGCGGGCGGGCGCATTACGTGCCGTGATCGCCTTGCCGCCCGGCGCGTCGACTCCGCGACAGGTGGGGCTGCAACTGTGGGTCCTTCGGCGTCCTGGCAAGGGGAATCCCAGCGACACATTGCTGTTCGCCGACACGACCCGCTTACCCGATCACGGTGGAGACCAACCGGATTGGCAGGTCCTCGCCGAAACGGTCGTCAACGCGTGGCATGCCTTCGACAAGGGTGACGACGCCACTGTCCCCGACGTGACCGCGGTGGTCCGGGTAATGGACGTCCTCGACGACGACGTCGACCTCACGCCCGCCCGGCAGGTGCGCGCCGCCGTCGACCCCGACAGCGTCTCGGCCTCGGCCCGCACCGCCATCGGTCAGCTCGGTGCGAACCTTACGGAACTGCATTCCATCGCCGATGCTGTCCGCGAATGGGATTCGGCGCCGGGCACCGTGTGGCGCTATGTGGCCGTCGGCAACCTGATCGCGGGCAAAGCCGTGCGTATCGTCAGCAGCAGCCCCGACACCGTCGCCGACGATGCCCCCCAACGCCCGGTTCTCACCGGCCACGACCTCCTCAACAGTCGCGCCCCCTCTGGTCTTACCGCCCCCGGTGCTCCTGTCGGTGAGCCGATCGAAGAAGGCGACGTCCTGGTTTCCCGTCTGCGCGACGACCACGGTGCCGCCCAGGGCACGCGCGTCGCCGAAGGCGCCGACATCGGAGCCGTCCCCGCTCCCGGCGTCCTCGTCTTCCGCACCGACGCCACCCGCATAGACCCCTGGTTCTTCGCCGGCTTCATCGGCAGCCCCGACAACGCCGCTGCCATGTACGGCACGACCACCATCCGCCTCGACCCGGCCCGCCTGCGCATACCCATGCTCGCCCTCTCCGACCAGAAGACCTACGGCGAAGCCTTCCGCCGACTCCACCACCTGCGAGTAGCCGCCCACACCACCGCCACCGCCGCCCACCGAGCCGCCGACCTCATAGCCACCGGCCTCACCGCAGGCGCCTTGGAACCCCACCCCGAAAACTGACCGGCCCACCTCGCGCGCCGCGCGTGTGAACTGCTGTTCCGTCGGCCGGCTCGACGATGCCGCAGAAGGTGAGGGCGCAGTATCGTGCGATGGACCGTATCGGGCGTTGGGTGGGAGGTTGGGGTGCGCGAGGTCATCGACGGGCGGTATGAGATCTCTGGGGCTTTGGGAGCGGGCGGGATGGGGGAGGTCTTGTTGGGGTACGACGTTGTTTTGGATCGAGCGGTAGCGGTCAAGCGAATTGCTGTGGGGCAGTTCGCTTCTCGGACGGACCTGGCTGAGGAGTTTGTCGCGCGGTTTCGGCGGGAGGCCAGGGTGACCGCGCGGATTCGGCATCACGGTGTACCGCAGGTGTTCGATGCGGTGCTCGACAAGGGTGCTGAGAGTGTGTATTTGGTGATGGAGCACATCGATGGCGTAACCTTGCGGGATTTTGTGCACGGGGTGGGGATGCTGCCGATCGAGTGTGGGGTCGCCATCGCGGCGCAGATCGCGACCGTGCTGTCGCACGCCCATGTGTTGCCGGTGGTGCATCGCGATCTGAAACCGGCGAATGTGCTGGTGGCAGGGGACGGCACGGTGAAGGTGATCGACTTCGGGATCGCGGCGTTGCTCGATGGGAGTACGAGCCGGATCACCCGGACCGGGTCGGTGCTCGGGACCGCCGCGTACATGTCGCCGGAATTGGTGAACGGGCAGGATGTGGGGCCGCGGGCCGATCTGTACGCGCTCGGCTGCATCATGCACGAAATGTTGAGTGGGCGAGGGGTATTCGAAACCAGGTCGGAGTTCGATACGCACAACCGGCATCTCTCGGAGGCGCCGACGCCGTTGCGCGCGCTCCGCCGCGAGGTGCCCGCACAGATCGAACAGCTGGTCCTGGACTTGCTCGCGAAGGATCCAGCCGACCGGCCGGCCACGGCACGCGATGTCTACGACCATCTGCTGCCGTTCCTCCCCGGACCGGGGACGCCCGAAAGCCCGGCTCCAGCTGGGTATCCCGATCCGACAAGAATCTTCCGCCGCCCCAACCCGCCCGCCGATACGGCACCGGAACCCGTGGCGCGACGGTCTGCTCCCGGCAAGCCCGCGACCGCGACCGGCGGCCTCGTCGACATCGCGGCACGCTACCGCGAACTGTGCGAACTCGGCCGCTTCGCCCAGGCCGCCGAGGCATTGGTCACCGTCGTCGACGAGGCGGAGCAGCGCTACGGCTCACACAGCCCTCAGCTCGGCGAACTGCACCGCGATATCGCCACCGCCTTCACCCGCAGCGGCGAACACCGCCGAGCCCTGAACGAATGGGAGCGAGTCGAGACGATCGAACGGCAGGTGGGGGCCACGAGCCGGGTGTGGCAGGCGAGGATCGCCGCGGTCGAGTGTCGGGCCATACTCGGCGACCTCACCGCGGCCGCCGCGGTGGACGAGTTGTACCGGCTGTTCGGTGAAATCCGCGCCGCGGAAAACGAATTCGGTGATGCCGCCGTGGCGGTGCGCGTCGCCATCGCGGAACTCCTGCCCGCGGTGGGCGATCAATCGAGGGCGCAGCGGTTCCTCACGCAGCTCCGAGACGATCTCGAAGTGCTTCGGCCGCCGGAAGATCCGGTGCGTCGGCGGGTCGAGCAGCTGGCTGTCGAACTGCGCCGCTGACAGGTTCGACGGTTCTGCTCGGCGCGGCTGTCCGAGCAGAACAGGGCTGCCGTCGAGGCTCGGTCGCGGGCATCCCGGTCGTCGGGCCCGCCGAGTATGCTCCTCGCATTCGCCGGCGGGGGAGCGCGTCGGCAGTCGGTGTGGCCGCGAACAGGTGGTTCGCACGGAAGTGGAGTGGGCCAGGTGCAGGTGTTCGCCAAGTTCGGGTGGGTCGTCGGGCTGCTGGCCGGTGCCTTCAGCATTCTTCTCGGGATCGTCGGCTACTTCACCGGCATCGACAATGCCAGCACGTTCGAGATCGTGCTGGCGGTGGCCTTTCTGGTACTCGGTACCGCGCTGGCGGGGGCCTCGATGTGGCAGCTCGTCGTCGGCGACCGGCGCAAGCGGCAAACCTTCTACCCGCACGGCGAACGGCATCGGCAGACCGATCCCGGTGCGCCACCGCTCGGCTATGGGCCGTCCTGGAATGCCGGTGCGCCCCCGATGCCGGCGCCCCCGCGTCCGGCAACGCCTCCGGTTCCCTATCCACAGGTGCCCTACGTTCCCCCGGAATCGCCGCCGTACCCGCAATCGCTCTACACCCCACCCTCGGCGCCGATCGCGCCGACGGTTGCGCAAACCCCTGACTGGCAGACCCGTACCCGCACCGCGCACCACTGGCTGCCCACCGGGATCCCCTACGCGAGCGCGCCCACCGGAGTCCTCGGTTCTCCCGCCGACCTCGACCGCGACAGTTCCGCTACCATCCCGCTCCGCGTGCGCGACGCTGTCCGCGAAACGATCGCCATCGAAGGACCCATCGAGCGAAGCCAACTGGTAGCGCGGGTCGCCCAGCGATTCGGTGTGCACAAACCCTCGGAGAAACAGCAGATCTGTGTCCTCGGCGAGGTGCCGGAATCGCTGATGCGCGCTACCTCGTCGGGCGTGTTCGTCTGGCCGTCCGACCTGGACCCGTCGACCTGGCGCGGCTTCCGTTTCACCCCGCCCACGGTCTCGCGCGCCATCGACACCATTTCCGCCGAGGAAATCGTCAACGCGATAACCCATGTGGCACAACGTAATCAGCAATCGTTCGACGAGATTGTCTGGGCCACGCTCACCCAGTTCGGTCATGAACGCACCGGTGCCGCGGAGGACCGCATCGAAGCGTGCCTGACCATGGCGGTGCGGCGTGGACGCCTCGCCCGCGACCCGAACGGCCGCTACCGCGCGCTGAACTAGGCGGGGAGTGCGGGGAGGGTTCTCGCGTGGGTTATTTCGGGGGAGACCGTGATGATGTCGCAGGCGGCGACGATGCGGTGGGGCAGGTCGGTGCCGAGGTGGGTGAGGCTGGGGGTGACGATCGCGGCGGCTTCGGTGGTGGTGACCACGTCGAGCAGGCGGCCGATCGGGTCGTCGGTGCGGTCGCTGAAGACCACGGTCTTGGTGAAGCGGTAACCCAGGCGCTCGGCTAGGGAACGGATCTGCGTTTCGTCCCAGGACTGCGCGACACCTGAGATGTCGCGGCGCAGGTAACCGATCGCCGGTGGCTTCATGGGCATGACGGTACCGGCGGACCGTGTCGAGGTTGTGAACGCGAGCCGACGCGAGTCGAATTCGAAATCTGAACGAGATCTATTTCGGATTTCGTTCCGCCGGGTACGCGGGCGTGATCTACTGCTCGCCACTCGGGCGAATCAGCGCCTCGACGACGTCGAGGGCGTCCGGCGTACTTGGAGACGATGATGGTGGACAGAAGAGTGCAGCGTGTGGCCACGTTCGCGGCCGCGGCGGGGCTGGCGATGGCGGCGTTTCCGGGAACGGCCGTGGCCGCTCCCGCGGCGATCACCTGGGACGACGGCAACAGTCGTTTCACCAGGACGGTGTCGAACACCAACCCGGTGGTCGGCGACACGGTGACCGTGACGACGAAGTTCGAGCGCACCGGCATTCCGGTGGAGTACATCTACTCGATCAAGGATCTGCACCCGGCGTGCCTGACCCCGGTCGCGGGCTCGGCGAAGATGTCGGGTGACGTGGTGTCGATCGATACGGCGTCCTCGGACTGGGTCCGTGCCGAGTTCGGCATCACCAAGTACCCGGTGTACCCGAATATTTCGCCGAAATCGCAGACCTTCGAGATCCAGTACAAGGTCGGCGTGAACTGCGCCCGCGATACTCCGCTGCCGACGTCGATGCACTACGGCGGCTCGCTCGGCGACGGCATCTATCAGGGCAAGGGTCCGGCCATCACGGTGTCAGGTGACGCCGTATCCAGCACCACCATCACCGAGGTGTCGGGTGCGCAGGTCGGCAAGGCCGTCACGCTGGAGGCCAGCGTGACCCCGGCGGCCGCGGGCGGCACGGTCCAGTTCAAGGCGGGCGACAACGTGCTCGGTGACATCCCGGTCGGCGCGAACGGCAAGGCGAGCATCGTCTGGACGCCGGGTGCCGCGGGCTCTTACAGCATCGGCGCGGCCTTCTCCGGGCGCAGCGGTGTGGCGAGTTCGTCGACCACCAAGACGGTCACCGTGGCCGAAGTACCGACCGACGGCGGCGGTGGCGATGGTGGCGGCGTGAATACCGGGTCGTTCAGCTTCTAAAGAGTCGGCCCGGCACGGAATCGGTTGCTACCAAGCATCGTTGGAGATCAGGGCGGTGAGCAACGTGCGAATCGCGGCGACCCGCCGTTCCGTGCCGGGCAGCTGATCGAGCGCGCATTCCGGATCGGCGGGCGGGCCGAGGTGGGTGCAGCCGCGCGGACAGTCCTCGATGGCACCGGCGAGGTCGGTGAACGAGGCGATCACATCGTCGGGAGTGATGTGGGCGAGACCGAACGAACGCACGCCGGGAGTATCGATCACCCAGCCGCCTCCGGGCAGCGGCAATGCCACCGACTGCGTGGAGGTGTGCTTGCCCTTGCCGACACCGGACACCTCGCCGACCGCCCGATAGGCGTCGGGCACAAGACGATTCACCATCGTCGATTTGCCGACACCGGAGTGTCCGATCAACGCGGTGAGCCGGTCGCTCGAGATCTCGAGCACCGGCTCCATAGGGTCGTCGATGCCCGCGTAGAGAATCTTGAGATCGAGACCGTCGAAGGCCGAGGCGAATTCGGATTCCGAGACCAGATCGCGCTTGGTCAGCACCAGAATCGGTTCCAGCCCACCGGCATACGCGGCCACCATCGCCCGCTCGACGAAACCCGTGCGCGGCGGCGGATCGGCCAGCGCCACAACGATGAACAGCTGCTGGGCGTTGGCGACGACGATGCGCTCGAACGGGTCGGTATCGTCGGCGGTGCGGCGCAACACGGTGCTGCGCGCGCTCACCCGCACGATTCGGGCCAGGCTGTCCGGCCTGCCGGTGAGGTCGCCCACCACGTCGACCTGATCACCGACGACGATCGGGGTGCGGCCCAGCTCGCGGGCGCGCATGGCGACGATGCGCCGGTCGGCGTCACCGTCGAGCACGCACCCCCAGCGGCCGCGGTCGACGGCCACCACCATGGCGGCCTCGGCGTCGGCGTGCTGCGGACGGGTCTTGGTGCGGGGACGCGACGACGCCTTACCCGGGCGCACCCGGACATCGGATTCGTCGTAGCTGGCTGAGGATCGCCCCTGGCGGCTCAGCGCGCCACCCCCTCGCCGGATAACGCGGGTGCCAGCATCTGTTCCCACAGCGCGACGAAGGTCGGCAGGGTCTTGGCGGTGGTGCCGATGTCCTCGATCTCCACGCCGGGCACTCGCAGCCCGAGAATCGCACCGGCGGTGGCCATTCGGTGATCGGCGTAGGAGTGCCACCGACCGGCGTGCAGCGGGGCGGGCACGATCTCGAGGCCGTCCTCGGTCTCGGTGACATTGCCGCCGAGGCGATTGATCTCGGCGGAAAGTGCTGCGAGACGGTCTGTTTCGTGCCCACGCAGATGGGCGATGCCACGCAGTCGCGAGGGCGAATCGGCCAGTGCGGCCAGCGCGGCGACGGTGGGGGTGAGTTCGCCGACGTCGTGCAGGTCGATGTCGATGCCCGCCAGGCGTTCCGGGCCTGCCACGGTGAGAATGCCGTCGAAGATGCGGGCCTCGGCGCCCATCCGGACGAGGATCTCGCGGATCACGTCACCGGGCTGGGTGGTGCCGCGCGGCCACATCGGGATGCTTACCTCGCCGCCGGTCACCGCGGCCGCCGCCAGGAACGGGGTGGCGTTGGACAGATCGGGCTCGATGTCCCAATCGACCGCGCGGATCGGGCCGGGTGCCACGGTCCAGGTCTGGGCGTTGCCGGAATCGGCGGGGGTCTGCACGGCCACGTCGGCGCGACGCAGCATTTCGACGGTCATCTCGATGTGCGGCATCGACGGCAGTGCCTTGCCGTCGTGGTGGACGGTGATGCCCTCGTCGAAGCGGGCGGCCGAGAGCAGCAGGCCCGAAACGAACTGCGAGGAACCCGAGGCGTCGATGGTGACGGTGCCGCCGCGCAGGGCGCCGGTGCCGTGCACGACGAACGGCAGCGCGTCACCGTCGACATCGAGACCCAGCTTGCGCAAGGCGTCGAGGATGGTGGTCAGCGGGCGCAGCTTCGCCTGCTCGTCGCCGAAGAACGCGACATCGCCCGTGGCCAGTGCGGCGGCGGGCGGCAAGAATCGCATGATGGTGCCCGCCAGGCCGCAGTCGACCGCGGCGCTGTGCAGGGGAGCCGGGGTGACCTCGAGCGTCTCGGCGTCGCCGGTGATCTCGGTGCCGAGGGCGCGCAGGGCCCCGATCATCAGGTCGGTGTCGCGGCTGCGCAGCGCACCGGTGAGCGTGGACGGCCCATCGGCCAGTGCGGCCAGGATGAGCGCGCGGTTGGTGATGGACTTCGAACCGGGCAGGGTCACGGTCGCGTGGACGGGGACCTCGATATGGGGCGCAGGCCAGAAACTCACGCCCCCATCTTCGCTTATGTGCGGTTCGAACACACCGGTGGTGCGCATTTCGGCGTGGGGTGGGGTCGTCAGCAGGGTCTTCTGTCGGTCCCCGCGCGTATCTTGACCTTTATGTGTGGACGATATGCGACGACCACGAATCCGGGCCGGTTGGCGGCCGAACTGGACGCTGTCGACGAGACGGGGCTCGACGAGCCGGATGCCGCCGTCAGCTACAACGTCGCGCCGACCACCCAGGTGCTCACCGTCGTGGAACGGCACGCGCACGGCGAACCCGACGACGATCCGCGCCTGCGGATCCGGCGCATGCGCTGGGGCTTGATCCCGCACTGGACCAAGGCGGCCGAACCCGGCGTGCCCGCCAAGGGGAAGCCGCTGTTCAACGCGCGTGCCGACAAGGCGAGTACCGCGCCGTCGTTCCGCGACGCGGTCAAACACAAGCGCTGCCTGGTGCCGATGGACGGCTGGTACGAGTGGCTGGTCGAGCCGGCGCCGACCGGCAAGGGCAAGGCGGTGAAGCGGCCCTTCTATATGTCGCACAGCGACGGTTCCCTGCTCTATATGGCCGGACTGTGGTCGGTCTGGCGTGACCGCGGCCAACCCGACTCCGAGCCGCTCATGTCGTGCACGATCCTGACCACCGACGCGAGCGGCGAGCTGGCCGACATCCACGACCGGATGCCGTTGCCGATGCCGCGCGAACACTGGGACGCGTGGCTGGACCCGGACCACCCGGCGCCGGCCGATTTGCTGTTGCCGCCCTCGCAGGCGGAGCTGGCGACGATCGTGGCGCGCCCGGTCTCCACCCTGGTGAACAACGTGCGAAACAACGGCCCAGAACTGCTCCTGCTCGACGCGAACCACAACGACGAGGCCGGGCAGACCACATTGCTGTGATCATGCCCGGCCTCGGGTACCGGATTCAGAGCGAGCAGGGCACCGAATCGGTGGCGATGTTCAACCCGCACTTGATGATCCCGGTGACCAGATCGATAACCTCGGTGGCGACCCCGCCGCCGAGCTTCTCGGCCTTATCGGCGCTCTGATCGGTTTCCGGCGAGGTCCTCGGTGAACTCCTCGGCGTGGCGCCTTGGCCGTTGAGCGGATAGTCGCCGGGTTCGGCCTGCGACGGCGGGACCACCTGCGGAGCCGCGGTGGCAGGGGCTAAAGCGGCAGCGCCGAAAGTGATCATCAGGGCACCGGACAGGGCGGCGATCGTCGAACGAGCGGACATTTTCGCATCACATCCTCTGGTCGAATCGAATCGGTCGTACCGGGCGCAGAATGCACCGAAGTGAATTCGGAGCCAAGAGCCGATCGGATTGCCTCAGCTGGTGATCGGGGCGGTGACGGCGGCGCAGGCGCGCACCAGGTCCGCGGGCGCCAACTCGATTTCGAGACCGCGTTTACCCGCGCTGCACAGCACCCGATCCCAGTCGAGCGCGGAGGCGTCGACAACAGTGGGCAACTTCTTGCGCTGACCCAGCGGCGAAACCCCGCCGAGCACATAGCCGGTGGTGCGCTCGGCCTTGGTCTTGTCGGCCATACTCGCCTTCGACGCGCCGAGAGCGGCGGCCGCCGCCTTCAACGACAACCGCGCGGGCACCGGCACAACGGCCACCGCCAGCGCACCGGATGAGAGTTCGATCACCAGCGTCTTGAAGATCTGCGCGGCATGCACTCCCAGCTCGTCGCCGAGTGCGTCGACGGCCTCGTCGCCATAGGACTCCGCCCGCGGATCGTGGGAATAGGAGTGGACGCGATGCGCGATACCGCGCAGCGCCTTGATCGCGGGAGTCGACATAGCGGTCACCCTAATCGGGGCCACACCCCACCCGGCAACCACATTTCCGCCCGGTACGGGAACACGAATGCGGGGGTGCATGTTGCACACAAGTGACAAGGCAACGCGGTCCGGGAAGACGTGAAGGAGAGATAGTGACACTGCTGCTCGAGGAACGTCCTCTCCTGCCACGGGGTGCGCGATTGCCGATCGATTCCGTCGTGCCGGTAGATTCGGTTACTACGGCGATCGAAGGGATTGGTGTGACGAGCGACGACGACGTGGTGTCCGACGGTGCGTCCGGCACAGAAGTCGACGAAGCCGAGCTGGCGGCCCGGTTCGAGCGCGATGCGCTCCCGATGATCGACCAGCTCTACGGCGCCGCCCTGCGGATGACCAGGAACCCGGCCGATGCCGAGGACCTGGTGCAGGAGACGTTCGTGAAGGCGTTCCAGGGGTTCAAGTCGTTCCGGGAGGGCACCAATCTGCGTGCCTGGCTGTATCGGATCCTGACCAACACCTACATCAACTCCTACCGCAAGAAGCAGCGTCAGCCCGCGCAGTACCCGACCGACGAGATCACCGACTGGCAGCTGGCGGCCACCGCCGAGCACTCCTCGGTCGGCCTGCGCTCGGCCGAGGTGGAGGCGCTGGACGCGCTGCCCGACGACCAGATCAAGTCCGCGCTGCAGCAGCTGCCGGAGGAATTCCGGATGGCGGTGTACTACGCCGACGTCGAGGGCTTCCCGTACAAGGAAATCGCCGACATCATGGGCACCCCCATCGGTACCGTGATGTCTCGGCTGCACCGCGGACGCAAGCAGCTCAAGGGCCTGCTCGCCGACGTGGCGCGCGAACGTGGATTCGACCGTGGGGAACGCCAGGAGGTAGTCAAGTGAGTGACGATCCCGATCTCGACATGGACTGCACCGCGGTCCTCGCGGATGTGTGGCTCATGCTCGACAACGAGTGCGACAACGCCACCCGGGAGCGCCTGCAGGAGCACATGGACCACTGCAGCCCCTGCATCGAGGCCTACGGCATCGAGGAGAAGATCAAGGGTCTGCTCAGCCGCAAGTGCGGTGGTGAGCACGCTCCCGATGGTCTGCGCGAGCGCCTGAAGCTGGAGATCCACCGGTCGATCACGGTCGCCAGGATCGAGACCACCGAGGGCTGATCAGCCCTGAGACGACAACAGCACGCTCTCATCGAGAGCGTGCTGTTGTCGTCTGTGCGCAGCGGCACGACTCAAGCGTTAGGACGCTTGCCGTGGTTTGCGGCGTTGCCCTTGCGGCTGCGCTTCTTACGTCCACGCTTACCCATGGGAGCTCCCTTCTATGTCTGGTCGAGAGCCATTGTTTCACGTGTGGTTGGCTGTATCTTCGGCGGATACCGGCCACCGTCGCATCGCGGTGGCCGCACGACTATTGAACGGGGTGCCATGCCTGAAGAAGTGCGCGCGGAGATGGTCTCGACCGTGCTCGCTGTGGAGGTCACTGTGGGCGAGCACGTCCAGGTCGACCAGACCCTGGTGCTGCTCGAATCGATGAAGATGGAGATCCCGGTGCTCACCGAGATCGAGGGCGACGTCACCTCGGTCGACGTCACGCCGGGCCAGGTTTTACAGGCGGGCGACCTCATCGCCACCATCGCGTAAGTCACACGAAAACGAAGCGGTAATCCAGCGTGGCAACACTGAGCGAGCTACTGGCCGAACACACCGACCTTCCCGGCATCGCCGTGGACCATCTGCAACGGGTGGTGGGCGATTGGCAGTTGCTCGCCGACCTCTCGTTCTCCGATCTGCTGCTGTGGGTGGGCGCGGGCCCGGTCGTCGACGGATCCGATGTGGTCTGTGTGGCCCAGATCCGGCCGACGACCGCGCCCACCGTGCATCTGGACGACAAGGTCGACACCACCGCCTCGCGCGCCGATTTCCCGCAGGTCTTCGATGCCCTGCTGAGCGGAAACACCGTGCGCACCGACACCGAGGTCGAGGTGAGCGGGGTCTATCACCCGAGCCCGGTACACGCGGTGCGCGAAGCGATTCCGGTGCGCTGCGGCGACGACGTGATCGCCGTGCTCAGCCGTGATTCGGACCTGGCACGCGCGCGGGTGCGCAGCACCCTCGAAACGGCCTATGTGTCCTGCGCCGACGATCTGTGCCAGATGATCGCCGACGGCAGTTTCCCCACGCCCGAGGATCGGGCGGCGACGCACTCCAGCCCGCGGGCGGGCGACGGTTTCATCCGCCTCGACACCGAGGGCACCGTCGTCTACGCGAGCCCGAACGCGCTCTCGGCCTATCACCGGATGGGGATGCAGGCCGATCTCGTCGGTCAGGATCTCGCGGTGACCACCCGTTCCCTGATCACCGATCCGTTCGACGCCCAGGAAGTGGTTGCCGATATCCAGGCCGCACTCGCCGGGCGCACCGGTCGCCGGATGGAGGTCGAGGCACGAGGGGCGACGGTGCTGTTGCGCACGCTGGTGCTGCGTCCGGGTGGGGAACTGGCCGGGCCTGCGGTCCTGGTGCGCGACGTCACCGAGGTGAAGCGGCGCGATCGCGCGTTGCTGAGCAAGGACGCCACGATCCGCGAGATCCACCACCGGGTGAAGAACAACCTGCAAACCGTGGCGGCCCTGCTGCGGTTGCAGGCCCGCCGCACCGAGAACCCGGAAGCCCAAGTGGCACTGACGGAATCGGTGCGCCGGGTCACCTCCATCGCCTCGGTGCACGAGATGCTGTCGATGTCGGTGGACGAGGAAGTCGACCTCGACGAGGTCATCGACCGGCTGCTGCCGATCATGGCGGATGTGGCGACGGTGCACACCGCGCGGATCAAGGTGCGCCGAGCAGGCTCGCTCGGGGTTTTCTCCGCGGAGCGGGCGACACCACTGGTGATGGTCCTGACGGAACTGGTGCAGAACGCGATCGAGCACGCCTTCGACGCGGGCGAGAACGGTACCGTGACGATTCGCTCGGAACGTTCGGCTCGCTGGCTCGACGTGATCATCTCCGACGACGGCCGTGGCCTGCCCGCAGGGTTCAGTCTGGAAGGTTCCGACCGGTTGGGATTGCAGATCGTGCGCACCCTGGTGACTTCGGAACTCGGCGGCTCGATCGGTTTGCATCCCGGTGCCGAAGTGGGCACCGACGCGGTGTTGCGGGTTCCGCTCGGACGTCGTTCCGGGCGCTGACAATCTCTGAAAAATACTGGTAGGCAACAATAAACCCGGCACCGTAAGGTGCCGGGTTCTCACACATGCGTTACCGGGCCGGGGGCTGAAGGCCCGGCAACGCCAGGTCCGTCGACTTAGACGGAGGTACGCGTACGGGTGCGCGCATTGCGCCGCTTGAGCGCGCGACGCTCGTCTTCGCTCATTCCACCCCACACGCCGGCATCCTGTCCGGACTTCAGGGCCCATGACAGGCAATCGGCCGTGACGGGGCAGCGGGCGCAGACCAGCTTGGCATCGGCAATCTGCGCGAGCGCAGGACCACTGTTACCCACCGGGAAGAACAGTTCGGGGTCCTCATCGCGACAGATGGCCTTGTGGCGCCAGTCCATTCCTCTGCTCCTTTGCGAGGGCGCCACAAAGGGCGCCTGTAGTTAGTGGATCGTTCACTTGTGCGACTCGAATGTTTCCGCACGGTTGCTTGTGAATGCTTTCACGATCACCGTAGATGTCAATAGGTCTCCGGCGCACCGTGGGGGAGATCACGCTCTAGGCCCCCACAAGGGGAACCTGCCCGGTCCTTTGTACTCGCGTCTCCAGGTTTTCGCAGCGCAACCTGGAGATTTTTCTTGACGTCCAGGTGTCAGGACGGCTTGGGGGCCACCACGTCGAGCACACTGGGGACAGATGTGAAATGCACCATCTTGCGTTTTCCGATGAAGTCGCCATCGATTTGCAGGCCGATCTCCTGGCCCGTCTCGATTCGCACAGACGGCACATCGTCGGCGCGGAAAAGCATGGGCGACTTGGGGTTTCCATTCTCGGCCAGCAACTGCCGCGCAAGCAACAGGGTGCGCGTCACACTCATCGACTTCACCGCGAACACACCGAGGCCCGATTCGAAGGTGGTCGTGGGATTCGTGCGAATCGGACGGTCCTCCAGATAGGTCCACGGACTCGAATTCGTGACGAAGGCGTAATAGACCTCCTCGAGCGGATCTCGTCCAGGTACCTCGACCGTGACGCGCGGATCCTGGCGCCGGGCCCGGAAGAACTGACGCACCGTGGTGCGCAGATAGCGCGCGGGCGTCGCCTTGCGCCCCTTGGCGCGGGCGGTGTCGATCGCCTCGCACACATCGGCGTCGAGGCCGACGCCCGCGCTGAAGGTGAACCACCGGTCGTCGGCGAGGCCGAGCCCGATCCGGCGGTCGGCGTCGCGAGCCAGCAGATCGATGAGCTGGTTGGTTGCTGTCACCGGATCGGGGGAGATGCCGAGCGCGCGGGCGAAGACGTTCGCCGAACCGCCGGGGATGATCCCGAGGCGCGGGCGCCACACCTGGTCGTCACCGACCTGGGGCACCGGCAGGAAGCCGTTGATGGTCTCGTTGACCGTCCCATCGCCACCGTGCACGACGATCAGGTCCATTTCCTGCGTCGATGCCCACTGGGCCAGTTCGGCCGCGTGGCCGCGATGCTGGGTGTGCGCAACGGTCAGCTGCGTTCGGCTCTCCAAGGCGTGAGCGAGCAGATCCCGGGTGGCCGGGGTCGTCGAGGTGGCATTGGGATTGACAATGAGCAGCGTCCGCACAGTGCCGAGGGTAGTGCGCGCAGGCGAACAGCCGACGCCCGCCGGGCGCCACGACGCGTCGTCGTAGGCTGGGCACGTGGCAGAGCAGGACGTGACAGACGGTGACCAGCGCGAGGGCGGCGAACAGGTGCCGACCGGCATCCCGATGACGGTGCGGCTGGCCGGTGGGCTGGTCTCGCTGGAGGGACTGGCCGGGGTGGTGACCGCGATCGTGCTGATCGTGCGGGCGCTGACCGGGCACGATCAGTCCGAAGCCAGCGGGGTCGGTACCGCGATCTGGTTCGGGGTGCTGTTCGGCGGGGTGCTCGCGGCGGGCATCGGGCTGCTGCGTGGCAAACGCTGGGGACGGGCCATCGCGGTGATCGCGAATGTGTTGTTGCTTCCGGTGGCCTGGTCGTTGCTGACGGACTCGCACCAGCCGCTGTGGGGGAGTTTGCTGGGCCTGGTCGCGATCGGCGGACTAGCCACCTTGTTCGCCCCGGCCACCAGCCGCTTCATGGCTCATGATTACGGCGAAATTCCCGAGGACGACGAACGCGCTTAGTCAGCCGTCGCCGCGCGCAGCGCCTCGCGGCACAGGTGATCGGCTCGACGGGTGGTCTCGGGCTGCCGGAAACCCTGGGTGAGGGCAAGCACCTGTGCGCAGGCGGTGTCGAGGTCGATGAGGTGACCGACCGAGACGAACAGTGGCTTCACCTCGTCGCGCGTGCGCAGTGCCCGGCCGACGACCTCGCCGTCGATGGTCACATCGGCGGCATCCCCGCGGCGCGGGCCGGGTGCGCGGTATTCGCCCCACACCGATTTGGCGACACCGATGGTGGGAATTCCGGTGAGCAACCCGACATGGCAGGCCAATCCGAAACGTCGGGGATGTGCCAAACCCTGCGCGTCGCACACGAGCAGATCCGGTGTGGCGGTGAGCTTTTCCAGTGCGGCGACCGTCGCGGGCAGTTCCCGGAACGCGAGTAGTCCCGGCACATAAGGGAATTCCGAAATCCCATGTGCTACTGCCGATTCCACCGTTTCCATGGTGGCGATGTCGACAATTACCGCGGCTGTCGCGACGGTGCCGTCTTCGGCATAGGCCGAATCAATTCCGGCAGCGGTCGAAAATTGTGGCGGCGCAACGTTTTCCGTCGACACCTGGGGGCGGAGTTCGTCCTGGAGCGCGATCGCCTCTTCGGGTGTCCGCGGCCAATCGTGGGGTAACGCGATACGCATACGGCTCAGCTCGCGGTCGCGGCCAGTGCCGTCAGTTCGGCACCGGCGAGGCGATAGCCGATCCATTCGTCTTGCGGTGCGGCACCGAGGGATCGGTAGAACTCGATCGACGGTGTGTTCCAGGTGAGCACCGACCACGACACCCTGCTGTAGCCGTGTTCGACCGCCTCGGCGGCCAGGGCCGCGACCAGTGCGCGGCCGAGTCCCGTGCCGCGGGTCTCGGGGCGCACGTAGAGATCCTCGAGGTAGATACCGTGCACACCGTCCCAGGTGGAGTAGTTCAGGAACCAGATCGCGCAGCCCGCCACCTGCCCGTCGTGCTCGGCAACGTGGGCGAACAGCGCGGGCGCCGACCCGAACAGCGCCGATCGCAACTGCTCCGCGGTGAGCGTGCACTCGGCGGGCGCCTTCTCGTACTCGGCCAGATCGTGGACGAGCCCGACCATCGCGGGCACATCGTCGGGGGTGGCGCGCCGGACGAGTGCGCTCATCGCGAGACTCCTTCGATCGGTTCGGTGCGGGTCGTCAGGTTGTGGCCCCAGATGGAGCGGGCGTCGTGGTCGAAGCCGAGCACGCTCACCGCGCCGGTGGACATCGCGAACCGGCGGCCCTCACGCACCGCGAACTCCGCCCAGCGCGCGATCAGCACCCGCGAGAAATGCCCGTGACCGACCAGGATCACGTCGCGCTGTGGCAGCTGCGGCTCGGCCCGGGCGAGTACCCGGTCGGCCCTGGCGCCCACCTGCTCGGCCGTCTCGCCGCCCGGGACGGGCGCGGTCCACACGGTCCAGCCGGGCACGGTTTCGCGGATCTTCGCGGTCGTGACGCCCTCGTACTCGCCGTAGTTCCACTCGACCAGATCGTCGTCGACCTGGATCGGGGACAGTCCGGCCAGTTCGGCGGTGTGCCTGGCCCGCAGGCGCGGGCTGGTGAAGCAGAGCGGATCGCGCAGGTCTAGAGATTTCAGCACCAGCCCGGCCGCCACGGCCTGGGCCTCGCCCTGCTCGGTCAGCGGCAGGTCGGTGAAGCTGGTGTGCTTGCGCTGACTCGACCACTCGGTTTCGCCGTGGCGTAGCAGGACCAGGCGGGCATCGGGTGTGGACATGGGTCCATCATGGCAGTGCTGGTTCAGCGGAGCGCGTAGAGCTGTCCGCCACGGTGTTCGAACACCGTGTTGCCCAGGACGGCGGTGGCGATGGTGTCGCCGCGGTAGTCGGTGCGCTCGATCGGGATCTCGGCGACGGTCGTGCCGTTGCCGCTGTCCACCGCGAGCTGCCCGTCGGGGACCGGGACCAGCAGCCTGCCCGCCATCAGCGCGGGGGTGCCGATCGCATCGCGAACCGTCCACACCGGCTGTAATGTGCTGGAACTCAAGGCAATGAGACTGTCGCCGGTGAAGACGTAGATGGCCGAGCCGAGGCGGGTCACCGTGGCGCGCTCGTCCCACGGCGCGGCGAGCTGATGGGTCGCGATCTCGTTGCCGGTGCCGTCGTGCACGACGATCCTGGCGGGCAGTCCGAGGCCGGTGGCAGTGGGTGCCGTCGGGGGGTAGTAGACGGCGATCTTGTTGTCCGACACCGCGATCACCCGCATCTCAGGCGTGTCGGCGCCCGGTGCGGTGAGGACCCGCGAGCCGTACTCCTCGGGGGCGGTCGATTCCTTCGGTGCCGGGTTGAGCACGGTCAGCCGGTCGGTCGTGTCGCCGGGGCAGCGTTCGAGCACCGCGAGGCGCGAGGAACTCGACGCGGCCGACCGCAGCGCGCATCCGTTGCGCGGCTGGGTATTCGGATTCACCGGGGCATCGACGTAGCCGTACTCGAGGGTGCGCACCAGATCCGAACGCCACATCTCCAGCCGGTCGGCGCCGAGCGCGAGCAGATAGGTGCCGTCCCCGGTGACACGAATCTCGTCGTCCATGTAGCTGCTGCGCGCGACCCGGCGCTCACCGGTGTCGGCCTCGAGCATCACGGACTGACTGCACCCACGCTGATCGCGATAGGTGGCGATCACCGTGCCGAACTGCGACTCGACCCAGCACAGCGGCATATCCCGGCGATACCACCACAGCTGCTCTCCGGTGACCGGATCGCGCCCGCTCACGGTGCCGTGGTCGCCGGTCACCACCACATTGCCCGACGTGAGCGCCCGCC
The DNA here is from genome assembly GCF_042719755.1 of Nocardia sp. NPDC058519. Classification (NCBI taxonomy): domain Bacteria; kingdom Bacillati; phylum Actinomycetota; class Actinomycetes; order Mycobacteriales; family Nocardiaceae; genus Nocardia; species Nocardia sp. NPDC058519. Next base: position 291 of record NZ_JBHXNK010000014.1, on the reverse strand, counting down.
TGCTCGACTCGTCGGCGGCATGCCACTGCTCACGCAAAGTGGTCGGCAGCTGGGTAGCCGCGGTGACGGTGGGCGCGGGGGATGCCGCGGTGACCGAATCGGTCCCGGTGGCATCGGCACGCGCCCAGACGACGAACGCCGCTACTACGAGAGTGACGGCGATCGCGACTGCTACGAAGACATCGGCGCGCGTCCGCCGTTCGGGTGCGAGCACGACAGCGACACTAGCAGTGTCGATCGGAGTGCTGGCGCACTCGTATCCGCGGCCCTGAGGGGCCGCCGGTTGGACGC
>NZ_JBHXNK010000013.1:0-161620 GCF_042719755.1 Nocardia sp. NPDC058519 | reverse complement strand
TGAGCGACATTGGGGCGGCCACACGAGGGGGCCGGGGCCCGGCGGCTGGGGGTGATCCGCCGGGCCCCGGCCTGACGGCGAGACGGCTACGACTTCGGTTGGGTGAGGTCGTAGAGAGTGACTCCGTCGACCGTGGTCGCGGTGTAGTTCGCCGTTACCCAGGCGGTGATCGCCGAGCTGGTCGACTCACTGTTCCCGCCGGGGCCCCCGCGCCCACCGCCGACGAAGTAGTGGATCTTTCCGTCGGCCACGTACTGCTGGAACTGTTCGAGGGTGGGGGACGGGTCGCTGCCGTTGAATCCGCCGATCGGCATCACCGGCAGCTCGGTGGCGAGCTGATATCCGGCGGCGCTGTTGGAGCCGACCGCCGCCGCGACCCAGGTGTAGTCGGTGCCGTTCGCCTCGAGCAGGGTGACGATCTGATCGCTCGGACGTGATCCGCCGAGTAGTCCACCCGCGCCACCCATGCGCTGGTCACCACCATTCGTACCCTGGGCGGAACCGTCCGGCATCGCCGTGCCGTCTTGCCCCTGCGCGCCACCGTCCGACGGCATGCCGGTCGGCGCACCCGTGGCCGCACCGTCCGGGGGCGTACCACCGGGCGCGGCACCGTCCCTGGCGCCGGTGGTGGCGGATCCCTGGGCGCCGGGCCTGCCACCGTCGCCGCCGGGACGCATGCCCGGTCCACCCATTCCGCGCATCCCGCCGGAACTCGGTCCGGCGGAGGGGATCGCACCGGAATGCGCGGACGCGAGAGTGTCGACCGAGTAGGCGATCGGCCCGGCGAGTCCGATGAAGGCGGCGGCGAGCGCGGCGATCACCGACTGCTTGCGTGCCAGCGGGAACATGAAGGCAACGGTGGCGACAACACCGACAACCAGAATCGACCAGCGCAACCACGGCTGGAAGGAAGCGCTGCGCGACAGCAACATCCACGCTGTTGCCGTGGTGAGCCCGACCGCGACAGCGCACGCGCACCGCACCCACAATCGATCACGCGCACCCCACATCTGCACGGCCCCGATCCCCACCAGCGCCGCGACAGCGGGCGCGAGCGCCACCGTGTAGTACTGGTGGAAGATCCCCGCCATGAAGCTGAACACCAACCCGGTGACGAGAAGCCAACCGCCCCAGAGAATCAGCGCGGCACGGCGGCGATCGGTACGTGGCGCTCGGCCGCGCAACACGAGCCCGGCCACGAGCGCGAGCAACGCCGCCGGAATCAACCACGCGATCTGACCGCCCTGCGCGGACTCGAACATCCGGGTGATCCCGGTGCTGCCCCACATTCCGTTCCCACCTGCGGGCAGTTCGCCACCCGGCCCGACGCTGCCGGTCTCATTGCCGTTCAACCGCCCGAGCCCGTTGTATCCGAGGGTCAGTTCGATGATCGAATTGTTCTGCGACCCACCGATCCACGGCCGGGAATCCGCGGGCCACAGCTCCACCGCCAGCAACCACCAGCCCGCCGCGACCACCATCGCCGCGCCGGCGGCGAACAGCTGTGCGACCCGCTTACCCAGCTTGGGCGGTCCGGCGATCAGATACGTCAGCGCCGAGGGCGGCACCACCAGCAGCACCTGCAACTGCTTGGCGAGGAAGCCGAATCCGATCAACCCGCCGGTGAGCAGCAACCAGCGCCAGCGCCCGTCCGCGACCGCGCGCGTCATCGCCCACGTGGCCGCGACCATCAGCAATACGAGCAGCGCGTCAGGATTGTTGAACCGGAACATCAGCACCGCAACGGGAGTCACCGCGAGAACCGTGCCCGCGATCAACCCCGCCGCGGGTCCGAACGACCTGCGCACCGTTGCCCACAGCAACGCGACACTGGCCACGCCGAGCAGGACCTGTGGCACCAGCATGCTCCAGCTGTTGAGCCCGAACAGCCGTACCGAAAGTTCCATCACCCACAGCGAAGCGGGCGGTTTGTCCACGGTGATCGAGTTCGCGGCATCGGAGGAACCGAAGAAGAACGCCTCCCACGATTGCGAACCCGCTTGTATCGCAGCGGCATAGAAGTCGTTGGCCCACCCGTTGGCGCCGAGATTGATGAGATAGGCGATCAGCGTGCCGAGTAGCAGCACCGCCAATGCCGGGCGCTCCCAACGTTTTCTGGTCGCCGTGGGATTCACGATGTCGGAGGGAGACGGGGGAGCGATGGTCGTAGTCATCGACGCACCTCCAACGCACCGAGGCGTTCTGCCGATTCGGAGCCGCTGTCGGTAGCGCCGAACGCCGGGGCGGAGTGGGTCGAGTGCGCGAGGACCGGGCGGTCGGTGCCCACGTTCCGGAACACCCAGCGCAAGCCGACGAAACGAGCAAGTGTCGCAACGAGATTGGCGGTGATCAGCACGGTGAGCTCCACCGCGACGGGCGCGTCGGGAGCCCAGCGGTGCAGGGCGAACAGCGACCCGCTGGTGATCGCCAGCCCGAACGCGAAGATGGCCAAGCCCTGGAACTGGTGCGACACCGCGTTGCCGCGCCCGCGCACACCGAAGGTGAACGCCCGGTTGGCGGCGGTATTGCCCACCGCGGTGATCAGCAGCGACACCAGATTGGCGCCCTGGCTGCCTGCCACCGGCTGCAACAGCAGGTACAGCACGATGTAGGCGAGCGTCGAGGTCACCCCGACGATCGCGAACCGCACCAGCTGGCCGACCATGCCGAGCGGCACCCCGGCCACCAGCGGTTCACGCCCGACGGCGGCCCGCAACTCGTCCAGCGGGAGGGCGCCGGTGGTCAGTGCCCTGGTCAACCGCCAGATCCCGCGCAGATCCTTGCGCGCGGTATCGACGATGTCGACCCGGCTGTCGGGATCGTCGATCCAGTCGACGGGCACCTCGTGAATCCGCAGTCCCGCCCGTTCGGCCAGCACCAGCAGCTCGGTATCGAAGAACCATTCGCCATCGCGCACCAGCGGCAGCAGCTCGCGAGCGACATCGGTTCGCACGGCCTTGAATCCGCATTGCGCGTCCGAAAAGCCAGCCCGCAGTGTGGTTTTCAGCAGCAGGTTGTAGCAGCGGGAGATGATCTCCCGCTTGGGTCCGCGCACCACGCGGGCCGACGAATCGAGCCGGGTGCCGATCGCGAGATCGGAATGCCCGGATACCAGCGGTGCGATCAGCGGCAGCAGCGCGTCCAGGTCGGTCGACAGGTCGACGTCCATGTACGCGACCACCGCCGCATCCGACGCTTCCCACGCGGTCCGCAATGCCCGCCCCCGCCCTTTGGCGTCCAGGTGCAGTACCTCGACGCCGTCGAGTTCCGCCGCCAGCAGCTCGGCCACCGCGAGGGTGGCGTCGGTGCTGGCATTGTCGGCGATGGTGATGCGGGCCGTGAACGGGAATCCGGCGCGCAGATAGGCATGCAGCCTACGCACGCACAGGCCGAGATCGACCTCCTCGTTGTAGACGGGTATCACTACGTCGAGCACCGGCGCGCGGCTGCTCTGCATGGCCTTCTGCTCGGCCTCGGTCTGAGTCATGACACCCAGACTCGATGGCCGCGCTGCCACCGAGCTGGGACCGAGCTGGGAGGTTGCTGGGGATCGTGATCAGCCGCGACGCACGCGCAGCACGCTGTCGGCGCGCTCACCGACCACGCCGTCGGGGCTGGTCGACGGGCTGTGGACGAGCTCGGCGGTCTCGACCTGCCAGCCGGGCCCGAGCTCGAGCTGCTCGATTACCTGCTCGATGGTCGGGAACACATGCTCGTGCATCGCGCTGGAGGCCCAGCTCGGCGCGGCCGCGTGCGCGCCGATCACCAGCACCCCACCCGGTGCGACGGCGGCCGCCGCACTGCGCAGGATCCCGGCTCGCTCGTCCGGCCGCTCCACCGGCGAGTGCAGGAACTGGGCGGACACCAGGTCGAAGGTGCCCGCCGGGAAACTCGCCTGCAGGTCGTGGCGGTCCCACACGATCGTCACCCCGGCCTCGGCGGCCCGTCGCGCACCGCGCTCCATCGCGGTCGCGGAGATATCGACCGCGGTGACCCGCCAGCCGCGCTCGGCCAACCAGATCGCGTCGGCGCCCTCGCCGCAGCCCAGGTCGAGGGCCGTCCCCGGGTTCAGCTCGGACACTTCACGCACCAGAAGTGGGTTCGGGTTACCGGTCCAGATCTGCGCACGTTCGCGGTAGAAGTCTTCCCAGAACTCTTCGGCGTTCGCCACGGTCTCGGTCATCGATGCTCCTGGTCGGTCAGGGTGAAAGGATCATCCGATAGTGCATCGACTACTCCGATGACCGCCAGAATTCTTGCTGTTTCGGCAAATGTGTTTCCACTCTCGGTGGGGTGCGTAGCCTCCGGTACGGCCCGCCCTAGTATTACTACCGTGACGCGCGGTTACCCCAAAACGGACGAGGCGCCGCGTCGCCGTGTCGACGCGCGGACCGAACGCTGGCGTGAGCATCGCGTGCAGGTGCGTATCGAATTCGTCGATGCGGCTTTCCGGGCGCTGGATCAGGTCGGGCCCGATGTGAGCATGGGCGATATCGCCAAGGAGGCAGGCGCGGCCAAGCCGAAGCTGTATCGCCATTTCGAGGACAAGACCGACCTCTACAACGCGATCGTCGACCGCGTGCGCGACACGCTCTGGGAGCGCGTGCTCACCAGTGTGAATCTCACCGACGATTCCATCGCCGAACTCGTTCACACCGCGGCCACCGAGTACGTGGCGGTGGTGTCGGCACACCCGAATGTCTTCCGGTTCATGCTGCACAGCCATTTCAGCCAGCAGGCCAAGGAAGCCGAACGCGCCCTGGTCGCGGCCCGTCAATCGGCAAGGCGCGCAGCGGAATTCTTCGCGGGCCTGCTCCCGACGGAATCGATCGACGTGACCGGGATCGAATTGGTGAACTATTCGATTTTCGGTGCGGTCGCCTCGGCCACGGACTGGTGGCTCGGCGCGAATCAACGCGAAGTATCGGCGATGCCGGTCGAGCGCTTCGTCGACTATCTGGCCGAGAGTATCTCGGCATTGGCGCAGGCGCATGCCCGCTTCAACGGGGTAAAAATCGACCCGTCGAAACCGCTGCGCGACGCCTTCGGTCTCGACTGAATCCTCGCGCCCGACACGAACTCCGTTGTTCTCGCCGATCACGCCGTTGGGGTCGGCTGGGGTGCGATGAGTTCAGTATGAACCTGGGCACCGACAAGTTCGCGACGCCACGCTAGGCGTACCTGCGCCTTCGCTCCGGCCGTGCGCGGCTGAGGAACGCTGCGCGGCTGCGCCAACTATGCATCAGTGTGCAGTCTCCAGAGCGGGGAGACGGGCCCGTGACCTGCGCCGAGGTCGTAGGAAGCGGCCAGGCAGCGGTAGGTCCACTCCTTGGCGAATTCCACCGCGTCGGGGACCGAGTAGCCGTTGGCGAGCGCGCTGGCGATCGCCGCGGCCAGGGTGTCCCCACCGCCGTGGTCGTTGCCGGTGGCGATGCGCGGCGCGGTGAACTCGCGGAAGGTGTCGCCGTCGTAGAGCAGATCGGTGCTGAATTCCGACGCGCGCAGGTGCCCGCCCTTCACGATCGCCCACTGCGCGCCCAGTGCGTGCAATGCCTCGGCGGCCTTGCGCGCGGTGGCGTCGTCGACCACTTCGATGCCGGTGATCAGGCGCACCTCGTCGAGGTTCGGGGTGACGACCGTCGCGAGCGGAATCAGCGTATTACGCACTGCCTCGAGGGCTTCCGCGTGGAGCAGCGGATCGCCGTGCATGGAGGCCGCGACCGGGTCGACCACCAGCGGGATGGTGCCGTCGCGCCCGATCCCGAGCTCACGACATACCCCGGCGACCGCCTCGATGATCGCGGTGGAGGCGAGCATGCCGGTCTTGGCCGCACCGATGCCGATATCGCGAACGACTGCCCGCACCTGATCGGCCACGATCTGCGGCGGGATCTCGTGAAAACCGCTGACGCCCACCGTGTTCTGCACGGTCACGGCCGCCACCGCCACGCACGCGTGCACACCGCACAGTGCCATGGTGCGCGAATCGGCCTGGATACCGGCGCCGCCACCGGAGTCGGTGCCCGCGATGGTGAGCGCGCGAACGGGGGTCTGGCCATCAGGGGTCAGCGGCAACATCTTCACGCCCCAACCCTACGGCTCGCGCGTGTTTGTATGGGCCCCGACTGTGCGCTGCAAATGAAAACCATTATCATTAACTCTCGTGACCGATTCCCTGACACATCTGCCCGTCACCGTGCTGTCCGGCTTCCTCGGCGCGGGCAAGACCACGCTGCTCAACCACATCCTCGCCAACCGCGACGGCCGCCGGGTCGCGGTGATCGTCAACGACATGAGCGAGGTCAATATCGACGCGGCGCTGGTCGCGGGTCAGGGGCACCTCGACCGGACCGAGGAAAAGCTGATCGAACTCACCAACGGCTGCATCTGCTGCACGCTGCGGGAGGACCTGATCGAGGCCGTCGCCCGGCTGGCGCGCGAGGGCCGCTTCGACCAGTTGGTGATCGAGTCGACCGGAATCTCCGAACCCATGCCGGTGGCCGCCACCTTCGACTGGGAGTTCGACGACGGGTTCCGCCTCGGCGACATCGCCCGGCTCGACACCATGGTCACCGTCGTCGACGCCTCCACCTTCCTCGCCGAACTGGTTCGCGGACAGGCGCTGGCCGAACGCGATCTCGAAGCGGGTGAGGGTGACGCCCGCTCGATCGCGGATCTGCTGGTCGACCAGGTGGAGTTCGCCGACGTGCTGCTGATCAACAAGACCGACCTGGTCAGCGCGAACGCCGCGGCCACCGTCGAGGCGACGGTGCGCAGGCTCAACCCACGCGCCCACGTGTTGCGCACCGAGAAGGGCGTCGTCGGCCTGTCCGAGGTGCTCGCCACCGGCCGCTACAACCCGCTGGTCGCCGCCGAATCCGAAGGCTGGGACGAGGAATTGGCGGGCGGGCACACTCCCGAGACCGAGGAATACGGGATCAGCAGCATCACCTTCATCGCCGATCGACCGTTCCATCCGCAGCGCCTTGCCGACGTGCTGGCGCGGATGCGGGGGATGTTGCGCAGCAAGGGCTTCTGCTGGATCGCGAGCCGCCCCGAGCTGGCGGCGATCTGGTCGCAGGCCGGTCCGAACATCACCTTCGAACCCGGCGCGTGGTGGTCGGAGCTGGAAGTTCCCGCCGGACAGGAACTCGTGTTCATCGGGGTGCGCCTCGACGCGCCCACCGTCCGGCGTCAGCTCGACGCCGCGCTGCTCACCGACGCCGAGTTCGCGGCGGGCACGAGCGCGTGGGCCGGCTACCCCGATCCGTTCCCGGCATGGGGTGAGCTGCACGAGCATCACTGATTGGCGACTTTGGTGCGCGTATCACACTGCGCTGGTGCATGATTCGAATGGGCCGCGACCCACGCACCGATGAGGGGAGCGTGGGCCGCGGCACCTGATCGAATCAGGCGAGCCCGGCGAAGAACTCGCGGATGTCGCCGACCAGCACCTCGGGTGCCTCGTGCGCGGCGTAGTGCCCGGCCGCGTCGTTCGCGCCGCCCTTGCCCGTGCTGGTGTCGTAGGAATTCCAGCTCACGATCTTGCTGTGGTCACGCTCGGCGAACCGGCGGATCGACTGGAAATCGCCGGCGAACATCGCCAGCCCCGTCGGCACGGTGGTCGGCTCGGTCGGCTGCTCGCCCGCGTGCGCGTCCTCGTAGTAGAAGCGCAGCGACGAACCGGCCGTCCCGGTGAGCCAGTACAGCGCAACATTCGCGATCACGAACCGCGCGTCGAGCGATTCGCCGAACAGCTGCGCGTTCCAGCCGAGCAGGCCGACCGGGGAATCGGCCAGCGCGTAGGCCAGGGTCTGCGGCTGCTGGCTGTGCAGGGTATTGAAGGCCATCTTGTTCTCGTGGAACCACTGAAGATGTTGCAGCGCGGCCATATCCGCCTCGGAGAGGCCTTCGAACTCGGCCGGGTCGCCGGAGGGGAACGAGAACAGCTGGGTGACGTGCACGCCGATCACATTGTCGGGCGCGATCCGGCCGATTTCGGGCGAGACCATCGAGCCGCCGTCGTTGCCGATGGCGCCGTAGCGCTGGTAGCCGAGGCGATTCATCAGCTCGGCCCAGGCCCGGGCGGTGCGGAAGCGGTTCCAGCCGGTGCTGCGGGTGGGGCCGGAGAAGCCGAAACCGGGCAGCGAGGGGATGACCAGGTGGAAGGCGGGCTGATCGGCCGATTCCGGCTCGGTGAGCGGCGCGATCACGTCGAGGTACTCGAGGACCGAACCGGGCCAGCCGTGGGTGAGGATCACCGGCGTGGCATCGGCGCGCGAGGAGCGGATGTGCAGGAAGTGGATGTCCTCGCCGTCGATCTCGGTGGTGAACTGCGGGTAGGCATTGAGCTCGGATTCCACCGCACGCCAGTCGAACTCCTCGAGCCAGTACTCGGCGAGGGTCTTCACCCGGCCGGCGGGCACGCCGTACGCGTCGCCGACACCGGGCAGCTCGTCCGGGTACAGGGCGCTGCGCAGGCGGTTGGCGAGATCGTCGAGCCGGGCCTGCGGAACTTCGATCCGGAACGGGGTGATGGTGGCCATGTCGACTCCTCCTATTGAAACGGAATGTTTCGTTCTGTTCCAAATGTAGCAGAACGGAGCATTCCGTTTCAAGTGGTAGGCTGATATTCATGGCGAAGCAGACCGAAACCGCAGATCAGCCACGCTTGCCCGGCCGCAAGGCGCAGGCCGCGCGCAACGACGGACTGATCCTCGATGCCGCCCGCGCGGTGTTCCTCGACGATCCGAACGCCCCGATCGCCGCCGTCGCGGAACGGGCGGGGGTCGGGATCAGCGCGCTCTACCGGCGCTATCCGAGCAAGGAGGTGCTGCTGCGCACGCTCTGCCACGAAGGACTGCGCCGGTTCAACGCGGAAGCGGATGCGGCGCTGGAGGATTCGGATGGGTGGCGGGGGTTCGTCGGATTCCTGGAGCGGGTCGTCGAGGCCGACGTGCACTCGCTCACCGTGCGCCTGGCGGGCACCTTCACTCCCGACGAGTCGATGCTGCCCGACGTCATGCACTCGGGCGAGGCCGGCGAGGAGCTGGTCCGCCGCGCCCACGCGAGCGGCAGGCTGCGACCCGACGTCGACGCCCTCGACCTCGGCCTGATCTTCGAGGCCTGCGCCGCGATCACGATGCCGGACCCGGTGCGCACTGCCGAACTGCGCCGGCGGGTCCTCGCGTTGATGATCGACGGGCTCACGGCTGAGGGGCAGCTCCCTGGTCCGCGCCCCGCTACCGGTGAATTCGCCTGGCGCTGGGAGCGTCGGTCCTGAGCGCTATTGGGGAATTACCGGGCCCCTTCGGGTAGAGACACATCAGGATTACCTGGCCCGGCTGTGTACGGGCTGGCAGACTCGGCGCATCACCCCGGACTACAACGCGGAGGCGCGTAGTGAACTGGACTCTGGAAGTTGTGATCGTCCCGGTTTCCGATATCGACCGGGCCAAGGATTTCTACGCCACCCAGCTCGGCTTCGCCGTCGACCACGACACGGTGATCTCCGACGACGTGCGCATCGTGCAACTCACCCCGCCCGGCTCGGGCTGCTCGATCGTCATCGGCAAGGGCGCCGTGCCCGAGATGTCGCCCGGCTCGGTGAAGGGCTTGCAACTCGTGGTCCCCGATATCGAGCAGGCGCACGCGGAGCTGGTGGCGCGCGGGGTCGAGGTCAGCGAGGTGCAGGAGCTCGGCAAGAATCCGCGGCCCGTTCCGCATCCGCTCGACAATGTCGGCTTCGTCTTCTTCAGCGACCCCGACGGCAACAGCTGGGCGGTACAGCAGATCTCCAGCAGAGCCGACAAATCCTCGAGCTGATTGCAACCCATCGGCCCGGGTGATGTGATCATGGTCGGCCCGTCAGCGCTGAGTGCCGTGAACCAGGCGGTCACGTACTGGCTTCCTCGAACCGGGCGATGTCACGGTGCCGAGTTTTGTGTCGTACCCCGGTGCCACACTGTCGGTTATGCAGTTGCGATATAACTTCCGCCTCTACCCCACAGTGGGGCAGCGGCAGTCGTTGGCGCAAGCATTCGGCTGTGCCCGGGTCGTTTTCAACGATGCCCTCGCGATACGGCAGCAGGCGTACCGGGACGGCCACCGGGTCACTGATGCTGAACTGTCGAAGCTGTTGACCGAGTCGAAGAAGACCCCGGAACGCGTGTGGTTATCGGGGGTGTCGGCGGTGGTGTTGCAGCAGGCCCTAGCGGATCTGAATACCGCCTACCGCAACTTCTTCGGCTCGGTCACCGGCACACGGAAGGGGCCGAAGATCGCGGCGCCACGATTCCGGTCGCGTCGCGATAACCGGCAGGCGATTCGGTTCACCCGAAACGCCCGGTTCGCGGTCACCGCCGGGGAGAAGTTGCGGTTGCCCAAGATCGGGGACGTGAGGGTGGCGTGGTCGCGGCGGCTGCCGTCGGTGCCCTCGTCAGTGACTGTGATCAAGGACGCGGCGGGACGTTATTTCGCGTCGTTCGTGGTGGAGGTAGGAACCCGGCCGCTGCCCGAGGTCGATGCCGAGGTGGGTATCGATCTTGGCCTGACGTCGTTCGCGGTCCTGTCCGATGGGAGGGTCATCGAGAACCCGCGGCTGTTCCGTCGGGCTGAACGCAAGCTCCGTAAGGCCCAGCAAGCGCTCTCACGCAAACAGAAGGGGTCGAGTAACCGAGGCAAGGCTCGGATCAGGGTTGCCCGCGCTCACGCCAAGGTTGCCGATCAGCGCCGCGATTTCGTACATAAACTGTCCACGACGATTGTCCGTGATAACCAAGCGGTGTTTGTCGAGGATTTGTGTGTGAAAGGTTTGGCGCGGACCCGTCTGGCGAAGTCGGTGCATGACGCTGGGTGGTCGATGTTCACCCGCCTGGTCGGGGAGAAAGCGGTCCGGCACGGGCGGTTTTTCGCCAAGGTCGACCGGTTCTTCCCGTCGTCGCAACTGTGCTCGGCATGTGGGGTTGTCGGTGGGAAGAAGCCGTTGCATGTGCGGTGGTGGACGTGCGGGTGTGGCATCATCCACGACCGGGATGTGAACGCCGCCAAGAATGTTCTCGCCGCTGGTCAGGCGGAGAGGTTAAACGCTTGTGGAGTGCGGGTGAGTCCGGAGCTTGTTCCGGCGCTGCGCGGTGAAGCAGGAACCCGCCGAAAGCGCTTTGGTGCGCTGGTAGGAGTCTCCGTCCTTTAGGGCGGGGAGGATGTCAAAACTTCTGGGTCGCGGGCGCCTCCGAACAGGAGATCGCCGACGCCTTCACCAAGGCCAAGGCCATCCCCGGCAAGGTCGACTTCAAGTCCTACATCGATACTCGGTTCGACAAGGCGTAACTCGCACCGACACGGCGCCCTCGATCCACCCGGATCCAGGGCGCCGTTTCGCATGTGCGCCCACCATTCGCTCGCGGCCTCGGTCACGCTCCCCGGTGAACCGCTCGTAACTCGGTAGGTTGAGCGGCGGATCGGGTGCCACGGATCCGGATACCGGTCACGACCAGGAATCGGCGGTGAGGCGGCATGGTGGGCGAGGGCACGGGGACGTACGGGTCGGTGCGCTGGGCGATGCTCGGGGTGTTGTGCGCCAGCCTGTTGCTGGTGGCAATGGATGCCACCATCCTCAATGTGGCCTTGCCGTCGCTGATCGAGGATCTACAGGTCGGGCCGCTGGAGCAGTTGTGGATCATCGACATCTACGGTCTCGTGCTCGGCGGGCTGCTCATCACCACCGGTGCGCTCGGTGATCGGGTGGGGCGAAAGCTGTTGTTCATCAGCGGTTTCGTGCTGTTCGGTATCGCCTCGGTGGTCGCCGCCACCGCGGGGAGCGCGGCACAGCTGATCGGCGGGCGGGTGCTGCTCGGGATCGGCGGTGCGATGGTGATGCCGTCGACGCTGTCGCTGATCCGCAATATCTTCACCGATGCGCGCGAACGCACCATGGCCATCGGGATCTGGGCGGCGGTCGCGGGTGTCGGCGCCACGGTGGGGCCGATCGTCGGTGGGTTCCTGGTGGAGCATTTCGGGTGGTCGTCGGCGTTCTGGCTCAATGTGCCGGTGGTGCTCGTGACGGTGGTGGTCGGGCTGTGGGTATTGCCGGAATACCGTGCGCCACAGGCGGGCAGCCTGGACTGGTTCGCCGCGGCGCTGTCGGTGGCGGGCATCGTCTGCCTGGCCTGGGGCATCAAGCATCTCGCGAAAGGTGAAGCGAGCGTGGTGGACTGGGCGATCCTGGTCATCGGCATCGCCGCGCTGGCGTGGTTCACCCGGCGTCAGCTCACCGCCACCGACCCGCTGCTCGACGTGCGGTTGTTCCGCAACGGCGCGTTCACCGCGGCGGCCGTCGCGACCCTGCTGGCCATGATGGCGATCGGCGCGGCCATGTTCCTGATCTCGCTGTGGCTGCAATACGTTCACGGCTACAGCCCGTCACAGGCGGGAATCCGGATGTTGCCCGCCGCGCTCACGCTCCTCACGGCCTCCCTGCTCACGCCGATCCTGATGGAGAAATTCGGTGTCCGTGCGGTGCTCGGCGTCGGTCTCGGCGCGGTCGCCCTCGGCTTCCTGCTACTGGCGGTGAGTCCGGAACCGACCACCTATCCGGTGGTCGCGCTGGTCCTGGTGTCCTTCGGTCTCGGCGACGGCATGGCCGTGACCGCGGCGGCCGCCGTCCTCGTCGGCGCCGTTCCCGCGGACCGTGCCGGCCAGGCGGGTGCGGTGGAGGAGACCAACTACGAGGTCGGTGTCGGGTTCGGTGTCGCTCTGCTCGGCAGCCTGCACGCCAGGATCTTCAGCCAGCACATGATGGATCTGCCCGTTCCCGCCGACAAGCTGGACCAGGCGAGCGGTTCGATCGGCGGGGCGGCCGAGGTGGCCACCGACCTGCCCGAACCCGCGCGCGACCAGCTCGCCCATGCCTCGAGCCACGCCTTCGACGTCGCTCTCACCACCACGTCCTATATCTCGGCCGCGGTCGTCGCGGTGGTGGCCGCCGGAACGGTCTGGCTGGTGCCGAAAGGCTTCAGCGTCACCGGCGACCACTGAGAGCACCCTTGACGCAACCGGAAGGTTGCAATACTCTGAGTTGCAACCAATCAGTTGCAATACATGAGGAGGCGTCATGGGATTCCCTGATCAGATCGTTCGGACCGTCGAGCTCGCGCATCCGCCCGCCCAGGTGTGGGCGGCGATCACCACCGCCGAAGGGCTCGCTAGCTGGTTCGGCAATACCGCCGAAATCGACCTGCGGCCGGGTGGGGACATGCGGATGACCTGGAAGGAAGGGTTCGCCGCGGCCATGCGGGTGGAGCGGGTCGAGGAGCCCTCGGTGTTCGGCTACACCTGGCCGATCAACGGACTGCCCGACGACGACCCGCGGCGCACCTACGTCGAGTTCAGCCTCGAGCCGGTGGGCGCCGGGACCCGGCTGACCGTGACCGAGACCGGCTTCGCCCAGCTGCCCGTCGAGGCGCACAAGGAAGCGTTCGAGGGCAATGTCGGCGGCTGGAAGAGCGAACTGGCCGAGCTCGTCGAGTACCTCGATGCGGCCTGAGCTGGAGGCCACCGCCGAACGGGTCTTCGTCGCGCTGGCCGATCCGAGCAGGCGGTCGGTACTCGCCGCACTCGCCGCGCACGGACCGGCCACCGCGACCGACCTCGCCGATCGACTGCCCATCACCCGGCAGGCGATCGCGAAACACCTTGCCCTGCTCGCGGATACGGGCCTGGTGATCGCGGAACCGGGGGAGCGGCGGCGCGTGCGCTACCGCCTCGATTCCGCCCCGATTCAAGTGGCACAACAATTTCTGGCCGCCCTGTCCCGTGACTGGGACGGCCCACTCGACGCGCTCCGCCGGCATCTCGACGGCTGAGCCGGAAGGAAACGCAATGAGCGAGGACGACTTCACCGCGACCATCACCGTCGACAAGACACCCGAGGAGGCCTTCGCGGCCGTCAACAACGTGTGGGCCTGGTGGTCGGAGACCATCGAGGGCAGCACCGGCACGGTCGGCGACAGCTACCTCTTCGAGGTCCCCGGCCTGCACCGCGCCACCATGACGACCACCGAATCCATCCCCGGCGAGCGCCTGGTCTGGCACGTCACCGACTCGCACCTGTCGTTCATCACCGACACCGCCGAATGGGAGGACACCGACGTCGTCTTCGACATCACCGAGAACGCCGACGGCACCGAAATCCGTTTCACCCATGCGGGTTTGGTCCCGGCTGGTGAATGCTACGAGGTGTGCGCCAACGCCTGGGGCGCCTACATCACCAGCAGCCTGCGCGGCCTGCTCACCACCGGCGAAGGCGATCCGTTCCGCCGGACGAGCACCGGGGAGTCGGAACTGCGCAAGCACGGCAACGCCGATTTGGTGAAGCCACGCCCCTGATCAGCCCCGCGGCGCGATAAGCAGTGTCTGAGTGCTGCGCCCGATCGGCCCGGTCTCGTCGAACAGTGCGGATTCGGCGAGGCCGATGCCGTGCGGCTGGGGATGGGTCACCGCGTCCAGGCACACCCACTCGCCGACCGGCTGACGATGCAGGGTGACGGTGAGGTCGGTGTTGATGAACAGGTACTTCGACCAGTCGAGGACCGCACTGACCCCGTTGCCGGAATCGGCGGCGGCCAGTGTGCGTTCCAGCGGACTCGCAGTGGTGCCCGCGACGATCGGGTACTTCAACCGGATCCAGCAGACAGCGGGACCGGGCGCGGCGAAAGAGCCTGTGGTGAAACGGTATTCGATGCCGGTGTGGAAACCGATCTCCTGCTCGGACGGAAACGGCTCCGGCTCGGTCGCCGCGGGCAACGGCCTGGTTCCGGTCGGCAGGAATTCCGCGGGCAGATCGAGCGCGGGCTCGGCGACCTTGATTCGCCACGCGTTGGCCTGCATCACCGGCCCGCGCTCCGACGACAAGGTCGCCTCGATCAGCTCGACACTGCGCCCCGACCGCACCACCTTCGCCTGCGCGGTGAGCGGAGCCAGCGGTACCGGCCCGAGGATCTCGACGGCGACCCGGCCGACCTGAAACCCCGGCCGTGGCGCACATCGCTCGATCACATGCCCGAGCAGCGCCGACGGCGGTCCGGCATGCTGTGCGTCCGGCGACCACGGGCCGCGCGTCAGCTCGGTCGAGAGGTACCGATCCGGGTCGGCGGGGTCGGTGAGATAGAAGGCATCGGCCACCTCGCCGACGTTACCCCGCCGACCTTCGTGGCGGGATCGCGCGCTAGGCGCTGCCGGTGGTCAGAGCTGTGAACAGGTCGAACAGGGGGCGCAAGGCGCACGGGCTGGTGTCCGAGGTGCAGCCGATGGACGAGGACCCGGAGTCGGCGACCGGCAGCGATGCCGCCTGGGCGGTGCCGAGCGGGGCGGCGAGGGAAAGGGCGGCGGCCGCGAGGGCTCCGGCGACGATGCGCTTCATATGGTTCAGCTCCAGTGCTCGGCGTGTCGGTAGGTCGACACGCCGCCAACTTTACCGAGCGACACCGAGAGCGAAAGCCCCGAAATCCAGGGGTGCACGCGGCACGCCCACACAGTGCGACGCCCGCCCGATCGCGGAGATCGGACGGGCGTCGACAGTGCTACAGCGGTCAGGAGACGACCGGGAGATACACCTTGCTGCCCTGGTCGGCGAACTCGGCGGACTTCTCGGCCATGCCCGCCTCGATCGCGGCGACATCGGTGAGCCCCTGTTTCTCCGCGTACTCGCGTACATCGGCGGAGATCCGCATCGAGCAGAACTTCGGACCGCACATCGAGCAGAAGTGGGCGGTCTTGGCGGGCTCGGCCGGCATCGTCTCGTCGTGGTACTCGCGGGCCGTGTCAGGGTCGAGCGAGAGCGCGAACTGGTCGTGCCAGCGGAATTCGAAACGGGCCTTGGACAATTCGTTGTCGCGGTCCTGGGCGTGCGGGTGCCCCTTGGCGAGGTCGGCAGCGTGGGCGGCGATCTTGTAGGTGATCACGCCGACCTTGACGTCGTCGCGGTTGGGCAGGCCGAGGTGCTCCTTCGGCGTGACGTAGCAGAGCATCGCGGTGCCGGCCTGGGCGATGATCGCGGCGCCGATGGCCGAGGTGATGTGGTCGTAGGCGGGTGCGATATCGGTGGCCAGCGGGCCGAGGGTGTAGAACGGCGCCTCTTCGCAGAGCTCTTCCTCGAGCTTCACGTTCTCCACGATCTTGTGCATCGGCACGTGGCCGGGGCCTTCGATCATCACCTGCACGCCATAGGATTTCGCGATCTTGGTGAGCTCGCCGAGGGTGCGCAGCTCGGCGAACTGGGCCTCGTCGTTGGCGTCGGCGATGGAGCCGGGGCGCAGGCCGTCACCGAGGGAGAAGGTCACGTCGTACTTCGCGAGGATCTCGCACAGCTCACGGAAGTGCGTGTACAGGAACGATTCCTGGTGATGGGCCAGACACCAGGCGGCCATGATGGAGCCACCGCGCGAGACGATGCCGGTGACGCGCTTGGCGGTGAGCGGGATGTAGCGCAGCAGCACGCCCGCGTGCACGGTCATGTAGTCGACACCCTGCTCGCACTGCTCGATCACGGTGTCGCGGTACATCTCCCAGGTGAGCTTGGTGGGATCACCGTTCACCTTCTCGAGCGCCTGGTAGATCGGCACGGTGCCGATCGGGACCGGGGAGTTGCGCAGGATCCACTCACGGGTTTCGTGAATGTTCTTGCCGGTGGACAGGTCCATGATGGTGTCGGCGCCCCAGCGCGCGGCCCACACCATCTTCTCGACCTCTTCGGCGATCGACGACGACACCGCCGAGTTGCCGATATTGGCATTGATCTTGACCAGGAACTTCTTGCCGATGATGGTCGGCTCCAGCTCCGGGTGGTTGTGGTTGGCCGGGATCACCGCGCGGCCGAGCGCGACCTCGTCACGCACCAGCTCGGGCGAGACACCCTCGCGGGCGGCGATGAACCGCATCTCGGGGGTGATGATGCCCTGGCGAGCCCAGGCGAGCTGGGTCGGCGGGCCGTCGACGGTAGGGGATTCCCATTCGTCGCGCAGTTTCGGCAGGCCTGCCTCGAGGTCGATCACCGCGTTGTCGTCGGTGTACGGACCGGAGGTGTCGAAGACATCGAAGTGGTCGCCGTTGGTGAGGTTGATGCGGCGAACCGGGATGCGCAGGCCGTCTACCTCCTGGTAGTGCTTGACGCTGCCCTGGATCGGACCGGTGGTGACGGTGTCGACCGTTCCGTCAGAAGACGTGCTCGAGCCCATGATTCTTCCTCCCTACGCCGGCATTACCCGGTCAGGTTCATACGGTCGACGGCCCTGACGCCCGATTGGGCTAGCCGTCCTCTCAGCCCGCTGGTGCGAGCCCCCGTTGGTGTGAATTGCCCCGCCGACGATACCTGCCGTGAATCGCGACCCGCCCGGGGACAGCCCGGACGGATCGCGCGCGCGGGTCGCTACACCGACGCCGAGTGAAGCCGCTTCGGCGTGTCGTGCGCGATGTCCTCGGCCTCGTCGAGCCCGAACTTGTTGTGCAGCACCACGAGGGGCTTCGGCGCCCACCAGTTCCAGGTACCCATCATCCGCATGAGCGCGGGTGCGAGCAGGCCGCGGATGACCGTCGCGTCGCTGATCACCGCGAGCGCGCAGCCGAGGCCGAACAGTTTCATCATCGAAACACCCGAGGCGGCGACGCCGAGGAACACGATGCTCATCAGCAACGCGGCGGCGGTGAAAATGCGCCCGGTGCGGGCCACGCCCATCGCGACGGCCTCGGTATTGCCCTCGGTGGTCTTCGGCCCGGCCAGCCATTCCTCGCGAATCCGCGACAGCAGGAAGACCTCGTAGTCCATGGACGCGCCGAAGGCCAGGCTGAACATGAGGATGGGCATGGCCAGGTTGAGGGTGCCGGTGGCGGTGAATCCGAGCAGCTCCGACAGGTGGCCTTCCTGGAAGATCCACACCATCGCGCCGAACGTCGCCGCCAGCGACAAGATGTTGAGGATCAGCGCCTTGATCGGCAGCACCACGCTGCCGGTGAACAGGAACAGCAGCACCAGGGTGGTGAGCGCGATCAGCGCGCCTGCCAGTGGCAGTTTGCCGGTGATCGCGGTGACCGAGTCCTGGTTCAGCGCTCCCGGGCCGGTGATCAGGGCCTTCGACGGTGCGGCAACGGTGCGCAGAGTGTCGAGCTGGACGCCGCCCGCGGTGGAGTAGGGGTCGAGTGAGGTCGCGACCGACAGGTAGGCGCCGTGCTGCGGGTCCGTCATCTCGGGCACGCCCGCGGCCACCCGCATCCCGTTGCGATACACCGCCGCACTGCTGAGGACGGCCGGTACGTCGGGCACCTTGGACAGCTCGCGGGCGTAGGCGTCGAGTTCTGCCGCGCTGCCACGGAATTCGGGCAGCACGACGGTCGCGCTGGAGGCGAGGTCGGCGTCGAATTCGGTGCGCAGGATGTCGCCCACTTGGCGACTGGCGACATCGGTGGGCAGCGCCCGGTCGTCGGGATAGCCGAACTGGACACCGAGGAACGGCGCGCCGAGCAGCAGCAGGAACGCGGTGGTGGCCAGCGCGATCGACATCGGCCGCTTCATCACGGCGATGACAAGGCCATACCAAAACGTCTGACGCGGTGCCTTTTCCGTCCTCGGAGACAGCCGGAACAGTCGGCGCATCGGTGCGCGCAGGTCGCCCGCATCGATGCGATGACCGACCAGGATGAGCAGGGCGGGCAGCACGATCACCGCGGCGGCCGCCGCGGCGGCGACCACGGCGATGCCCGCGTAGGCGAACGACCTGAAGAAGTACTGCGGGAACACCAGCAGTGCCGACAGCGAGAGCGCGACGACCAGTGCCGAGTACACGACCGTGCGACCGGCGGTGCGGATCGCGCGGGTCACCGCGGCTGCCGGGGTAGCGCCCGCGGTCAGTTCTTCGCGATACCGGCTGACGATGAACAGGCTGTAATCGATCGCCAACGCCAGTCCGAGGGCCGTGGTCATGTTCAGCGCGAAGATCGACACGTCGGTGAGAGCGGTCAGCACGCGCAGAATGCCCAGCGACGCCGCGATGGCGAACAGCCCGATCGCCACCGGCAGCGCGGCGGCCATGAGGCTGCCGAACACCAGTGCCAGCAGCAGACCGGTGATCGGGATCGCGATCGCCTCGGCGATGATCAGATCCTTGCTGATCTGGGTGTTGATGTCGCCGAAGGTCGCGGCGAGCCCGCCGGCCTTGATCGTCACCGGACCGCTCTCGACCTGCAGTTCTTCGCTCAGCTTCGCCGCCCGAACGGGCAGTTCGGCGTCGTCGCCCTCGATACTGGCCAGGATCAGCGCGTGGTTGCGGTCCTTGCTCAGCATCCCCTGTTTTAGATCGGGGCGCGCGGTCCAATACGACTGCACCCCGCGCACCTCGGGATGGGTGCGCAGTACTGAGATCGCCCGGTCGGCGGCCTCGCGCGCGGCGGCGGAGTTCCCTACGTCCTCGGCGGAGATCGTCAGGACGTAGTTGGGCTCGCTACCGGGGAAGTGGTCGCTCAGGTATTGGCTGGCCTGCACCGAATCGAGATCTTCGGTGACGAATCCACCCGATTTCATGTGCGAGTGCACGGTGGCGCCGATCGCGCCACACAAGATCATCAGCAACAGTGCGACCGCGACCACCAACCGTGGCCGGGCAACGGCGGTGTGGGCGATTCTCGTCAACATCGTCGGGTGCCCTCTGTTCGGAAACGTTTTCGAACCGTCACCGTATCCCGCGCGCGAATCCGCGCGATACCGCCTCGGGGTGGAGGAAGGGCGAGTACCATCTCCGCCCCTGGGTGGACGCCTCGGCGCACGCATTATGGATAGGGGGCGGAGATTCGGCCACCGACCTCCCCGAGGCCGATCCGCCTTCCCGCGGTACCCGGCGCGGTGGCGGTGATCGTCACCTCGTCGCCGTCGGCCAGGAAGGTGCGTTCCTCACCGCTCACGGTGATGGATTGGGATCCACCCCAGGACAATTCGATGAAGGAGCCGCGTTGCGACGGCTCAGGGCCGGAAATCGTGCCGGAGGCGTAGAGGTCACCGGGTCGGATCGAGGCGCCGTTGGCGGTGAGGTGGGCCAGCATCTGGGCGGGAGACCAGTACATGCGCGAATAGGGCGGGTGCGCTACGACTTCGCCGTTCCAGTCGACCGTGAGGTCGATGTCGAGGCCGTAGTTGCCCGCGCCGCGCAGGTACGGCAGCGGCTCGGGGTCCTGGGCCGGGAGCGGCACCTGTGCCTGTGCCAGCGCGGAAAGGGGCGTGATCCAGGCCGACATCGACGTGGTGAACGACTTGCCGAGGAACGGGCCGAGCGGCTGGTACTCCCAGGCTTGGATATCGCGCGCCGACCAGTCGTTGACCAGGGCGACGCCGAAGACGTGCTCGCTGAACTCGTCGACGGTGACCGGCACCCCGAGGGTGGACCCGGTACCGACGACGAAACCCAATTCGGCCTCGATATCCAGCCGCTGCGACGGGCCGAAATCAGGTGTGCCCGCGGCTGTCCGCCGCTGGCCCTGCGGCCTGATGACCGCCGTATCCGAGACGACCACGGTGCCGGCCCGGCCGTGATAGCCCACCGGCAGGTGGCGCCAATTCGGTAGCAGCGGTTCGCTATCCGGGCGGAAGAGCCTGCCGAGGTTGGTGGCGTGATCGATGCTGGCGTAGAAGTCCACGTAATCGCCGATCCGCACCGGCAGCGCCATCCGCACCGACGACACCGGGTACACGGCATCGACGGGCAGCGCGGTGCCTGCGAGTTCACGCAGCCTGTCGCGGACTGCGCGCCAGCGGCTGTGCCCCTGGGCGAGAAAGGCATTCAGGTCGGGACGGGCGAACACCGAATCATCGAGCAGCGCCGCCAGATCGAGCACCGAATCGCCCAGTCGGGCACCGACCCGGAAGTCGCCGCCGGGTGGTGCGAAAACGCCGTAGGGCATGTTCTCCGCGCCGAACAGGGAATCGGCGGGGACCTCCACACGCAGCAGGCTCATCGCAGCCCCGGCCCGCGACCCGACCACGTCCACGCATACGCCGGATCTTCGCAGGCCAGCGCGCCCTCGCCGAGTTGCAGCGGCCGGAACGTATCCACCATCACCGCCAGTTCGTCGAAGAACTCCGCCCCGATACTGCGTTCGTAGGCACCGGGTTGCGGGCCGTGCGCATAACCACCCGGATGTACCGACACCGAACCCTGGGTGATGCCGGAACCCTTGCGCGCCTCGTAGTTTCCGCCGCAATAGAACATGATCTCGTCGGAATCCACGTTGGAGTGGTAGTACGGCACCGGAATCGACAGCGGGTGATAGTCGACTTTGCGTGGCACGAAATTGCAGATGACGAAATTGGTGGCCTCGAAGGCCTGATGCACCGGCGGCGGCTGATGTACGCGGCCGGTCAGCGGTTCGAAATCGGCGATATTGAACGTGTACGGGTACAGGCAGCCATCCCAGCCGACGACATCGAACGGATGGCTCGCGTACGTCATCCTGGTGCCGATCACCTCGTTGCCCGCCCGATGTTTCACCAGCACCTCCACGTCGGTGTCCCCGACGAGCAGCAATTCGAGTGGTCCGTGCAGATCCCGCTCGCAGTACGGCGAATTCTCCAGCAGCTGACCGAATTTCGAGAGGTAGCGCTTGGGTGGGGTGATGTGGCTCGACGCCTCGATCACATACGCGCGCACCGGTTCCTCGCCCATCGGCAGCCAGCGGTGCGTCGTCGAGCGCGGCATCAGCACCTGATCGCCCTGCCGAACCGGCAAGATCCCGAACACGCTCTCGACCACGGCCGCACCGGATTCCACGTACACCAGCTCGTCGCCGATGGCATTGCGGTACAGCGGTG
This sequence comes from Nocardia sp. NPDC058519, assembly GCF_042719755.1. Lineage (NCBI taxonomy): Bacteria > Bacillati > Actinomycetota > Actinomycetes > Mycobacteriales > Nocardiaceae > Nocardia > Nocardia sp. NPDC058519. The sequence continues at coordinate 139,776 of NZ_JBHXNK010000013.1, read as the reverse complement.
ACGCGCCCTTGGCGACCACGTACGAGATCCGCACATCGGCATTGGCCAGCAGCAACCTGCGCCCGGTCACCGGGTCGGTCGTGGTGGCCGTATCGCCGGGGAACAGCAGCGGCAGCCGCAGATGCCGGTGGTGCAGTGGATGATTCGGCGTCAAGGTCTGGTCGGGCAGCTCCCAGACGGTCGCGTCGACGATCGCGGGCGGCAAGCCGCGGTGATAGAGCAGCGAGGAGTCCCCGGAGAACCCCTCCTCGCCCATCAACTCTTCGTAATAGAGGTTGCCGCGCTCATCCCGATGCTGGGTGTGGCGCTTCGGCGGCACCGACCCGACACGGCGATAAAACGACATAAGGGATACCTCCCGCTACGTTGCAGCTGGAACTTCCACCTCCAACGTACCGAGAACGCGCGCCGACCACTCAGAATTCGGCGATGACCGGGGCGTGGTCGCTTGCGCCCTTTCCCTTGCGTTCCTCGCGGTCCACCGACGCGTCCTTGATCCGGTCGGCGAGGGCGGGGGAGGCGAGGATGAAATCGATGCGCATGCCCTCCTTGCGGGGGAAACGCAGCTGGGTGTAGTCCCAGTAGGTGTAGACGCCGGGGCCGGGGGCGAACGGGCGCATCACATCGCGGAAGCCGAGATCGAGCATGGACTGGAATGCCTCGCGCTCGGGCGCGGAGGTGTGGGTCTTGCCGATGAACAGCTCCGGCGCCCAGACATCGTCGTCGGTGGGGGCGATGTTCCAGTCGCCGACCAGCGCGACCTTCGCCTCGGGGTCTTCGGCCAGCCAGCCGGCCGCCTTCGCGTGCAGGGTCGAGAGCCAGTTCAGTTTGTAGGTGTAGTGCGGGTCGGCGAGCGCGCGGCCGTTGGGGACGTAGAGGCTCCACACCCGCACCCCGCCGCAGGTCGCACCGAGCGCGCGCGCCTCGACCACCGGCGATTCGATCAGGGAATCGCCCGCGTCCTTGTCGAAGCCTGGCTGATCGGGGAACGCGAGCTCGACATCGGTGAGCCCGACCCGCGAAACGATCGCGACACCGTTCCACTGATTGAGCCCCACATGCGCCACCTCGTACCCCGCGGCCTCGAACTGCTCGAAGGGGAACTGATCGTCACGGCACTTGGTCTCCTGCAACGCCAGCACATCGATGTCGTGGCGGTCGAGAAAGGCGATCGCCCGATCGACGCGGGAGCGGATCGAGTTGACGTTCCAGGTGGCGAGACGCACGACAGCGATGGTCCTTTCGGGGACTAATGGCTCTGGGGGGCGGCGTAGCGGTAGGCGTGGTGTTCGATGAAGCCGAGTTCGCGGTACAGGGCAAGGGCGCCGGAGTTGCCCACTTCTACCTGGACGTAGGCGTGGCTCGCGCCCTGCTCGGCACCCCATCGGATCAGTTCGGCGCACAGTAGCGCGCCGAGTCCGTTGCGGCGGTGCGCGGTCGCTACGGCCACGCAGGTGAGGCCGACCCAGCGTCTGCCGTCGGGGGCGGTGGTCACCGCGCCGCGGCCGATGGACAGGGGTTCGGGCAGGCCGAGTGAGGCGAAGCCGAGAGTGCCGTCGAGGACCGAGGTGAGCACGGCCAGGTCCGGTTCGCGCACGGCGGGGTCGAGGGGGATCTCGCCGCGGTAGCGGTGGGTCCGGAGCCAGCCGTCCTCTGGCACATCGGCGATCCGCACCATCGAAGGTCCTTGCGGCAGGACGAAATTCGCGATGTCCAGACCGAGGACCACGGTCTCGCTCCAGGTGTTCCAGGTCGGCGGGACAGGGGCGAGCCGGTCGGGCAGTTGCAGCAGCAGCGGCAACCCCTGACTCGTGTACCAGTCCGCGATCTTGTGCATGGTGTCGATCGACAACACCGCGGGCACACCCGACTCGCCCAGCGGCACAGCCGAATTCGCACGCCCGGTGTAGCCGTTGCCCGCCCGCACCAGCCAGCCGTCGATCCACAGGTGCGCGCTGCCCGGCCATGCCATGGCCGCCGCGGTCTCCAGCGACCGGATCTCCTTGGTTCGAATCGGCCTCGGCCCCAGCGCTTTCAGCGCGACGACGCGATCAGCGGACACCGAGACCAGCTCACCCTCGGCGGTACGCACCGAAGGCGGCGTCAGCGACACCAGTTCGCCGATCACATCGGTGAGCGGCTGGGGATAACCCGCGGGCAGCTGGTACCGCATCACCACGCGCCGCCCGAGCGGAATGTCAGTCGTCATGACCGAACGGATCGGGAACGGTTCCGGGAATCCAGCTCAAACCCGGTGTGCCCCAGCCGTTTCGCTTGATCGCCTTCTTGGCGGCGCGGGCATTGCGGCCGACCAGCACGTCGACATAGAGGAAACCGTCGAGGTGGCCCACCTCGTGCTGCAGCATGCGCGCGAAGAAGCCGGTGCCCTCGATCTCGACGGGCTCGCCGTTCTCGTCGGTCCCGGTGACCTTCGCCCAGTCCGCGCGTCCGGTCGGGAACTGCTCGCCGGGCACCGACAGGCAGCCTTCCTCGTCGTCATCGGGGTCGGGCATGGTCTCGGGGATCGCCGAGGTCTCCAGCACCGGGTTCACCACCACGCCCTTGCGGCGCACGGGGTTGCCGGTGGCGTCGAAGTCGGGGCAGTCGTAGATGAACAGCCGCTTGCCGACGCCGACCTGATTGGCCGCCAGGCCGACACCCTTGGACTCTTCGAGAGTGTCGTACATATCCGCGATGAGCTCGGCCAGCTCCGCGGGGGTCTCCGTCACCTTCGCGGTGGGGTTGTGCAGAACGGGGTCACCGACGATCACGATCGGGAGAATTGCCATGGTCGCCATTATCGCCGCTCGGGTGGGCCGATGATCGGCGGACCCCTGTGGGCCGCGCCACCCCTACTGGCCTTCAGTCAACACGCCGTGACATGGGTCGAATGATCCGGGGAACCCGTGGTTGAATGACGACGGTATTCAGCGTCTCGTGATACACGGCGAGGGAGCAAGATGGACGGCGCAGTAGCTCGGCACAGCTCCGGGATGCCCGACGGCCCCACTGTGGGCGAACAGGACTCGGCGGCCGACGAGAGCACCGGTCTGAGCCGCCGCGAGCTCGACATCCTCGACTTCGAACGTAAATGGTGGAAATACGCGGGCGCCAAGGAAGACGCGATCCGCGAACTGTTCTCCATGTCGGCCACCCGGTACTACCAGGTCCTCAACGCGGTCGTCGACTCCGACGCGGCGCTGGCCGCCGACCCGATGCTGGTCAAACGGCTGCGCAGACTGCGGGCGAGCAGACAGAAGTCCCGTGCCGCCCGCAAACTCGGTTTCCAGGTCTGACATGACGGCCACACACCCGCTGTTGCGGCTAGGGTTGGGCGGGTGAGCAACCCGAACCCCACCCCCGGCGGCCCGCCGTTGCGCGCGCTGGCGATGGTGTTGATCGCGCTGGCCATTGTCTTCGCCGGTCTGGGTGCGATGTCGCTGTCGAACTCCGATGCCGTGGCATCGGACGCGGAGACCGAGACCACCACCTCCAGCGCGGTCGCACAGGCGCCCGCCACTACGCCCGCGCCGAAGACCACCAGCGCGGCCGCTCCGACCACGACGACCTCCGTCGCGCCGACGACCACCGCCACGACCACGACCCCCGCAGCGGGTGCCGCGAATCAGGCGGTACCGGTACGGGTGCTGAACAACAGCCTGGTAGCGGGTCTGGCCGCGCGCACCGCGAGCGAACTGACCACGGCGGGCTGGACCAATGTCAGCACCGGCAACTACAGCGGCGAAAACCTCACCACCACCACCGTGTACTACGGCGGCGGCGCGGGCGACAAGGCCGCGGCCACCGCGATCGCCCAGCAGGTCGGCGGGACGGTCGTGCCCAAGTCGGGGGACACCACCCCGGGTGTCGTCGTCGTACTGACCGGTCGCTGAACCAGGCGCGGCACGCGGTGCCGTAGGCCGCGTCGCCGCTGTGGCATCATCTTGAGCGGTATAGCCCCAGTCCGATAAGGAGTCCCCTGATGGCCACGTCGACAACTCGTCGCCCGTCCTGGCGCATTGTGACCCCGGTGCTCGCGGTCGCCGCGTTCGGGCTCGTTGCCTGCACCAACAGCCAGGAGTCGAGTGACGTCAAGGGCACCACGCCGCCGGTGTGGACCAGCTCGGCGGCTCCCGGGGCTGAAAGCGGCGACCACGGTGGCGGTCACGCCGCACCGTCGGCGACCGCGGCCCCCGGCCACGGCGACGATCACGGTGGCGTGGCGGGCGGCCTGAAGACCTCGCTCAAGAACGGTGCGGGTGCCGAGGTCGGCACCGCGACCATCGTCGCTGAAGGCAACCACCTGGTCGTCACCGTCGAGGCGCGCGGTCTGACGCCGGGCTTCCACGGCCTGCACTTCCACCAGAACGGCACCTGCGAGGGCGACTTCACCTCGGCCGGTGGACATCTGCAGGTCGGCGGTGCCACCGCGCACCCGGCCAGCGGTGACCTCACCTCGCTGCAGGTCGGCGCCGACGGTACCGCGAAGCTGGTCACCCGGACCGACACGGTCACCCTCGACAACCTCAAGGGCAAGGCGCTGATCATCCACGCGGGCGCCGACAACTTCGGCAACATCCCCCCGCGCTACACGCGTGAGGGTGGCACCGGCCCGGACGAGACCACCTTGAGCACCGGCGATGCGGGCGCCCGCGTGGCGTGCGGCGTCGTCGGTTAGCGAGACACCACCCATGGCCGGGGCATACGAGTCGGTTCCGTTTCGCGGTTCGCCCCGGCCGACCATCGGCATCGAATGGGAGATCGCGCTCGTCGACAAGGTGACGCGTGATCTGTCCAACACCGCCTCGGCGGTGTTCGACGCGGTCGGTGACCTGCGCGCGCACGACGGCACTCCGCAGGTGACCAAGGAATTGCTGCGCAACACCGTCGAATTGGTGACCGGCGTGCACGACACGGTCGGCGGCGCGGTCGAAGACCTGCGCGGCACCATGAACGCGGTGCGGCGCGCGGCCGATCCGCTCGGCGTCGACCTGTTCTGCGCGGGCACCCACCCGTTCGCGGCGTGGTCGGCCCAACAGCTCACGCGCTCACCGCATTACGACGAACTGATCGAGCGCACCCAGTGGTGGGGCCGCCAGATGCTGATCTGGGGCGTGCACGTGCACGTGGGAGTGTCGCACCGGGACAAGGTCTTTCCGATCCTGAACTCGCTGCTGCTGTCGTATCCGCACCTGCTCGCGCTGTCGGCCTCCTCGCCGATGTGGTCCGGCGACGACACCGGCTACGCGAGCAACCGGGCGCTGATGTTCCAGCAGTTGCCGACCGCCGGGCTGCCGTTCCAGTTCGAGAACTGGCGCCAATTCGAAGGTTTCGTGCACGACCAGATGAAAACCGGTGTGTTCGAACAACTCGGCGGCATGCACTGGGACATCAGGCCCGCGCCCAAGTGGGGCACCATCGAGGTGCGCGTGTGCGACGGGCTGTCCAGCCGCGCCGAACTGGCTTCGGTGGCCGCGCTGATCCACTGCCTGATCGTCGATCTGGACCGGCGCCTGGAAAACGGCGAGGACCTGCCGACGCTGCCGCCATGGCATGTGCAGGAGAACAAATGGCGGGCCGCGCGCTACGGGCTCGACGCGATCGTGATCGTCGACGACGCCAGCAATGAGCGTTTGGTCACTGACGATCTGATGGATCTGCTCACCCGGCTCGAGCCGACCGCGAAGCGTCTCGGCTGCGTCGACGAGCTGGCCGCGGTGGCCGAGATTCCCCGCCACGGTGCCTCCTACCAGCGGCAACGCCGGGTCGCCACACAGACACAGGGCGACATGGTCGCGGTCGTCGACGCACTGGTGCGCGAGCTCGATCAGTAGCGTTCAGCTGCGCGGGGAGTCGGCGTTTACCCTCCGTTTACGATGGCTGGATGCTTGTCGAACATCCGCGCGCCGTTGCGGGGGGTGCCACCCTCGGTTCTCGTCTGCGTGAACCACACACACTCGCCGTTGTCGCGGTGGCCGCAGTGCTCGCGCTGCTGGTCGGATTGCAGATCTTCGCCTCGGTCAACGGCTTCGAGGGACCCCTGGCCAGCCTGGCTCGCGACTTCGTCGGCACGCCCAAATCGATGTCGGTGCCGTGGGCCGGGCTGGTGCTCGCACTCGTCGGGATCTCCGCGCGCCGCCGGGTGATCGCGCTGGCCGCCGCGATCGGGATCGATGCGGTGTGGGTCGCGCTGCGGCTCATCGACGGCAAGCCGTTCACGGTCGGCAACGGGCCGACGATCGTGCTGGCCGCACTGGCGGTGATCGCGGCGGTGCGCTGGCGGGGTCGTGAGCGCGGTGACGCGTTGAAGGCCGTGGCCCTCGGTGCGCTGCTGGTGCTGGCGACCAAGGTGGGTGACGTGTGGCTGCACGTGACCTCGGCGGTGCGACCCACGGTGCTCGACGAGTACGCGCTGCTCGCCGATCACGCGCTCGGTGACCCGTCGTGGGTCGTCGGGCGGGTGCTGGATGTGCTCGGGCCCGAGGTGTACGCGGTGCTGCACTGGGTCTACATCGAATTGCCGGTGGCCGCGATCGCGGTGGCGGTGTGGCAACTGCGCAAGGTGGTCACCACGGGGCAGTGGCCGAGCCACTATCTGGTGCGCACCTTCCTGGTGCTCGGTCTGGTCGGCCCGCTGTTCTACGTGCTGTTCCCGGTAGTCGGGCCGATGTTCGCGTTCGGGGCCGACGGGCACGGTTTCCAGGTGGGCAATTTCTGGCCCGCCGCGCTGCCACCGATCGACTCGAACCCGGCCGCGCTGGCGTTCGACGAGTTCACCCCACGCAACTGCATGCCCTCGATGCACACCGCGTGGGCCCTGTCGCTGTTCATCCACACCCGTCGCGATATCGACGGCTCGCGCGCGCCGATCTGGATGCGCTGGGGCGGGGCCTTCTGGCTGGCCGCCACGGTGACCGCGACGCTGGGATTCGGGTACCACTACGGCGTGGATCTGGTGGCAGGCGCGGTGCTGTGCCTGACCGTCGAATCGGCGCTGCGCGCGCCCGAGCGCGGTTGGGGTGCGTTCCGGATTCGGCTGGTCGGCTTCGGTGTGGCGGTGTTCGCGGCGCTGCTGTTGTCCTACCGGTACCTGGCGGTGCCGATGGCGGAGTATCCGGTGGCCGCGGGCGCGATCGTCATCGGGCTGCTGGCCGCGGTGGCAATCGCCTTCCACACCACCTGGTTCGCCACCGCCCCCGCGCCCGCCATGGAGCGAATCACGACCGCCGCCTAGAACGGCCCGTCGCGGTGTCTCACCGACGACGGCCAGAGCACCCTGAATCCTGGGTGGCGGGCCACGTCTGGGGATATCTTCGAGACGTGCATACGAATCCCACTGGTACTCCGATGGGCGTAGAGCTGTCGCCCGACCGTCGTAAACGTGCCGCTCAACGGCGTCAGCGAGAGGAGCAGCGCTGGGCCGCCAAGTCCGGGCCCGTCGTCGTTTCCTCCACTGATGCTGATCCGAATCCATGTGTGCAGGTGGGTAATTGGGTGCGGACCAAAACTGGGACGCGAGCGCACTATGTGCGTGAGGTCAAGGCGGACGGAACCTTCCGGACGCTCTGCGGCAAGGTTCGTGGTGTGAAGGACCGGGTCTATGACCTGAAGTCTGTTGTCGCGATTGATGATCCGACCGATATGGAGTGTCAGTACTGCTTCGGCCGGTGTGGCAAGGAAGGAATCCGGCTGCTGCGGTCATGATGACCGGCGGGCTGTACTGAACCAATTCGAGCACCCAAGGGTGCCGGTGTCGTAACCATCCCTGCCCGCTTCCCCGCACCGAACCCCGATTTGCGTCCTCGGCCAACACTTCTGGCCGCGCGTCCTATGGACGCGTGGCTGGTTGGACCGTGGCGAAGGTGTGCACTCCCGGCCGTCACGGTGCGTACGTGCGAGGCGTACGACACTGGTACTCGCAGACGGCTGTTTTAGTGGGTTGGTTGCTCCCCGGTCGGGCTCGTCGGTAACGACCGCGAAGGGCCCGGGGCCTTGGGTAGTGAAACAAGTAGTTCGCGGTCCGCGCACGGGATGATGAAACTCCTGGCGTCAGGACGACGACCTCGGCATTGGAGCACTCCGAGGAGGTGCAGGTAGGATTTCCCCTACGGTGCGAACAGTTCGTGCTGTTTCGTACCCAGGCCCTCGGTGAGCGTTGGTAGCGCTCCCGGGGGCCGATCTCTGTGAGCGACGCTACACCTTGGGTAACCGATCAGCAAACAGTCTGTGGCGGTGGAAAATCCGACCGCCCGTCGGTGGCCGCCCCATCGCTGATCAGAATCGCACGGCCACCCCCCACTTCTGTGCGAACCGCGATCGAACCAGGCAGACGTAGCCGACATCGACCCGGCCGGCCGCCGCGCCCCGCCAGTTTCTCAATTCGAAACCGAGTGTCGAAATTCGAGTACGGTGGACCCATGTCGGCCCCGCGTAAACGGCCAGAACGGCTGGTCAGCGTCGAAGAGTTCCTGGCGGGTCCACCGGAGGAATTCGGTGAAATCCACGACGGCGTTCTCATCGAGTGCATGGCGCAGTCGCCCGAGCATGATCTCGTCGTGCGCCGCCTGGCCTCCGCACTCGAGTATGCCGTCGACCCCGATGGGCCGTGCCGTGAGGTGCACAGCGACACACCGATTCGGCTGGCCGATAGCGAGTCGGCAGATGATGCCCGCCGCTTGCGGGTCCGCTACCCGGACGTCATACTGCGTGACTGCGGTGCCGGACGCTACGACGTTCGTACGGTCGCCACGCAGATCCTGCTGGTCGCGGAGATCACCTCGGAGGGGACGGTCGACGCTGATATCGGTATCAAGCGCGAACTGTATGCCCGTGCAGGGATCCCGGTGTACCTCATCGTGCATTTCGACAAGGACTGGCAGCAGATCACCGAGGTGGAGGAGTGTCGTCTCGACTGGTCGGGTCGTCGCTATGTCACCCGTCATACCCACACCGACGCTTTGGTCCTGACCAGCCCGGTGAACCTCGCGGTAACTTTCACCGACTTGCAGAGCAGACTGCCCCGCAGGCGTTGATGCCGAAGGGTCGCATGGCAATGGCGTTTGTAATGGGCGAGACGGCGGGATAACCTGCGACCATCTATGCGTCGCGCGGTTCGCTGGATGCGGCGTGGGTCACTGAATACGGGGGGAAGTCACGTGCTCCAGGCTGACATCGATCAGTTGAAGAAGCTGGCAACGACGCTCGATACCGTGAGCCAGGAGATCGACAAGATCGACGTGCGCACGACGGGCAACCAGATCGGCGCTGCGCTGCCGGGCTGTTCGCTCGGGCAGGTGTGCGCACAGACCGGCGAGTTCGCTGAGGGTGCGTGGCTTCGGGTCGCCCAGCGTCTGCAGAAGTTGTCCAGCATCGTGCAGGTCTCCGCGGCAAGCTATGTCACGACCGACCAGGACTTCAAGAACATGCTCGATTCGATGGACTTCAAGGCGCGGGGGTAGCCGACGATGCCGACTCGTACAGACATCACCAATTGGAAGCCCGAGAAGATGTCGGAGTGGGCGACCGAACTGGAAACCGATACCCAGTTCTACGAAACCCAGCTCGCGCAGGTGCTGACCCACTTCAAAGACACAACCTGGTCGGGTGCCGCCCACGATGCGGCCTCGGACCGGATCGTCGAGGAGAACGACCAAGGCCGCAGGCTCTCGCAGGAGGTCCGTGACGTCGCGACTGCGCTGCGAGCGGCCGACGTACGGCTCGCGAACGAGAAACGGCTCCTCCTCGGAAAGGTGAGCGAGGCGGAAAGCGATGGGTCTTGCCCAGTCCCGCTGAAGGTCGCCGAAAACTGGGTGGTGTCGTCAGCGAGGACGAGCGGTGATGTCCTCACCGGCGATGATCGCCAAACCGTCATCGACAAGGTGAACGCGCATCAGGCCGCCATCAATGCCGCGTACTACTCGCTGACCGGTGCGGTCAGCGAAGTCGGTGTTGCGATCAGCACTGCTTCGCAGGAGATTCGGGTCCGTGGTGACCTGCTCGGCGACGGCGTCGATGCTGCGACGGACGCACCCAGCAATGCGGCCGACCTCGGCAATGAGGACGGGAAAGCGCTCACCGACTATCTCAACACCCATCCCGAAAGTGCCCGCGACCCTGCGGTATTGGATCGGATCGCGAGTCAGCTGCCCACGCAAACGCTGACCCAGGATGAGCTTCGTATCCTGTCGGAGGGCGGTAAGGTCGATTCGCTGCCTGCGGCAGTGCAGGAGTACTACCGCAACCTCTACCAAACTGCCGGTGGCGATGGCGTTCTCGCGCTCAGTGAGCATCTGAAGATCAGCGAAGAATCCGGCAATACTGTGGCGGCCTCACAGCGAGACGCGCTGGCTAACGGGCTGATGGTGGTGAGTAACGAGAACGTTGGCACCGGACGTAATCCCGACGGCACGCTGGCGAATGCGGGCAGCTACCAAAATCTCCCCTCGGGTATGCGGCAACTCATCGAGGCGAAGGGGACCGACCCCAATCCTATCGATCCCAAACTTTCTGGCGGTCCTCTTGTTGCCCAGCAGAATCAGCGGGCCGACACCCACAATTTGGCCGACTTGATGGGTCAGGCCAATCCCGGCTTCGAACCAGGTAAAGAGTTGGGCACCAACCTCTTCCTGAAGTCGTCGGACATGATTCAGGACGAGCCCTATGTCTATCCGGAAGGTCGCGACGAGGCCGCATCGAAGTTCCTCGACATCGGCTCGCGTAACGAGGCCTCCAGTCATCAGGTCTGGTCGGGTGAGGGTATGCCCGAGGGGTACAAGGCTCGGGAAACCGTGCAGAGTCTGCTCTACTACGACTGGCCCGACTCCGCACAGGGGAGTGGGCCGAACGTGCTGCTCGATCGGATCACCGAGGAGTCTCAGCTCCCGCTCGACACTGAGAGGGGCGATCGCGGCCGCGCCGACCTCGCACGCCTTGGAGACATGTTCGGATCGACGGATGACAAGGCGGCGTGGGACAACACGCGTAAAGAGTTCGCTTCGAACCCAGAACTGGCGAACAAGGTCAGTCAGATAGTCAGTTCCAACCTGGAGTCGGTGAGCAGCCCGCACCTCGCTGAAGGTCTTCGGGGCGAAAGCAAGGTGCTCGACGGTGTCGCCAGGTGGAACGGGGAGGAAGGGAATCGATTGCTTGAGCTCGGCTCCTACACAGAGGAGGGGCGCGTCGGCCTAACCACAGCTGTCGAACAACATCGGCTGACCGAACTGACCGAAGCGATGCAGAATAACCCGGAGAATCCGGGCTCAATCCTTGCCGGCGGCAATGCGGGAACTCTGTCCGGTCGCCTCGACAGTGCGATGTGGGACGCCATCATCGGTGAGGACAAGAAGAGGGGCGAGGATGTCATCGCGACCGAGGAACAGAGCATGCTTCGCCGAGCCAAGCTTATGGGTGCCGATATGGCCGGGATGCTGGTGGATGAAGGGGTCGCCAAGATTCCCGGGTCCCAGATCGTCCAGGACGTGACTGGCCTTGAGGCAGGAAACACCACATCCGGGCTTATCCAGGAGTTGATAGGAAAGCCCGAATACGAGTTCAAGGATAGACCGGAGGCGCAGGACCTCAGGGCAGAGGCTGAACAGAGCGCGAATCAGGCTGTCCTGAACGCTGCCAACGCCGCCGGACAACTGCCGGAATCTCTGAAGGTTGACGGCCGACCGGCGACAGTCGAAGAGATCATTGATCGAGGCAACGGGGCCGAATTATCGAATTTCCTGAATGGTCGCGGTTTGAATAGCTACGTTGAAAACTATCGCCAGTCATACTCGATCAGCATCGGAGAACAACAAGACAAGGCGGCCCAGGGTGAATAGCCTCGGGCGTGCTCGAGTGACAGGTTTGATGACTTTCGCGCTGCTTTCCATGCTGCTGACGGGGTGTGATACGACCTCGGATTCAAGTGGTGAGGCTCCGTCTTGGGATCCGTGCGAAGCCTTTCCGGAGTCGGTGATGCAGCAACTCGGATACGACCACAAGTTGCAAGCGAAAGCACCCGGCCGGGAGTGTGCCTGGTCAAGTGATGAAGCGAACATGTCGCCGTCGATACATTATTTCAAGAATGGAGTGGAGTATAACGTTACCGATGGGAGGTCGAAGGCAGTCGAGCTCGCCGAGGTCACAATTGGACCTTATGCTGGTTACCGTTATCGATCAGAAGGTCTTGATCCGAATTTTGTGTGCAGCGTACTTCTTGAGACGAAGAACTCAAGAGTCCTATTTAGTGTATATGCGACAGTCTTTGGTGGAGACGTAGATCCCTGCCCAGTTGTTACTCACATTGCAACCGAACTGGTCGGTTACCTACCGCTGCCCGCCGAGTAGTGTTGCCGTAGCATCGGTGCCGAACAGGTCGGCTATCTGCCATCTGCGGGACAGTGCAGCCTCGACTCGCGGCTGTCAGCGGTCGCCGATTGTCTCGGTCGCTGCCGTTTCGAGGACCGTCGCGGCGTTCAGGATATTGTCGCAGTCCTTTTCCTCGGTGAAGTCCGCAGATGTGGTGAGGTCGAGGGAAAATCCGGGAAATTCAATAACCATCCCGCATTGTCGGGGTGGATTGTATTTGATCGCGGTGCGGCCGCCGACGGATTCTTCGGTGTACTTCCCTGTGTAGCGTTGACGAAACTCATCGAGGGTGATATTTGTTGCCGCGATATCTATTGATCGAATCGACATCTGTGTACCAAGAGTGCCGATAGGCTCATTATTCGCGAAACTGCATCCCACGAAGGCGTACCATTCGTGGATGCCATCCGTCCGTTCGCGTGTATCGGCGTCGTAGCCGGCACGTTGGATCGTTGGGTCATCGAATTCGACGCATGGATCGAATTCCACCTTGCCGCGGCTACCGCTATTGACCTGGGATGTCGGTGGTGCGGCGGGAACTGCGATCTGCTTGGTCGTACTTGGCGCGCCGGACAGGCTCGGCTCTGTCGGCTCACTGGTCGAACCGCAACTGCTGAGCAGAATTACTGCTGTGGCGCAGGCCGCGAAGTGCAGGTAAGGACGGATCACTGGTTACTGCCTCCGTTTTCGATCGCTTCCGCCGCGAGGGCGATGACGGCTCGGTTCGCCTCATCGGCGGCTTCGATTAGACCGCCTGCGCGCAGATAGGCCTCTTTCATGCGCAATGCGGTCTCGATAGCCTTATCGATCACCGCCGCACCGTCCGTGGCTTTGGATGAGAACCCCTTCTGGAGCGCACGTCCGGAGGCAAATCCGCCGAAACCGTCTTGGTTGGCCAATCGCTCCAGTCGGTCCCGTGTCGGTCTCAAGCTATTGGCCAACTCGTCGTACATTCGAGCAGCCTGTTCCGCTGCTCCACGCTCGTAGCGAATCGTCCCAGCGCGAGCCGCCTCGTTGAAGGCTGCAACCCCCACCTGCCCGAAGGTAATCTCTGATCCCGCCATTGTCCCCCCCGCTCGTCAGCCGCTGGTCCAGGACTCTATCAGCGGCCCAGCCTGGGAGCCCCGTGCTAATCTGCTGCCCGGGACCAGTCACACATTCCGGGGGGATATTCAGCATGACGCCACGTCCGACCACTCCGTTGAGTCTCGTCGGGCTCGCCGAGGCTGTGCAGAGGGCGGAGGGCGCGCAAGCCAGGGCGTCTACGGCGGATGGCAAGTTGCTGGCCGCGGGTCAAGGTACGGACCCGAACTACGTCACTACCGATGACCGGTTTCAGAGCATGACCTTTGACCAGCTGTATCAGGCTGTGCACGGCGAAGGCGGTCTCGATCCGGCCGGTCTGCAAGGACAGGCTGGTGTGTGGCGGCAGGGATCCTCTGACGTGCTGACTCTGTCCACGTTCAATTTGTTGGGTATGACTCGGCTGTTCAACGAAGGTCAATGGCAGGGCTCGACGGCCGATGCTGGTCAGGCCGCTACAGAGGGTTTCGCTAAGGCGCTCAACGAGATCGGGCAGGTGCTTGGGTCGGTAGGTGCTCGGGTCGAGGCGGTCGGGTATGCGGCGGAAGCCGTGAAATTGGCCGTGCAGCCGAAACAGGTCTCGTCGGGAACACTCGACCCGGACGATCCGGTGCAGTCGATCCTGCCCGGCCTGAGCAATCCGGCGACTGATGAACAGACTCGGGCCGCGGACGCGGCGGCTCGCGATGCGATTGTTCAGGCGTTGGATACGACTTACACACCTGTGTTCCCGCCGTCGGGTGCTGGCGTGCCCGCATATGTTGATGTGCCGGTAATCGGTGGTGACCCTGGCAGTGTGAATCCAGGCCCGGGCGGTGCTGACGGTCAGAACAGTGGTCCGGGCGCGAACCAGGGAACTCCTGAGGCCGGCGCCCCGGCGGCAACCACACCTGAGCCTTCCGAGACCGAGAACTCGCCGCAGGACAGTGGGCAATCGTCGGGTGAGGACGCGAGCAGTGAGCAGGAGACAGGCGACACCGCGACAGATCCGTCGTCGACGACGCCCGCCGGGACAGAGGCGGCAGCCGCACAGACAGCAAACCCAGGCGTCGGCGGACCTGGTAGCGGCGGACCCGGATCCGGTACTCCGGGCAGCGGTGGTCCCGGATCAGGTTCGCCGGGCGTGGGTGGATCCGGTGGATCTGTCGGCGGTGGCCCTGGCGCCGTTCTCGGTCGCGCTGTTCCAGGAGTGGGCACGCCGACGGCGGGGACGGGTGTCGCTGCGGCTTCGGGAACTGGATCAGGTACCGGAACGCGGAACGGCATGATGCCGGGGATGGGAGCTGGCGGGGCCGGTCGCGGTGGCAACCGTGAGGAACCCAACGAGCACTACGCACCGGATTATCTGCGAGGCGTCAAATCGGACTGGACCGAAGGAATTCTCACCTACGACGGCGTCGTAGGTGGTGAGGTCGAGCTGATGCCTGGTGTGCACTCACCTGCACCTGCGGCGCCGAATCCCGGTTCTCCGACAACCGCGACCGCGTCTTCCTCAGAAGTGCAACGCCCACAAGCAGTTACGTCTCCGATGCCGGTCAACACCCCGCACGATTCCCTTCGGGATTCAGGAATGACTGCCGCTGTGGCACCCGTGTCGAGTCCGGTTTCTCGGCAGGGCCGACCGGAACCAGCAGCACCCTCGACGCCCGCTGAATCGACGACCATGCCGACTGCGGTAGCCGTCGAGTCTCACACGGACCAGCAGTCCGCCGAGCAGTTCTTCGAGCACTCCGGTGCCGGTCCGGTAATGGACGACGAACCAGCATCCACGGAGACAGGGGTGGCGCAGCCCTCCGCCGAGGAGTTCTTCCAGCATTCGGGTACCGGTCCGGTCATGGACGACGAACCAGCGATGACGCCGCGCCAGTGACCATCCTCGAGTCTTGGACCCTGAGTCCTGACGAGTTCGCCTGGTTGTGGTCCGATGCCGGACTCGACCGGTATCCGGATCCGATCGCGGTTATCGAAACTGCCGCCACTGCTGATGAATACCACCAACTGGTCAGGGGTTTCAGTACTCGCTTTCCCCGCGATGGCCTCGATGATCCGCGCCCAGCACTGCGAGCGGTGAGCGAAGCGAGCATACGTATCACCGCGAGCGGCCGGATACACGGAACAACCGACCGTGTCCGGTCGATTGCCGCCGCGACCTCCCAATACAACGTCATCGCGACCCAAACATCCTCAACTGACCCAGATTTCGGGGCAGACGTACGGGTAGCCTCGGTTCCGCGTGGGGATCTGCTGCGCTATTTCTCGCTCACGCTGCCTCCGACCGCTGCTGGAGGTGCCGAACAGATGGTCGGCTACACCCCGCGTATTCGTGGTGAGTTACCTTCCTCGTGGCATGTCGCCGCGGATGGGAGATCGCAGGTGGAAGAGCGGATGCGTGCGTTCCTGCGCCTGCCGCGAGCGGCTGAAGGCGCTTTCCGTATCGATCATCCACGGTCGACGCAACCGACCTACATCAGCTGGGTCGACATCGCTCCTGGCTATCGCGCATCGGGCCGGTATCTGATCACAGTCAACGAAACCGGTACTGACACAGTGATTTTGCCTGCCGATGTAGACACAGTCACGTCCGAACTCCGACGCCGAATCCAGCCGGGATAGCTATCCTTTGGGCGAATCAGGTTGGTGAGCTGTGGAATTCGACAGCCACTGGGTGCTGGCGAGTGTGGTGGTGAGTCCGGCGACGAGGAGTAGTAGTCCGGGCTGAAACGCGATGTCACTGGTGTCAGGGAGGGTAACGGTGAATCCTATGGACAGGGCCACCAGAGTGCCGAGGGTTTCGGCGATTGCGAGGCAGGACAGCCAGATGCTCGGAATCGAGCGGTTGTACGTGAGGTGTAGGAGGACTCCTGCGGCGACCAACAGGGCAGCGCCGAGGACGAGTAGAGGTAAGCCAGGGGCGCCGACCTCACGCAGGTCCCACAGCGAATAGGACTTCGCAGGGAAATCTCCGGTCTTGACGATCGGGAGCCAGAGTGCGACAAGTGTTGCGGCGGACCCACACAGCAGCATGGTGGGGGTGGCGACAGTCTCGTTGCCGAATACCGGTATTCGCATCTCTGGCATGACGCAATCCCAGTGAATGACCAAGCCCGCCTGCATCTTTCGGTTAGCCCGATTCGCTATCAGAACAGCCCATCGCGGTGGCGTTGTTCTCGGTAGGCGGTGCGGCCGATGAGATGGGCCACGACCGGGGCCGTGATGATCGTGAACAGGCCGGTGAGGACGAGCATCCAGACGTTGACGTCGTCGCGGATGTCGATGCCGGTGCCCACGAGCACCAGGATGAGGCCGACCACCTGCGGTTTGGTTGCCGCGTGCATGCGGGTGAGGGTGTCGGGGAAACGGACGATGCCGATCGACGCCGTGAACGCGAGTGCGCAGCCGGTGAGGATCAGGACCGCCGACACCCATTCCCATCCGCTCACCGGTTGTCCCTGACCCGGAATCGGGTGACAGCGGCCGAACCGAGGAAACCGACCAGCGCGAGCGCCACGATCGCCGGGATCACCGTGGTGTCGTTGCTGTAGGCGGCCCACACTGCGAGCCCGGACGCGGAAATGGCCATGAGCGAATCGATTCCGACGACTCGGTCGAGCGTGCTCGGGCCGGCCAGCACCCGGTAGCTGGTGATCACGGCGGCTGAAGTGAGCAGGACGGCGGCGAGGACTGCGACGACGGTCATCGGAATAGTTCCGAGGAAGCCCCTGGCTTCGGCCACGGGGAGGAATCGGAGTGCTGTTCAGGGGTTCTGGTTTTCCACATAGCGATCAGCCTTCTCCAAGGGTCGCTCGCCGACCGTGCGGCGAGGTATGAGTTATGCGATAGGGGATGCGTATAGTCGAACGTGTGGTCGAGACCGTGCGCTACACCTACCGCGTGCGCCCCGGCGCGCACGCGGAAAACGCACTGCTCGACGAGTGGCACCGCTGTCGGTTTCTGTGGAATGAAGCCGTCCACCAGCAGCGTAGCGGGGGCAAGCCGACGTTCTGTAAGCTCTCGAAGTTGCTCACGGCAGCTCGCGCGTCGACGTCGTGGCTGCGCGATGGTTCGCAGGTCGCCCAACAGCAGACGCTTCGCACCTACGCCGCGGCGCTCAACGATTCCTATCGGGTGACCGGCCGTGATCGCCCGACCATCAAGTCGCGGAAGAAGACGCTGCCGTCGCTCGAGTACACCACCCGCGGGTTCACGATCCGTGACCGCCGACTGCGACTGGCGGGTGGGGTGGCGGTCCCGGTTGTGTGGTCGCGTGAGCTCCCCTGTGAACCGACGTCGGTCCGCGTCTATCAGGACTCGTTGGGACACTGGTACGCGTCGTTCGTGGTCCGCCGCGACGTCGAGCCGCTGTCCTCTGCCGAGGGCAGAATCGGTATCGACTGGGGTGTCACGACGACCGCGACCACCACCGACGCCGCCTATGACCTGCCCTACGGCGGGCACCGGCGCCGCTGCGCTGCCGAACTCGCGAAGGCACAGCGAAAAATGGGCCGCCGCAAACGTCCCCGCGGACACGCCCCGTCGAAGGGCTACCAGCAGGCCCGGCGTGCGGCCGCACGGTTGCACAAGAAGGCGGCCAGGCAGAACGCGCACGCCGCTCGGGTGTGGGCGCGTCGTGTCGTGGCTGATCACCAGACGATCGCGGTGGAGGACTTCAAGCCGAAGTTCTTGGCGAAGTCGACGATGGCGCGCAAGGCCGCGGATGCCGCGATCGGCGCGGCGAAGCGGGAGTTGATCGAGTGTGGCGTGCGGGCGGGCCGGAAGGTGGTGTTGGTTGCGCCCGCCTACACCACGATGACCTGCTCCGCGTGTTACGCGATAGCCAAGCAACGCTTGGAGCTGGCCGAACGAGTCTTTCGGTGCGAATACTGCGGGCACACCGCCGATCGTGACCGGAACGCCGCCAGGACGATCCTGGCCACGGTAGATCTCGACCGTGCTGGTGTTGACGACGTAAGACACTGTTCGCCTCCTTCCAAGGATGCGGGTGGCGCGGTCCGAGTCAGAAATCCCCAGGCTTCAGCTGTGGGGAAGGGATAACAGGTGTTCCAGGCGTCGTGTGGTGCGGTAGAACTTCGCGACCGCCTTGTCGCTACCCACATCGAGGACGTGCACGTAGACCACGCAGCGCGGGCGGTCGAGTTCGAGCACCATGGTGCCCGGGATCAGGTTGAGCAGGTCAGTGAACATCACCAGAACCAGATCGGACTGGATACTGAGTTGGACGCGCAGCACACCCGAGATCGGCGGTCCGCTGGGACGGATGGCGAACCAGGCCACCTGAAAACTCGATTCGAGTGCGTAGTAGGTGCTGACCGCGATCAATTCGAGCAACGACAGCGGATGGAAGCGCCCGGTCGTCGGGACCCGCGGGAGTGGGAGCGCGAAGACCACGATCAGCGCGACCACGATACCGGCGAGTGCGTTGGCAAAGCTCAGATCGCCCCAGAGCGCGACCCAGACGGCGGTGAGCCAGATCAGTACACCGACGCGAAGGGCATTGTCGCGGTTGACGAGTCGGCTCATCGCAGCTCCGGTCCGAGTACCGAGTCGATGTAGACCGACGGGTCGTTCAGGTCGCCCGCGGCGCGTTCGGCGATACCGAGGATGGGCCCGGCGAACACCGTGAGCGCGAGCCCGGCGCAGACCAGCCCGGCGGTCGCCAGCGCCATCAGCACGGGCATCCGGCCGGGATCGGTGCGGTCCTCGTACTGCACATCGGTCGAATCCTCGATCAGTGTCGGCAGATTCGCCGCGGTGAGATGGCCTTCCGGCGCCTCTTCGCGCGGCCGCCAGAACGCTTTGCTCCAGACCCGCGCCACCGCGTACAGCGTGAGCAGGCTCGTGATCACCGAGCCCGCGACCAGCACCCAGGCCAGGACGCTGCCGTCGGCGGCGCCGGCTTCCAGGAGCGCGACCTTGCCGATGAATCCCGAAAACGGCGGGATGCCACCGAGATTCAGGGCGGGGAGCAGGAACAGTATGCCCAGCAGCGGACTCGCTGTCGCCAGCCCGCCGATCCGCCGCAACGACACCGATCCGGCTTGGCGTTCGATCAGTCCGACAGCGAGGAACAGCGCGGTCTGCACAAGAATGTGGTGGGCCACGTAGAACACCGTGCCGGTCAGCCCGGCCGTGGTGGCCAGGCCGATGCCGAACACCATGTAGCCGATGTGGCTGATCAGGGTGAACGAGAGCAGTCGCCGGATATCGGTCTGCGCGATGGCGCCGAGGACGCCGATCAGCATCGTCGCCAGCCCGGCGACCAGCAGGATGTCGTCGAACGCGCCGTCGGGGAACCAGAGCGTGTGGGTGCGGATGATCGCGTAGACGCCGACTTTGGTGAGCAGACCCGCGAACACCGCGGTGACCGGCGCGGGCGCGGTGGGGTAGGAGTCGGGCAGCCAGCTCGACAGCGGGAACACCGCCGCCTTGATCCCGAACGCGACCAGCAGCACCGCGTAGCAGGCGGTGCGCACACCACTCGGTGTCGCTTCCAGGCGCACGGCCAGTTGCGCGAGATTCAGGGTGCCCGTCGCCGCGTAGGTGAGGCCGATGCCGATCAGGAAGATCAGCGACGACACCATCGACACCATCACGTAGGCGATGCCGGTGCGGATCCGTTCCTCGGTGGCGCCGACGGTGAGCAGCACGAACGAGGCGACGAGCAGGATCTCGAAGCCGACGAACAGGTTGAACAGGTCACCGGCCAGGAACGCGGTCGACACGCCCGCGGTCAGGATCAGGTAGGTGGGCCGGTAGATCGAGGTCGGCTGGTGCTGGTCACCGTCGGAGATGTTCTGTCCCGCACCGTAGATCGACACCAGGAGCAGCACGAAGGCCGAGACCAGCAGCATCGCGGCGCTGAGCCGGTCGACGACGAGGGTGATGCCGATCGGGGTCGGCCAGCCGCCGACCTGCACGGCGGTGGTGCCGTCGCGATCGGCGAGGTACAGCAGCAGCGCGCTGATCACCAGCACCACCGACAGCGCCGTCAGCGTGATCATCGCCTGCAGGCGCGGGCGGCGACCGAACACCAGCGTGGCCGCGGCGGCGAGCAGCGGAACCAGCACGGGCAGTGCGGCGATGGCGGGCAGCAGATCCGGGGACAGGGTCACTGTTCGGGATCCTCCCGTTCGCGCTGGGCCGCGACCTGGGCGTCCTCGGGGTCGTTGGTCACGTCTTCGGTGGTGGTCAGCATGTAGGCGCGGTAGGCGAGCGCGAGCACGAAAGCCGCCAGGCCCATGGTGATCACGATCGCGGTGAGCACCATCGCCTGTGCGAGCGGGTCGGCCATGCCGTCGGGGGAGGTGTCGGAGCTGCCGAGGATCGGTGGCTTCCCGTCCGGGCCGCCCATGGTGAGGATCAGCAGGTTCACCGCGTTGCCGAGCAGGATCATCCCGAGCAGCATCTTCGACACCACCCGCTCGAGCAGTAGGTAGACACCGCACGCGGTGAGCACGCCGATGGTGATCAGCACAGCGAGATTGGCGCTCATAGGAGTTCCTTGTCCAGGCGGGCGCCGAGGCTGCGCAGCACGTCCAGCACCAGCCCGACGATCACCAGGTAGACGCCGAGGTCGAAGAACAGGGCGGTGACCAGTTTGATGTGGCCGAGCAGCGGCAGTGTCACCTCGATGATGGTCGAGGACAGCGGGGGTGCGCCGAACAGCAGCGATGCGGTGGCGGTGCCCGCGGCGAGGGTGAGGCCCGCGCCGAGCAGGTGCCCGGCGTCGACCGGGAGTGCTTCGCCCAGTTCGTATCGCCCGCCCGCGAGGTAGCGCAGGGTCAGCGCCAATCCGGCGACCAGGCCACCCGCGAAGCCGCCGCCGGGCGCGTTGTGGCCGGAGAAGAAGAAGTACACCGACAGCACCATGATGGTGGGAAAGACCAGCCGGGTGGTGATCTGCAGGACCATCGAACGGTCGCGGCGGTCGAGGAGGCGGGCGGCGGGCAGCCAGCTCACCGCGTCGGGGTCGTAGTTCGGTGAATCGGCGGCGCGGGGTGCGCTGCCGAAGCGGCGGCTGCGGAAGACCAGCGAGGCGACGCCGGTCGCGGCGACGACGAGCACCGAGATCTCACCGAGGGTGTCCCAGGCACGGATATCGACGAGCAGGACGTTGACCGCGTTCTTGCCGCCGCCGATCCGGTAGGCCGCGTCGGGGATGGCCTGCCAGATCGGGTCACCGTGCCTGGCGGCGATGGCGAAGGCGGCGAGTACGGGGACGGTGATGCCGACGGCGATGGCCAAAAGGGCCCGGCGGAATTTGAAGGCCGTGCCCTGGCTGTCGGCGATCTCCGCGGGGAACGCGCGCAGGACGAGCACGAAGACAACCAAAGTCAGTGTCTCGACCAGGAATTGGGTCAACGCGAGATCGGGGGCGCCGTGCAGCGCGAAGATCACGCCGCAGCCGTAGCCCGTCACCCCGACGACGAGCACGCTGGCCAGCCTGTTACGTAATACGGTGGCGGCCAACGCCATCGCGATCATGATCGCGCCGATCGCGGCCTGCAGCGGTGAATCCCACAGTCGCAGCTGCACTCCGGTGCGCGTGCCGTGGGCGAGCAGAACCGTCGGCAGCACGATGAGGGTGCCGAGGATGGTGGCCTGGCTGGCAGGCAGCGAACCGGACTGCACAGTTCCGGTGATGCGCAACGAAAGCCGGTCCATCGCGCGCAACGCCGCGTCGTATCCGCGATCGGCATTGCCGAGGCGCGGGTGTGCCGGTTCGCCGATCCGGCCGCGGATCAGGAACAGCGCGACGCCTGCCGCGACGATGACCACCGTCAGCGCGAGCGGTCCGGTGAAGCTGTGCCAGAGCGCGAGATGGGTGTCGAGTACGCCGGGCAGCGACTCGGCGTAGGGGCTCAACCATCGATCGACGACCGGCGTGTCGAGGCCGCCCGCCAGCCCGGCCACCGCGAGCACCGCGGGCGGCGCGAGTAACAGCGCGCCGGGTGCGTGCCAGGTGACCACGCGCTCGGGATCGGCGGTGGTTCCGAAAGCGCCCCAGATGAATCGGATGCTGTAGGCCACCGTGAACGCCGAACCGACCGTGACCCCCGCCAGCAGGGCGAACCGCACCGGCGGGCTCAGCACCTCGGCCGACCACAGCGCGCCGAGCGCCGACTCCTTGCCGACGAATCCGAGCAGCGGTGGCAGTCCGGCCATGCTGAGCGCGGCGAGCACCGCGATCGCGCACAGCACGGGCGCGCGCTGACCCAGCCCCGACAATCTGCGCAGATCCCTGGTGCCAGCGCCGTGATCGATGATGCCGACCACCATGAACAGGCTCGCCTTGAACAGCGCGTGCCCCACCAGCAGGGCGAGGCCGGCCAGCGCCGCGTCCGGTGTGCCGATGCCGACCATCATGATCATCAGACCCAGCTGGCTGACGGTGCCGAACGCCAGCACCAGCTTCAGATCGTGCACCTGGATCGCCCGCCACCCGGCGAGCAGCATCGTCGCGATGCCGAGCGGAAGGAGCATCAGATGCCATGGCGGTGTCTGCGCGAGCGCGGGTGCGAGCCGGGCCACCAGGTAGATACCGGCTTTCACCATCGCGGCCGCGTGCAGGTACGCACTCACCGGCGTCGGCGCCGCCATCGCACCGGGCAACCAGAAGTGCAGCGGCACGATCGCCGATTTGCTGATCGCCCCGATCAGCACCAAGCCGACCGCGACCGACACCGCGCTCCCCGGCGGGACAGCGCTCGCCGCGAGCAGATCCGAGAGCAGGAAACTGTCGTAGCGAAGTCCGAGAATGACGATCCCGACCAGCATCGCCAGTCCACCCGCACCCGTCACCAGCAGCGCCTGGATCGCGGCCCTTCGGCTGACCGAACGCTCGGCGTAATGGCCGACGAGCAGGAACGACAGCACCGTCGTGATTTCCCAGAACACGTACAGCAGCAGCATGTTGTCGCTGACGACCAGCCCGAACATGGCGCCGGCGAACCCGGTCAGCTCCGCCGCGAACACCCCGAGCCGGGCTTCGTCACGCTCGAAGTAGCGGCCGCAGTAGGCCAGGATCAACGCGCCGACGCCGAGTACCAGCGTGCACATCACCGCGGCGAGGGAGTCGAACCGCAGGTCGATATCCATCGAGATCTGCGGCGCCCATTGCACCTGCGTGCGCACGGTGTCGCCCCAGTGCGCGATCACCCAGCCGAGACTGCACAGCGGGACCAGCGCCAGCAGATAGAAAGCGTTGCGGCCGAGCACTCGTACGCACAGCGGGGCCAGGAGGGCGGCCAGTGCGTGAACGAGCAGAACGGCTAGCAACTCCCCCTCCGTCGGGTAGGTAGCGGTCGAGTAGCGCGCCCCGATCCTACGGGCGCGAACGGGATGTTCGGCGGCACCGAGGTTGTCGCGTCGGCCATGTCGAGGGTGGTGTGGCTATGGCTGGGCCACCCGTGGCGGCGTGGCGGGCCGGATCTGGTACAGCACCGCGAGTCCGGCCGCGGCGCCGACGGTGATGGCCAGCGCGACCTGGCCCGGCACCCGCTCGGCAACGGCGGTGCTGCTCGTCGGCCAGTGTCGTTGCCCGGTGGGAATCGCCCACAGGATCGACGGCAGGTACAGCGCACCGAGCCCGAGCATCGCGCTCGGCAGGTAGGTGACCCGGATCGAACCGATGGCGAAACCGGTGACACAGGTCAACAGCACCACCCCGGCCGGCCACACGATCGCCCACGGAAGGTGTTCGGCCACCGTGGCGAAACCGCAGATCGCGGCGGCGCCGAGCAGCGCGCCCCACGATGTCGCCCAGCGCAGGCCCGCCAGGATGGCGGCTACACCGACGGCGAGAACAGTCAGTAGATGCCAACCGAGACTCGGTGCGTCACCGAGCGAATCGGCTGCCGCGGCCACGCTCACGGCGACCAGCACACCGGCGCCGTCGCGGCCGGGCAGCAGCATGGCGGCCACGAACGCCGCCACGAGCGTGACGCTCACGGCGACCACGATGTGCCAGGAGTTCACTCGTCGTCCGTCGAACTCGCTGCCGAGCCAGTCGGTGGCGATCAGCAGCGACAGCGACAGCACGGTGGTGGCGATGATCGGGGTGATCGGCAGATCCGCCGCCATGCGCGGCACCGCGGACAGCATGAGGCCGTGCCGATGGCGCGCGGTGTTCATCGCGAGGAGTACGACCGCGGCGCCGACCAGCCAGAACGGGGTGTGCACGGCCTCGTCCGCCGTCGCCGAGGCGTTCGAGGTGAACACCGCGACGACTTGGCCGTAGACGAACACGACCAGGACCCCGAGCCCGAAACCGACCGCCGACCAGCGCATCCGCCACGAGCAGATGCACAGCGCGCCGAACAGCACACCGCCGCACAGCGAGTCGATGTAGTTCTGGGTGGTGAGTACATCGGCGGAGGTCATGGCCTCCCCGATGAGGTAGTTGATCGCCAAGGCCGTCGCCCCACCCGTCGCGGTGAGCCAGATCAGCCCCGGCCGGGTGACCGGCCTGGCCAGCACGGCGACGACGACAGCCACGATGAGGCCGAGCGCCGCCGCGCGGGGAACACTGTTGATCAGGCTGGTGACGCGGTACGGCGAATCGATCCCCGACTCGTCACCGAAGCTGAACGGCAGGAACAGCGACATTCCCGCGGCCGCGGCCCCGGTGAACGCCGTGACCGCGTCCAGACCATCACCGATCTTGGGCACCGTGCCGACGATACCGGCGACTACCCCTCCCACCTGGGATGTCGTGTTCGGATCGGTAGGCGGCGAGTTCCGCAGGCCGGGATCAGGCTCTGCTCTCCGCGTAGCGTCGCAGCGATTCGACCTGCGCGGGATCGAGGGACGGGCGCACGGTGGCGCGGGCGGTGGCCACGTCCTCGGCGGTGACGTCGGCGGCGGCCATATCGCGGCGCAGCGCCGAGAGCGCGGCCTCGCGGAGCAGGGCGGCGCAGTCGGCGGCCGAGTAGCCGTCGAGATCCTCTGCCAGGGCGGCCAGGTCGACGTCGTCGGCCAGCGGAACCGAGCGGCCCGCCGTGCGCAGGATCTCGAGCCGCGCCGGACCGTCCGGCGGTGGGACGAAGACGAGCCGGTCGAGCCTGCCTGGCCGCAACAGCGCGGGGTCGATCAGTTCGGGGCGGTTGGTCGCGGCGACCACCACCACGTCGCGCAGGGGTTCGACACCGTCGAGTTCGGTGAGCAGTGCGGCGACCACCCGGTCCGACACCCCGGAGTCGCTGCTCTGGCCGCGGCGGGGAGCGAGTGCGTCGACCTCGTCGAGGAAGATCAGCGACGGTGCCGAGTCACGGGCCCGCTGGAACAGTTCGCGCACCGCTCGCTCCGAGGAACCGACCCACTTGTCCATCAGCTCAGCGCCTTTCACCGCGTGCACGCTGAGCTGACCGGTGCCTGCCAGTGCCCGCACGAGGAAGGTCTTGCCGCAGCCGGGTGGCCCGTAGAGCAGGACCCCACGCGGCGGTTCGACGCCGAGGCGGGCGAAGGAGTCGGGGTGGCGCAGCGGCCACAGCACCGTTTCGGTGAGTGCCTGCTTGGTCTCGACCATGTCGCCGACGTCGTCGAGGTCGAGCGATCCGATCGCCAATTCCTCTGTCCCCGAACGTGACAGGGGCCGGATCACCTCGAGCGCGCCGATCAGGTCTTCTTGGACGAGTGCTGGTTCGGTGTGTTCGCGGCTGGCCCGGCCCGCTGCCCGCACGGCCGCTTCCCGGCACAGCGCGGTCAGGTCGGCCACCACGAAACCCGGTGTGCGCGCGGAGATCGCGTCGAGATCGAGTTCGCCGGCCGGTACCTTGCGCAGCAGGTGTTCGAGCAGTGCCCGCCGGATCGCCGCGGTCGGCAGCGGCAGTGCCAGTTCGCGGTCGCACAGGTCCGGTGCCCGCAGCCGCGAATCCACCTGTGTCGGATGGGCGGTGGTGGCCAGCAGGGCGACGCACGGCGCGCGCACCGCGGCCCGCAGCTGGTCGAGAATCAGGGTGGCGACGGGTTCGGCCTCGGCGGGCAGCAGTGCGTCGATATCGGTGATCAGCAGCACGCCGCCCTGTCCGGTGGCGACATCGCCCACCGCCTCGGCCACCTCACGCAGCCGGGTGCCGCTCTCGGTCGCGCCGACGCTCGGACCGTCGACCTCGATGATGCGACGCGGTGCGGCAACGGCTTTGGCGAAGGTGGCCTTGCCGACCCCGGCCGGGCCGGTGATGAGCACCCCGAGATGCGCCGGTGCGCCGAGCGTCTTGAGCAACTCGGGTTCGTCGAGTGCCAAGCTCAGCCACTCGGCCAGCTTGCCCGCCTGACTCTGCACTCCTGCCAGGTCCTCGATCTGGATCGGCGTACTCCCCGAACTCACCTTCACCGCGACCGGCCCCGGCTGTTCCGCCTCCGAAAGCCACTGTTGCCCAGGCGCGCCGGGCCGGTTCCCCGAAGGCGGCCGGGTGTCGCCGTCGCGTTCCAGGATGTGCTGGATCGCGGCCGCGCCCGCACCCCAGCCGACGGCCGAATTCGGTTGCACGCTCACTGGTCCCGGCATCGGCTCGATCGCCGTCACGGTGAGCAGTTCGGTGGTCCAGGCGATACCGAAGGTGCGCGAGAGCGCTTGCGTGGCCGCCGAGGAACTGATGTCGGGTCCGAGATCGCGCGGTAGCAGCGACACCGTGTCGCCCACGGTCACCACTTTGCCGAGCAGCGCCTGCCGCAGGGTGGCCGCCGGAATGCTGCCCATCGCGTGCGCCGAGCCGCTCAGCGAGATCTGTCTGGCGCCGAAGACCGTCACCGGGGCGACCGTCACCGCCGCGTTCTCCCGCAACCCCACATTCGACAGCGTCACGTCATCGAGCAGCGCCACCCCCGGCGGACTGTCCGCGGGCGCCTTCGCCACCACCGCCGCGGTCCTGCGCGCGCCGATCAGGGAGATTCCGTCCCACTCCCGCAGGCCGAGCGCGGTGAGCGTCTCGGGGTGCAAGCGCACCACCCCGCGGCGGGCATCGGCTGCGGAGGGGTTGAGCCGGGCGGTGAGCGAAAGTTCAGCCACCGCCCCATTCTGCCGCTTTCCGGCGCGATCAGGAATCGATAGGCGGACCGCAAGGTCAGACGGCCATTCTGGCGGACATGACGAACTATCGCCGCAAGTCGGTACGCTGCACCGGACGCGCCGGAGGTACCGGCGCCGCGATCTATCGGGGAAAGCAGCAGATGAACCGAATCTCCCTCGTCGTTCTGGCCGCCGGGGCACTGACCCTGACACTGGTCGGGTGCGGTTCCGGCGACGACTCCGCCGATGCGAGCGGGCTGCGCAAGGGCACACCGAGCTCCAGCGCGCCCGCCACCACCACAGCGCCCACCTCGAGCGCGGCGCCGACCGCTGCCGCCGTGAGCGCCGACATCACCTGCACGCAGTTCAAGTCGCTCGACGCGGACGGCGAGAAGAAGGCGATCGACAAGATCCTCGCGGAAAACCCCGGTGGGCCGTTCGACGGCAGCCCTAACGTGGCGCTCAGCACCGTGAAGCTGGTCTGCCTGGTGCCGGCCAATGCCGACAAGCCGGTCGCCGACGCCGCCGGGATGAAGCCCTAGTTTTGGAGCGCTGGCGCGCTCGAGCGGGGCCCTTCGGGCCCCTGATCTTCCCTCCCTCCGGGTACTCCTTCGTCGCACCCTCCGCTCAGTCCAGATCAGGGCGGGCCCCTTGGGGTAGAGACATACGATGTTGGCCAGGTGGGATCTTCGGGATGTTTGCGGCTCAGCTCAGGAGCGATTGCCAGTTGGCGGGCACGCGGGCGGCCGGGCCGGGGACGGACTGATCGGTCGGGTGGCTGGTCGGCGGGGCCAGTTCGGGACCGTCGCTGTACATCTCCCCGCTGGAGAAGTTGTAGAACCAGTCCTCGCCCGGCTCGTAGCTCTGCATGAACGGGTGCGAGGTGGCCTCGAAGTGCTTGGTCGCGTGCTTGCTGGGGGAGCTGTCGCAGCAGCCGACGTGCCCGCATTCGGCGCAGCGGCGCAGATGCACCCACCAGCCGCCGCTCTCGTCGCACTCGGCGCAACCCGCGCCACTCGGCGGCACGCTCGGATCGATCCCCGCTTCAGCCATCCTGACCTCCTGTAATAGGTGTGCTCACATCCTCCGCCGCCGGCTCCAGGGGCAGGCGGACGATGAACCGCGTGTTGCCGGGTTCTGATTCGACCCGGATGTCACCGTTGTGCTTGTTCACCACGATCCGGAACGAGATGTCGAGGCCGAGGCCGGTACCGTCGCCGACCGGTTTGGTGGTGAAGAACGGCTCGAAGATTCGACCACGAGCCTCGGGTGGAATGCCGGGCCCGGTGTCCCCGATTTCCACGGCGGCGCAGTCGTTCTCCTTGAAGGTGCGGATCGTCAAGGTGCCCTCGCCACCCATCGCGTAGACCGCGTTGTCGATGAGGTTGGTCCACACCTGATTGAGTTCGGCGGCGAAGCAGGGGACCGGCGGCAGGCCGCGGTCGTAGTCCTTCACCACGTGTACGCCGTCACCGAGTTTGCGGTTGAGCATCACCAGGGTGGAATCGAGCAGTTCGTGCAGGTCGACGACCTGATAGGGCGCGCGATCCATCTGCGAATACTGTTTGGCGGCACCGACGAGCGTGGAGATGCGGGTGGTCGAGTCGAAGATCTCGTTCATCAGCAACTCGGTCTCGATGGTGTAGTTCAGCCAGCGCACCGCACCCTCGAACACCGGCGCCTTGCAGGCTTCCAGCGTGGCGTGCACGCCTTCGAGCCAGTCGGTGTCCAGGCCCGCCTGCACGAAGGTCGGCGCCAGATTCCAGCCGTCGGCGATGCCGCGCTCGTCGAACCAGTCGGCCAGCGCGTCCTCCCGATCTGCCGCTTCCAGCGGGCTGAGGTCTGGTGCCTTGGCGACCTGCTCGGCAGCCTGCTCCTGCAACTCGATGAGCTTGACCAGCGCGTCGGCCGGGAACTTGCCCTCGGCCATCATCTTGAGCTTGTGCCGCATCCCGGCCACGCGTTCACGCAGGCCCGAGGTGGCGCGCACCGCGGCGGCGGCGGGATTGTTGAGCTCGTGGGTGAGCCCGGCCGACAGCGATCCGAGGGCGAGCAGCCGTTCCCGTTCGGCGATCCGCTGGCTGGACTTCTGCCCGCCGAAGAACGCGCCCTCGAGCAGGTGCACGGCCATCGGGAACCACTCGTGCATGATCCGGGAGAAATCCGCCGCGTCCATGACCAGGAACCGGGAGCGGCGCAGCACGTACATCGAGCCGTTGTAGTTCTGGTTCGCCCGCTCACCCAGATACGCCATCCAGGCACCGGCGTACACCCCGCGATGGTCGGTGCGGTTGATCTCGATATCCACCCCACCGGACAGCTTGGTCAGCCGCACCTCGCCGTCGATCATCACGTAGAAGCAGGTCGCCGGTTCACCCTCGCGGAACACCGGGCCCGGGTCGACGTACTCGATGCGCCCGACGGCGCACAGCTCGGCGAGCTGGGAGTCGTCGAGTTTCTCGAACAGGAACAGCGTGCGCAGTTCTTCCGGATCGCAGATCAAAGAACTCATCTCCTAGGCCGTCTCTATGGGCATGATCGGGCGGCCTGCGTGGTCACGCTCCGCTACCGCCTCCGGCCGCTGACCTCTCATGCCAGATACCGGTGGACGAGCATGACCGCCATCGCGCCTTCACCGACCGCCGAGGCGACCCGCTTGGCGGATTCGGCGTGCACATCGCCCGCGACGAACACCCCTGGCACGCTGGTCTCGAGATGCTGCGGTGGGCGCGGCAGTTCCCAGCCGGGTGGTCGCGCGCCGTCGACCATCAGATCGGGTCCGGCCAGCACGTATCCGGCGGCGTCGCGGGTGACGACGCCGTCGAGCCAGCCGGTCTGCGGTGCGGCGCCGATGAACAGGAACAGTCGTTGCGCGTCGACCTTGTCCTCGGTGCTGGTGCTGTTGTCGCGCAGGATGATCCGTTCCAGGTGCGTGTCGCCGTCGACGCCGACCACCTCGGTCTCGGTGTGCACCACGATGTTCGGGATCTCCGCGATCTGCTGGACCAGATAGTGCGACATCGACCGATCCAGCGAGTCGCCCCGGACAACCAGGTGCACACGACGGGCATTGCGGGACAGGAACACCGCGGCCTGTCCGGCCGAATTGGCCCCGCCGACGATGTAGACCTCCTGCTCGGCGCACTCGGCCGCCTCGGTCATCGCCGAGCCGTAATACACACCGCGCCCGGTGAATTCGTCCACACCCGCCGCGGGATGACGCCGGTAGTCCACACCTGTCGCGATCAGAACCGTATGCGCGCAGAGCTTTCCGCCGTCGGCGAACCGCACCGTGCGCGCCGAACCGTTGATCTCGAGCGCGACCACATCGCGAGTGGTGATGATCTCCGCACCGAATTTCGCCGCCTGTCGCCGGGCCCGATCCGCCAGCTGCGACCCCGAGACCCCGTCGGGAAATCCGAGATAGTTCTCGATCCGCGAGCTCTGCCCCGCCTGCCCGCCGGTGGCCGTGCGCTCCACCAGCACCGTGCGCAACCCCTCCGACGCGCCGTAGACCGCCGCGCCGAGCCCGGCGGGCCCGCCGCCGACCACGATCAGATCGTAGAAGTCCCCACTGGGTTCGACTGTGAGCCCGACGTTTTCGGCGAGCTCGCTGTCGGTCGGCTGGATCAGCGCGGTGCCAGCGGCCGTGATCACCACCGGACAGGTCAGCGGATCGGCGCCCGCCGCCTCCAGCAACCGGGTGCCCTCCGGTTCGTCGACCGGGTACCACCGATACGGCAACTGATTGCGCGCCAAGAACTCTCGCACCTGCGAAGACCGCGGCGACCAACGGTCACCGACGACCTTGGTCTCGTACACCGGCCGCTGCTCGGCACTGCGCCACACATCGAGCAACCCGTCGATCACCGGATACAGCTTCTCCTCCGGCGGATCCCACGGCTTGAGCAGATAGTGGTCGAGATCGATGACATTGATCGCGTCGATCGCGGCATCGGTGTCGGCGTAGGCGGTGAGCAGCACCCGACGCGCGTACGGGTGCAGATCCATCGCCTGTTCGAGGAATTCGATCCCGTCCATACCGGGCATCCGGTAGTCGGCGATCAGCACCGCCACTGGCTGCCCGCGCAGTTTCATCTCCCGCAGCGCCTCCAGCGCCTGCTGCCCCGATTCGGCTCGCAGAATCCGGTAGTCGGCGCCGTAGCGGCGGCGCAGATCGCGCACGACCGCCCGGGAAACGCCGGGGTCGTCGTCAACGCTCAGAATGGCCGGTTTGGTTACCGAGGGAGTGCTCACCCGATCGAGTATCCCCCTTGGGGTGCGGTGGTCGTCAGAGCTGGCGGTGGAGCACGAGGTCTAGTTCGGTGGGGGTGAGCAAACGTTCGAGGCGTTCCTCGCGTTTGAGACGGGTGCCGCGCGACACGAACGCGCTGGGGAGCGCGAAGGCGTCGTCGGGGTGGATGCTCGGCAGGAGCGGGACCTCGTTGATGTGCCTGCGTGGCAGGAGTGAGCGCAGTTTCACGGCCGATCACCTCGGGTTTGACGACGGGAACGCTGGAGGCTGAGCTTCGTAGATCAGCAAATGTCGGTAGCGAAAAGTTTGCCAGCATGTCCGAGGTGGTGCAAGTGGGACAAGGTGGACACGGCGAGCCAACCGGTCGGCGGCCCGCTTCGGCGCAGGCCACCCCGGTTTCGCGAGTAGTTGCTGATCAGCTATTTCCAGGCGGGCATGGTGACAACCTGTGCCGCATAGGAAAGCCCGGCACCGAAGGCGATCAGCAGCGCGGTGTCGCCCGGCTTCGATTCGCCCTTGCGCAGCAGCGCCTCCATCGCCAGGGGGACAGATGCTGCCGAGGTGTTGCCGGAGTCCTCGATGTCGTTGGCGAGCGCGCAGTGCTCCGGTAGCTCGAGCACCCTGGCCATGATCTCGATGATCCGGCCGTTGGCCTGGTGCGGGATCATCGCGTCGAGATCGCCGGTGGTCAGGCCCGCGCGGTCGATCGCCTCGCGGCAGACCTTCTCCAGTGAGTGCGCGGCCCAGCGGAACACCGCGGTGCCCTCCATCGTGAGGTACGGGCGGACCGCGTCGGTGCCCTTCTCCTCGATCTCGGCGAAGAACTCCGCCCAGTCCTTCGACTGGCGGATGGCGTGGTGCTGGGTGCCGTCCGAACCCCATGCGGTCGGGCCGATGCCCTGCTCGGCAGACGGGCCGACGACTACCGCGCCCGCGCCGTCGGCGAACAGGAACGCCGTCGAGCGGTCGGTGAAATCGATGGTCTCGGTGAGTTTTTCGACACCGACCACCAGCACGTGGTTCGAGGTGCCCGCGCGGACCAGGTCTGATGCCATCCCGACCGCGTGACAGAACCCGGCGCAGCCCGCGGCGATGTCGAAGGCGGCCGCGCCGGTCATGCCGAGGTCGGTGGCGATGCGCGGGCCCACGGAGGGGGTGAGCACCAGATTCGTCGACGTCGCCACGATGACGCAGTCGATCTGCTCGACCTGCACGCCCGCGGCGGCGATCGCGTCGCGCCCGGCGGCGACACTCATGGCCTGGATGGTTTCCTCGGCCGAGGCGAAGCGCCTGGTCTTGATGCCCGATCGAGTGCGGATCCACTCGTCGCTGGAGTCGATCGGTCCTGCGACCTCGTCGTTGGTGACCACCCGAGCTGGGCGGTAGACGCCCAATCCGAGGATCGCGGTGTGCTCAGCACCCGTCGTCTGGGCGATTCGAGCAGCCATTGTGCGTCTCCTATGTACCTGTCAACCTGCGGCAGCACCGCTGGGTGTACCCGAAGCATCGAAATCTGTCCCTCATCGCCCGTGACTCGTGCGTGGACACCATGTGAACGCTGAGACATGAGGCTTCCTCATATTAGCGCGTCAGATTGTGATCTGAGTGTCGATTGTCACAAGAGGGCCGGGGGTATCTTGGGGACAAGGCGATTGCTCGCCGACCCATCGAGGGATCGAGGACATCATGCTCGGACTCGGAATCATCAGTTGGATCATCATCGGCGGTCTCGCCGGCTGGATCGCGAGCAAGTTCATGAAGACCGACGCACAGCAGGGCATCCTGCTCAATATCGTCGTCGGGGTCATCGGCGGTCTGCTCGGCGGCTTCGTGCTGAGCCTGTTCGGCGTCGATGTCGAGGGCGCGGGCTGGATTTTCAGCTTCATCACCTGTCTGGTGGGCGCCTGCGTGCTGTTGTATCTGGTGAAGCTGTTCACCGGGCGTAAATCGGTCCACTGACCACGGGTGCTTGCCCCGGGCTTCCCGTAAGGTGTGATCGCTTGTAGTCATCACACGAAAGAGGGAGCCCGTGGCACGCCGCCCCACCCCGTCCGGCACGCCCGATACCACTGCCGTCGGCCATGTCGTCGACCTGGTTCGGGCCGCTGTACCCCCGCTTCATCCCGCCGGACTGCCGTTCGTCGCGGTGCCGTTGGCGGTGGCGGTCGTCGGCGGACGCAATAAATGGGTGCGTCGAGCCGGTCTGACCGCGGCCGCCGCGTGCGCCGCCTTCTTCCGGCACCCGCATCGCGTGCCGCCGAACCGGCCGGGCATCGTGGTCGCGCCCGCCGACGGTGAAGTGGCGCTGGTCGACACCGCGGTGCCGCCCGTCGAGCTCGGACTCGGCGATCAGCCGTTGCCGCGCGTCAGCATCTTCCTTTCGGTGCTCGATGTGCACGTGCAGCGCGTTCCGGTGTCCGGAACCGTGCGCGAGGTGCTGCATCAGCCGGGCAAGTTCCTCTCGGCCGATCTGCCGGAGGCCTCCGACGCCAACGAACGCAACAGCATGGTCATCGACACCGCCGATGGCAAGCAGGTCGTCGTGGTGCAGATCGCCGGTCTGCTGGCCCGGCGCATCGTCTGCGATGCCCGCGGCGGTGACCTGCTCACCATCGGCGACACCTACGGCCTGATCCGGTTCGGGTCTCGCGTCGACACGTACTTCCCGGTCGGCACCGAACTGCTGGTCGCCCCCGGGCAGCGCACGATCGGGGCAGAAACCGTCCTGGCTGTGCTGGGATGATCGAACAGGC
This sequence comes from Nocardia sp. NPDC058519, assembly GCF_042719755.1. Lineage (NCBI taxonomy): Bacteria > Bacillati > Actinomycetota > Actinomycetes > Mycobacteriales > Nocardiaceae > Nocardia > Nocardia sp. NPDC058519. The sequence continues at coordinate 105,302 of NZ_JBHXNK010000013.1, read as the reverse complement.
TCGTAAGCGTCCCCGCTCGGTACGGCTGCTGCCGAGCGTTGTCACCATCCTCGCGCTGTGTGCGGGCCTGTCGGCGGTGAAGTTCGGGCTCGACGGTGAGCTCGGTATCTCGTTGGCGATGGTCGGCGCGGCCGCCGTGCTCGACACTCTCGACGGTCGGCTCGCGCGCATGCTCGACGCCACTTCCAAGATGGGCGCCGAACTCGATTCGCTGTCGGACGCCATCTCCTTCGGTGTCGCGCCCGCGCTGGTCATCTACGTGACCCTGCTCGACGGCTACAGCGCGGGCTGGATCGTCGCGCTGCTGTTCGCGGTGAGTCTGGTCTTGCGCCTTGCCCGCTTCAACACCCTGCTCGACGACGATTCCCGCCCGAACTGGGCGCGTGAGTACTTCGTCGGTGTGCCCGCGCCCGCAGGTGCGTTGATCGCGCTGGTGCCGATCGCGTTGAAGGTGCAGTTCGGCGACGGCTGGTGGGACGGTTTCGCCTTCGTCGCCGCCTGGACGGTCTTCGCCGCGCTGCTGTGCGTGAGCACGATCCCGACCCTGGCGATGAAGTCCGTCTCCGTCGCCCCGCAGGCCGCAGCGGGTCTGCTGGTTCTGACCGCGTTGGCTGCCGCGCTGCTGGTGACCTACCCGATCGTGCTGCTGCTGATCTTGGTCGCGCTGTATCTGGCGCACATCCCGTTCGCCTGGCGGTCGGCCCGCTGGGTGGCTGCACGGCCGGAGACCTGGCAGCACAAGCCCGCTGAGCGTCGGGCGCAGCGTCGCGCGCAGCGGCGGATGCCCGCGATTCGCCGACCGGCTATTCGCGGATCCGCGCGGTTGCGTCTGCGTCGTCCGCGCAACGACGACTAGGTTCTCACCGCGCGAGACGGCGCCCACATCGTGGTGATCGGCGGGGAGTGCGGCGGTACCGTTGCGGCACTGAATCCGCGGGCAAAGGGGCAACGAGTGGAATCCGACGGCGTCGCCGAGTTCATGGAGCATCGTCAGCGGCTGTTCTCGCTGGCATATCGGATGTTCGGTGCGGCGAGCGAGGCCGAGGACGTCGTGCAGGAGATCTATCTGCGGTGGGCGCTGGCCGACCGCGGCGAGATCGCCAATGCCGAAGCGTGGTTGACGACCGTCACCGTGAATCTGTGTCGTACCCAGCTCGTTTCGGCCCGCGCCCGGCGCGAGACCTACGTCGGTCAGTGGCTGCCGGAGCCGGTGCCGACCGGCGCCGGTGCGCTCGGCCCGCTGGGGACCGTCGAGGAACGCGAGTCGGTCTCCCTTGCCGTGCTCACCGCGATGGAACGGCTCAGCCCGATCGAGCGCGCCGTATTCGTGCTGCGCGAGGCGTTCGGCTACCCGCATGCCGAGATCGCGCAGATGCTCGATCTCACCGAGGCCAACACCCAGCAGGTATTCCATCGGGCCGGTCAGCGGGTGCGCACCGGCAAACAGCGCTACGTGGTGTCGGCCGAGCATGCGCGCACGATGATCGAGAAGTTCCTGCAGGCGGCCTCGACCGGCGATGTGGGCGGCCTGCGCGAACTGCTCGCCGACGATGTGGTGTCGGTCGCCGATGGTGGCGGCCGGGTTGTCGCCGCCAAGATCCCGGTGGTCGGCGGCGATGTGGTCGCGCGCTACCTGTCCAACCTGCGCCGCTTCCTGAGTCCGACGTCGCGGTTCGAATTCGCCGAGATCAACGGCGACGTGAGTCTGATCATGTTCCAGGACGAGGTCCCGGCCGGCGTGCTCGTTTTCGACTTCGACGAAGCGGGTTCGATCCTGGCGGTTCGCACGGTCGTGAACCCGGTCAAATTGGGCGCCGTAGCAGTGTGATCCAGATCACGACGAGAACCTGTCAGGAACTCGGCTGCTGATCGGTCTGGTGTGTGTCGGCATTTCGAGAGAAGGAGCCACATCATGACCGGTCAGCATCGGATCGTCGTCCTCGGCGCCGGGTACGCGGGACTCACCGCGGCCCGCGCCCTCGCGAAGAAGACTCGCGACACCCAGATCACCGTCGTGGACGCCCGCGCCGAATTCGTGCAGCGGGTGCGTCTGCACCAGGCCGCCGCGGGCCAGCCGGTCAAGCGGCTCGACCTGCGGAAGTCGCTGGAACGCAAGGGCATCGAGTTCATCCAGGCACGGGCCACCGATCTGGACCCGGACCGCAAGATCGTCGCCATCGACGGTGAGTGGACGCTGCACTACGACACCCTCGTCTACGCGCTCGGCAGCCAGGCCGACCGCAATGCCGTGCCCGGTGCCGCCGAGCACGCGAAGTTCGTCGCCACCGCCGAAGACCTGACGGAGCTGTCCGGTCAGATTGTCATCGTCGGATCGGGCCCGACCGGCATCGAACTGGCCACCGAACTCGCTGAGTCGCAGCCGGATTCGCAGATCAGCCTGCTCGGCACCGAAGATCCCGGCGCCTGGCTCTCGCCGCGCGCGCACCAGGCGATCCGCGCCGCGCTCACCCGTCTCGGCGTCGAAATCCGTTCCGGTGTCAAGGTTGTCGAGGTGCTGCCCGATGCTGTCCGGCTCGCGGACGGCACCCTGGTACCCGCCGCCACCACCGTCTGGACCACCGGTTTCACCGTCCCCGACCTGGCTCGTCGTGCGGGCCTCGAGGTCGCCGCCGACGGTCGCATCCGCACCGACGACACGCTGCGCTCGGTATCGCACCCCGACATCTACGCCGTCGGCGACGCCGCGCTGATGGCGGGTGTGGACGGCCGCCCGCTGCGGATGGCGTGTGCGACAGCGATTCCCGCCGGCCAGTACGTGGTCGGCGCGATCACGGCGCGGGCGGGTGGTCGCGAACCCGAGCCGATGAACGGCCGCTACGTCGCGCAGTGCATCAGCCTCGGTCGCAACGACGCGGTGCTGCAGCTCGTCAAGGCGGACGACACCCCGACGAACAGGGTGTTCACCGGTCGAATCGGTGTGGTGATGAAAGAACTGATCGTGCGCGGCACCGCCTTCACGGTCGGGCTGCGGTGAGCCGCGCTGGGCGCACACTCAGTGTGCGCCCAGCGCGGTCCGGACCCGACGGCCCAATGCCCACCCCCACGGTGCGATCGCGACCAGGCCGAGCACGCCCAGCCAGGGCAGCCGCCACCACCAACGTGATTCGTGCTCGACTTCCGTCGGCGGCTCGGTCAGTAGCCGCGCCGTCGACGACCACACCACGAACGCATCCCCGATCGGCAACAGCCCGAACGCATAGCGTTTGGACCACGGCAGATCGATCGGCAATCCGAGCAGCTCGCCTTCCGATCCGATCGCGGCCGCCAGGGTGCGGTCACCGTTCATCCTGGCCGCTCCGACGGCGACGACGGTGGCGGACAGGCTGATCCCGGCGACCAACGGCCCGGAATCGACATCACCGCTCCCGTCGACCCCCTTCGGATACTCGCGAACGGCCGGACCGAAACCACCGGGGTAGGACAGGAATTGATCGCGAAAAAGCGCGTACTGGTTCTTCGCGAACGCCGGATCTATCTCGGGCAGGAACCGATGTATCGCTGTCTGCGAGGTGGCCCGAGCGCCGGTCATCATCGATCCGTCGGCCGCGGAAACCTGATGCGGCAGCAGTCCGGTCGCGGGGTCGAGTCGGGTCTTGGCCTGCGCCAGCCAACGGTCGATGACTGCGGTGTACTTCGCGCCGAACAGCTTGTCGTGCAGGCGAAGTGAAGCCATCGCGACAGTCGAATCGACCGGCCAGGCTTGACCCTGATAGGCCTGGAGGAATGGCGTGTCGGCCGTCGAGAACGCCTGCGCGATCTCGGCGCTGTGCACGGAAAACTGGTGCACCGCCGAGGTATCGGAGTGATCGAGCGACAGGATCGCCCCGCGCAACCAGTTGGTCCACCCCGCCCAGAACACCCCGTACGCGGGCTGCAATCGAGGGCTGAAAACCGCGCGCCCCTCGTCGGACTCCACTCGTGCCAGCGCCCACCGTGATTCACGCAGCGCGTCATCGCGCAGTCCCGAATCGGTGTGCGCGGCCTGCACCCAGGCGAGGCCGTAGAGCACGTTCGAGAAGACGTACCCCTCCGGAAACAGTTCTTGCGCAGCAGTATCCGAGCCTTCATCGAGTGCGTCACGCACGAATGCCAGCTGCCGCTCGGTGGCCCCCGGCTGCTCGTCGAGCCCCGGCTGCGGCCACAGCAGCCGTCCGGCGCCGACCAGGCACGCCACCGTCACGACGATCCCCGCAACGCGCGGCGCCCAGCGCCGAAATCTCCCCATGGCGCCACTCTGCCAGGAATTGACCGTCAACCAACCGTTGACGATCCCGCATCGTCAACCTACAGTTGACGCATGAGCACTCCGAACTTCCGCCTCGACGACCTCATCGACGGCATCAAGAAGGCCCGCCCCGACAACGTCCTCGACCAACTCTCCGACGCCGTGGTCGCCGCCAATCACCTCGGTGAGACGGCAGACCACCTGATCGGCCACTTCGTCGACCAGGCCCGCCGTTCCGGCGCCTCCTGGACCGACATCGGCTCCAGCATGGGTGTCAGCAAACAGGCCGTCCAGAAACGGTTCGTGCCGAAGGGGCCGAGCGATACGGCCGCCATGGACCCGCAGGCGGGCTTCGCCAAGTTCACCGACCGCGCCCGGCAGGTGGTCGTCGGCTCCCAGGAAGCTGCCCGCGCCTCGGGGAGTAGCCAGATCGCGCTGGGACATCTGATCCTGGGTCTGATCGGTCAGTCCGAGGGGCTGGCCGCCCGGGAAATCGTCGCCAGGGGTGTGGCGCTGGACGCGGTGCGCGATGCCGCGACCGCCTCGCTGCCCGCCGCCGAGGGTGACGTGCCTGCCCTCATCCCGTTCGACGGTGACACGAAGAAGGTTCTCGAGCTGACCTTTCGCGAAGCGCTGCGCCTCGGCCACAACTACATCGGCACCGAGCACATCCTGCTGGCTCTGCTGGAACAGGAGAACGGCTCGGGCGTACTCAGCGGTGTGGGCCTTGACAAGGCCGTCGTCGAGGCCGAACTCGTCGAGTTGCTGAATCAGTTCCTGGCTTCGGCCGACGGCGAGGCCTGAGCGGGCGGGTCGCGCCCGGTGTGTCCTGCGCGCCGGGCGCGACCTTGCACTCTCGTCACCCGAGTGCTAAAAATGGCTTTGGCACTCGTGACTGTTGAGTGCCAGGTCGGGGTGGTGAGATCGGGTTCCATCGACACCCTCGGTCGTCCGTCGCGGGCACCGCACCTGGCCAGCGTAACTTTGGGGCGATCCAACCTGTGGTCGTCTCGTGTGTCAGCCATAGACATGTGGAGGATCTCAACGCAATGGCCAAGACAATTGCGTACGACGAAGAGGCCCGTCGCGGTCTCGAGCGGGGTCTGAACGCCCTCGCCGACGCTGTCAAGGTGACGCTGGGCCCGAAGGGTCGCAACGTCGTGCTCGAGAAGAAGTGGGGCGCCCCCACGATCACCAACGATGGTGTTTCCATCGCCAAGGAGATCGACCTCGAGGACCCGTACGAGAAGATCGGCGCCGAGCTGGTCAAGGAAGTCGCCAAGAAGACGGATGACGTCGCCGGCGACGGTACGACCACCGCTACCGTGCTCGCCCAGGCGCTCGTGCGTGAAGGTCTGCGCAACGTCGCGGCCGGCGCGAACCCGCTCGGCCTGAAGCGCGGCATCGAGAAGGCCGTCGAGGCCGTCACCGCCAAGCTGCTCGAGACCGCCAAGGAGATCGACACCAAGGAGCAGATCGCTGCTACCGCTGGTATCTCCGCGGGCGACTCGGCCATCGGCCAGCTCATCGCCGAGGCGATGGACAAGGTCGGCAAGGAAGGTGTCATCACCGTCGAGGAGAGCAACACCTTCGGGCTCCAGCTGGAGCTGACCGAGGGTATGCGCTTCGACAAGGGCTACATCTCCGGTTACTTCGTCACCGACCCCGAGCGTCAGGAAGCGGTCCTCGAGGACCCGTACATCCTGCTGGTGTCGTCGAAGATCTCGACCGTCAAGGACCTGCTGCCGCTGCTGGAGAAGGTCATCCAGGCCGGCAAGCCGCTGCTGATCATCGCCGAGGACGTCGAGGGCGAAGCCCTCTCGACCCTGGTCGTGAACAAGATCCGTGGCACCTTCAAGTCCGTCGCCGTCAAGGCGCCCGGCTTCGGTGACCGTCGCAAGGCCCAGCTGGCCGATATCGCCATCCTCACCGGTGGCGAGGTCATCAGCGAAGAGGTCGGCCTCTCCCTGGAGACCGCAGGCATCGAGCTGCTCGGCACCGCGCGCAAGGTCGTCATCACCAAGGACGAGACCACCATCGTCGAGGGTGCGGGCGACGCGGAGGCCATCAAGGGCCGCGTGGCGCAGATCCGCGCCGAGATCGAGTCCTCGGATTCGGACTACGACCGTGAGAAGCTGCAGGAACGTCTGGCCAAGCTGGCCGGCGGCGTCGCGGTGATCAAGGCCGGTGCCGCTACCGAGGTCGAGCTCAAGGAGCGCAAGCACCGCATCGAAGATGCCGTGCGCAACGCCAAGGCCGCCGTCGAAGAGGGCATCGTTGCCGGTGGTGGCGTCGCGCTGCTGCAGGCCGCCCCCGCGCTCGACGGCTTCAGCGGCCTGACCGCTGACGAGGCGACCGGTGTCAACATCGTGCGCGTCGCGCTGTCGGCTCCGCTCAAGCAGATCGCCTTCAACGCGGGCCTCGAGCCCGGCGTCGTGGCCGAGAAGGTCTCCAACCTCCCCGAGGGCGAAGGCCTGAACGCCGACACCGGTGTCTACGAGAACCTGCTGGCCGCCGGCGTTGCCGACCCGGTCAAGGTCACCCGCTCGGCCCTGCAGAACGCGGCCTCCATCGCCGCGCTCTTCCTCACCACCGAGGCAGTGGTCGCCGACAAGCCGGAGAAGTCCGCCCCCGCGGGCGACCCCACCGGCGGCATGGGCGGCATGGACTTCTGATCCCCTGATCAGCTAGCCCAACGCAATTCACGAAGACCGGTCCACCACTCGGTGGGCCGGTCTTCGGCATGAAATAGGGGAGTGAACATGGCGATCGTCCACACGGTCCGCAAGTACTGGTTGTTCTGTGTACTGATGGGGATAATTTGCGGCTGGGTGATTCTGTCGGGTCTGCTCGATCTGGCTGACAGTACGGCCACCTGTCACGACTGGAGCCCACTCGTCCTGGATTTCACCAGCTATGACATGGCCCCAGGGGATAACGCGTGCGGGATGCCGAAGTCCGGCTACGCCAACTACGCGGACGTGAAGATGATCAACAATGTCCTGGACTCGGTGCGGGTCATCATCGGTGCGGTGATGTTGTGGATAGGTTGCTCTGCCATACGCGACTTGGCCAAGAAGGCCTACCCGAGCGAATAGACCGATCCGCGCGCGGGAGGTCAGCCGACCGGGGTCAACCGCAGGCGCTCGGCCAGTTCGTTGAAGATGTAGAAGTTGGGGATGGTGCTGACGGGGGCCAGGGACATCCACATGCCGGAGAGTTTGATGCGGATGTGGCCGCTGCGGGCGTCGATGAGCTGGATGTCTTCCCAGGACAGGGCTTCCGCGCGGAAGGTGAGGGCGTCGAGGGAGAGGGCGAGGTCGCCGAAGGGGACGGTTTCGCCGTTGTCGATGGCGGCTACCGCGGCGGGGAGTTGGGTTGCGGTGACGGCGGATTGGATGGCGCGGGCCCATTCGCGGGCGCGGGCGAAACCCTCTTCGTCGATGGTCGCCTCGACACCGCCGGGGCCCGACAGTTCCAGCAGGTAGGTGACCGGGGTGGTGTCGTGGAAGGGAATCGAGTGCTGACGCACTTCGGTGCTGTCCCAACGGAATCCGGCCACGCGCTGACCCGATCGGTAGACGGTGACGCCGTGGTCGAACAGGTCGATGCGGGCGGCGCGGTTCTGCCGGTTGATCACGCCACGGCGCAGTGCGAGGAGCACGGGCGCGGCAGCGATCACCAGCAGGGTGATACCGCCTTGCCATGCGCCCACAGCGCCGACGATGACGCCGATGGTGGCGATACAGCCCGCCACGATGCCGCAGCCGCGCACGAAGGTGTCGTCGGCGGGGGTGGCGAGAAAGGTGTCACGGTGCGCGCCGAGGTGCTGATACTCCGCCATCAGGTGTATCAGTTGGGTCAACGGCACCGCGTGCCGCGTATCGGCTACGTCCTCCGGCCTGTTCGGAGTGATCACTCGTCCCTCCATGAGGCGTTTTCATCCGCGGCGAAGCGTATGCGAACCGGCGGAATATTGCCACCGGTATGGTTCGGAAATTCTGGCCGCGACCGGGCGGAATGGTTCAGCCGATGGCGAAAGCGACGAAGAATCCTGCCGCGGTTGCCATCCCGACCCACCAGCCGCCTTCGCGATAGGCCTCGGGAATGAGCGAGTCGGCCAGCACCGCGATCGTCGCGCCGCCTGCGAAGGCTTGCACCACGCTGATCGCCGTCGTCGACACCGAACCCGCGAAACCGTTGCCCAGCACGGTCACCGCGACGAGCACCGAGGCTGTCACCGCCCACAGCGCGAAGGTCCGGGCCGTCTCGAACCCGTGCTGCTCGCGCATCAGTACCGCCCCGCTGAGCGCTTCGGGCACATTGCCCGCCGCGATCGCGACCAGCAATACGAATCCGCCTCCGCCACTGAGGGATACGCCGAGAGCGAGGTTCTCCGGCACGCCGTCGAGCACGGTCCCCAGCAGCAATGCCCAGCCGATCGCGGCGGGTCCCAGCTTGTTCTCGATGAGGTGGTTGGCGACCACGTACACCCCCGCACCGGCGAACAGCGCAGCACCGGCGATCAGCGGACCGTCGCGACGGAAGGCGGGCGCGAAGAGCTCCTCCGACATCGCCGCGATCATCGTTCCGGCACCGAATGCCATCATCGCGGCGAGCACGGCCTTCGGCAGCGTCCACCGAAGTCCCACCGCGACCCCGATCAGCAGCGGGACCGCGGTGCCGAGGCCGTACAGCAGGGCGGTGGGCATGGGCCAGAGCCTATTCGACCCGCCGTGCGCGAAACGCCGGGAACCTGGCGCGCCTGCGCCGATTAGGGTGGTTGACGTGTTGTTTCTGGACGAGGGCGAACCCACCGCGCCCGCGATCGTGTTCATCCACGGCATCCCGGGCTCGGTCGACTGGTTCGCTGCCGCCGCCGAGCGGATGAGCGGCGACTTCCGGGTGATCCGGGTCGATGCGCACGAACTCGGCGCCGACGGCGACTTCAGCGCCGCCGCCCGCACCGCCCCGCTCATCGAACTCATGAACGACCTCGACCTCACCGACGTGACCGCGGTGGGCCATTCGTTCGGCGCCGAGATCGCGTTGGAACTCGCCGCTGTCTCGAACCGCATCGCCCGCGTGGTGGTCGTCGGCCAAGCCCCGGACTACCGGGCCGCCAAGATCCCGGCCGCCGCCAAGTGGGTTGTCCGCCCGTGGGCGGTGCGCCTGGCACAACGGTGGACACCCGGACCGGTGATCCGGCTGGCGAGCCGATCGGCCTTCGCGCCCCGCTTCCGCTACGACTCGGCACCGGGGCTGGCCGACGCGCTGGTCCGTGACTTCCGCGCCACCCTCCCCGCTGGTCTCGCCTACGCAACGGGCGCCCGAGCCGACGACCTCGCCGCACAGCCCCTCGACACCCGCGTACAGGCCCTGGACCAGCCCGTCCTAGCCATCCACGGCCGCCACGACTACCTCTACGACAGCACCGCGACCCTCGCCCGCTTCGCCGCCGCGGGCGCTGACACACACCTCGTCGAACACGCCGGCCACTCGCCCCAGGTCGAGCAACCGGACGAATTCGTCTCCGTCCTCCGCGAATTCATCACTAGAACCCGCTGACCGCCGAAACCACGAACGTCCCCGGTGTGCCCGCCTGCCCCAGCGGACCACCCTTGTCGAACTGCGATGACACGATCAGCGCCCGCTCGCCCGAATGCACCATCGTCGTAGGAACATTCAGTGCGGGATCGTGGAATTCGCCGGTGCGGGTGGCGGTTGCGCCGTCGTCGGCGAGAGTCCAGCGGCTGATGGTGTTGTCGAGGTTGTGGACTATCCACAGGGTGTCATCGCGCAGGTCCAACCCGTCGCCGTGGCGCGCGTCGCCACCGGTCAGCGATACCTTCCGGATCGGGTCGGTGCCGCCGGTGAGGTCGATGCGATACAGCTGGGCCGCTGACATGGCGACGACGATCAGATACTTCCCGGCCGGGTCGGCGACAATTCCGTTGAGCTCGAACACCTTCGGATCGCGCGGCCCGAGCGCAGCGGTCAGGTCGTAGGCGACGGTCAGTTCACTGCCGACACCGATTGCCGCCTTGTAGACGACATTTCGCACGCTATCGGTCAGATAGGCAGACCCGTCCGCGCCGAAATCCAGGTCGTTGACGAAACGCGGTGCGTCACCGGGCACTTCGAACCGTGCGAGCAGCGCACGTGACCCGGTGTCGTAAACACTCACGCCCACACCGGAATCGATCACCCACAGCCGACCGCTCCGATCGACCTTCAGACCGTTCGCAGTCTTCCTGCCGTCGGCGCCCGCGGGCAGGAACACCTCGGCGCGCGAAGCGTCGGCTGCCGCGCGATACACCGCACCGTCCGCGAACGACCCGACGTAGGTGTCACCGTTACGCGCGTCCAAGCCGATGCCCTCGGGATACACGGCATCGCCTGGCAGTTCATACGCGGTGCTCAATGTGGGTGTGGCGGGCGAGGTCCCGCACGCGGTCATGGCCAGGCACGCGGCGGCAACGGCGACGGTTCTCAACATAATAAAGCCTCTCAGTGATGTAATGACAAGCATCAAGCGATAGGCAGTAAGATAGATTAGAGTCGTTATGATCGTCAAGGGCATTATGAAGTGATGGGCGGATACCATGCACCGCATGACGTCCATGTCCGCCGCCGAGAGGCTCGGCACGTATATCAAGCGCGCCGAGCAAGCCCTGATCGCGACGAAGACGGCCGCGCTGAAACCCGCCGGGCTCACCGTCCCGCAGTACAGCGCGCTGCTGCACCTCGCGGAGAATCCCGGTATCTCGGCCGCGGCGCTGGCCCGGCTGGCCGGCGTCACCCCGCCGACGATGAACACCGTCCTGACCAATCTGCAGGACCGGGGCCTGGTCGACCGCACCCCGCACGAGTGGCACAAGAACGTGCTGGAAACCCGCCTGACCGAGGAGGGGCGGGCGGTGATGAACGACGCCGACGCCCGCGCGATCGCGGTGGAACGCGCACTGGCCGAGCAATTCAGCACGGCCGAACTCGCGGCGGTGCAGGAGTCGCTCACGCGCGCCGCGCAGGCACTCGACGCGATTCGCGACGACCTGCCGTGACGAAAAAAGAGCCCGCCGGAAGGTTCCGGCGGGCTCACAAGATGATCGAGGTCAGCGCTCGGCGGCGACCTTCACCTTGCTCAGCGTTTCGTGCATCCCCGAGACCAGGTCGGCCTCGAACTTCTCCTCGCCGCCCATGGCGACCTTGATCGTTCCACGCAGCCAGCCGGGCAAGCCCTTGACGTCGACCGTGCGCGTCTCGACGACGCGGGTGCCGGTGGCGGTCGGTTCGAGCTCGTAGGCCCAGGTCGTGCGGTTCTCGTTCATCCGGAACGCCAGTGCCTTGTTCGGCTCGAAGCGCACGATGCGTGAGGTGGTCGGGTAGATCTTCCAGCCGACCTTGTTGACATTGACGGTGAACGCGCCGTCGCGGACGCCACCGACCGCGACCATCTTCAACGTCGTCGGGCTGAGCTCGGGCATGCGGCGCAGGTCGGCGAGCACCGACCAGACCTTTTCCGGCGATGCGGCGATGTCGATGCTGGCTTCGAGAGTGTTCGGCAACGTTGCCTCCGGGGTAAACGTGACGGGCTGTCACGCTCAGCATAAGCACCGTGACCGCGCCCGACCTCCGCCCCTAGGCGGATCTTGTCCGTTGGTACTTCCCGATACCGCGAAGGCGGGGCTTTCGCGTCGGTACACTCGCGTTTCACATGTCGGTAGTCCCGGGCTGGTGCCCTAGGTGAGACCGAACTTCTCGGGTCTTGCGTCCTTTGGAAAAAATTCTAGAGAATTCCTTTAAAACACCTCCACTTCACATTGTGTCTGGGTATCGTCCGAGACGGCAAATGGCCGGTGACGACGAAGTCACAAAACATCGACTTGGAGTGACACATGCTTTACAACATCACTGATGACGGCAGCGACGGCAACATTCTGACCCTGCTGCTCGGACTGCTCACCAGCTCGCTCAGCAGCGGTTCGGCGCAGACCTCCGGGAATTGATGCGACTGTAGCCAACTTTCGGCTAACGCGCGGTTGGCCGAATGGGCAGCCGTTGGGCCTGATCCATGACGAGGGGATCAGGCCCTTCGGTATTGTCAGCGACAATGTCACAGGATGCGAATACGGGACGAATGTATGCCGGGCAACCCGTAGAGGACCGGCAACGCCAGCGGCGTGCGCGTTTTCTGGAGTCAGGCCTTACGGTCTTCGCGCGCGATGGGTATGCCAACAGTTCGGTCGGTGCTATCTGTAAGGACGCGGGGCTGTCGTCTCGACAGTTCTACGAGGAGTTCACCGGCCGCGAGTCCCTGCTGCTGGAGCTGTACGAGCAGATCGATCGGCATTCACGCGAGGCGGTGGCCACCGCACTCGAGGACAAGTCCGAGGCGACCGTGCTCGAGCAGATCGACGCGGCCGTGCGGGCCTATGTCGAGTCGATCGGCAACGATCCACGCAAGGCGCGGGTGGCGCTGGTCGAAGTGGTCGGAGCGGGCCCCAAGGTCGAGAAGTTCCGGCTCGAGTTGCGTCGCGTGTGGGGGTCGTTGCTGGCCAGCGCCGCCGAGGACGCGGCCATGCACGGCGAAATCCCGCCCGGCGACTACGAACTGCGGGTGCTCGCGATCATCGGCGCGGTGAACTATGTCGTCGACGGCTGGAGCGGCAGCGATCCGCGTCCTCCGCTCGACGAAGTGATCAAGGTGCTGAGCAGGGTGATCCTGGGCGCGGTCGGGGCCTGATGCCGCGGGTCGAGATCGTCCCGATCCAGGTACCCGACGGCAGCACCCTGCCGGTGCGGCTCATTCCGGCCACCGGTGCACACCGGCATCCGGTCACCGCGGACACACCACGCCCGGTCGTGGTCATCGTGCCCGGCCTGGCCGTGCCAGGGGAGTACTACGAGTATTTCGGACACCGGCTCGCCGCCTGCGGATTCGACGTCGCCATCGGCGAACTGCGAGGTCAGGGCGCGAGTAAACCTCGTCCTGATGCGGGAAGTTCTTACGGCTACCAGGAATTGGTCTCGGTGGACTTTCCGGCGATGCTGGCCGCGGTGCGCAACCGGTTCCCGGCCAGCACGCCGTACCTGCTCGGCCACAGCATGGGCGGGCAGCTCTCGGCGATGTACGCGGCTCGGGTGCGCGGCAGGCTCGGTGGTCTGATCCTGGTCGCTTCCGGCACGCCGTATTTCCGTGGGTTTCGCGGTGTTCTCGGTCCGGGTGTGCTGGTCGGTACCGCCGCGGTGGCGGTCGCGTCGAACCTGGCCGGTTTCTGGCCGGGGGACCTGCTCGGCAAGCGCGCGTACGGCAGGCAGTCCAAAGTGCTCATGTCGGATTGGGCCAGGCTGGCGCGCACCGGGCGCTTCGTGCCCGTCGGTGCCGATATCGACTACGACGAGCGGATGTCGCGGCTGAAGTTCCCGGTCCTGTCGATCACCGTCGCCGGTGACGAAATGGCCCCACAGACCTCCGCCGACCACCTGCTCGGCAAGCTGACCGGTGCGCAGATCACCCGGTGGTTCCAGCCGGAGGCCCTGGGGCACATCGGCTGGATCACCAATCCGGACTCCACCGTCGACGCGGTGGAGAAGTGGTTGCGCGACCGCTGATCCGGTGCGGACCGCCCAGGCTCAGGCCGAGCGGCGGCCCTCGATCAGCATCTGGATGAAGAACTCGTAGACCAGCGCGGACAGGTACGCCGACTGCTTGTTGTCGGCGGCACCGCCGTGACCACCCTCGATGTTCTCGTAGTACCAGACGGTGCGATCCTGCGACTCGAGGAGCGCGGCCATCTTTCGCGCATGGCCGGGATGGACCCGGTCGTCGCGGGTGGAGGTGGCGAGCAGGATCGGCGGGTACTGCTTGCCGGTGTCGGTGTTCTGGTACGGCGAGTACTCGCTGATGTAGGCCCATTCCTCCGGCTTGTCCGGGTCGCCGTATTCGGCGACCCACGACGCACCGGCCAGCAGCAGGTGATAGCGCTTCATGTCCAGCAGCGGTACCTGGCAGACGATGGCGCCGAACAGATCCGGGTAGCGGGTGAGCATCACGCCCATCAGCAGACCGCCGTTGCTGCCGCCGATCGCGCCGAGCCGATCGGGGGTGGTGATGCCACGGGTGACCAGGTCGCGGGCGACCGCGGCGAAGTCCTCGAAGGCGCGGTGGCGATGCTCTTTCAGTGCGGCGGTGTGCCATTCGGGGCCGTACTCGCCGCCGCCGCGGATGTTGGTCATCACGTAGGTGCCGCCGCGTTCGAGCCAGTTCATGCCCGCGGAGCCGAGATAGGCGGGGGTCTTGGAGATTTCGAAACCGCCGTACCCGTTCATGATCGTCGGGCCCGGAGTGCCGCGGCGGTCACGATGCCGAATCACGAAGTAGGGCACCGCGGTTCCGTCGTCGGAGGTGGCGAAGAACTGCTCGGTCTCGATGCCGGTGGCGTCGAAGTAGCCGGGCGCCTGCTTCAAGGTCACCGCGGTTTCGCCGATGGCGCTGCTCAGCAGTGTGGTCGGGGTGGTGAAACCGGTGGTGGTGAGCATGAATTCGTCGCCGCCCTCGAGTGGGTCGAGGTTGTTGACCGAGGTGGAGGACATCGCGGGGGAGTCGGTGAGCTTGATGGTCGTCCACCCGTCCGGGCCGGGAGTGAGAACCCGGAATCCGGTCTGCACATCTTGCAGGGTGGTCAGGATCAGGTGGTTCTCGGTCCATCCCCACGATTCCAACGAGGTGTGCGGGTCGGGGGCGAAGAGAACCTCGAACTCCCGCGAACCGGCGAGGAAGTCGTTCAGGTCGGTGACCAGCAGGCTGCCGGGGGCGTAGGTGGTGTCGGCCGGTGTCCATTCGGTCTTCAGGCGCACGAGCAACCAGTCGCGGTACCAGTCGACGTCCGCGTCGGTGGGGGTTTCGATGAGGCGCCATTCGCCGTCGTCGAGCAGCGACACCTCGCTGTTGAAGAAGTCCGTCGAACGGTGCAGGTAGTGGCGCTCGTAGCCGGGGTGGCGGTCGTATCCGGCGCCGATCGAGACGTCGCTCGGCTTGCCCTCGTACACCGTTTCGGCTGTGGACAATTCCGTGCCACGTCGCCACCGCTTGGCGATGCGCGGGTATCCGGAGTCGGTGAGCGATCCTGGTCCGAAATCGGTGCCGACGTAGACGGTGTCGGCGTCGATCCAGCCGATGCGCGACTTGGCCTCCGGCAAGTAGAACCCGCCGTCCTCCGGGGCGATGAATTGCCTGGTGATCAAGTCGAATTCGCGCTCGACGCCTGCGTCGGCACCGCCGCGGGACAGATGGATGATGGCGCGCTCCTGCGAGGGCCGCAGCACCGCGGCACCCGACCACACCCAGTTCTCCCCGTCGGCCTCGGCCAGCGCGTCGACATCGATCAGCACATCCCACTCGGGCTCATCGGTGGCGTAGGACTCGAACGTCGTGCGCCGCCACAGTCCGCGCTGATGCTGCGCATCACGCCAGAAGTTGTACAGCCACGGGCCACGCCTGCCGGGGTAGGCGATCTTGGTGTCGTCGTCGAGCATCGCCAGTACGCGACGCTCCATGTCGGCGAATCGGTCGGTGGCGGCGAACCGGTGGCCCACCACGTCGTTGCGGGCGCGCGCCCAGTCCAGCGCGCCCTCGTCGGTCACGTCCTCGAGCCAGAGATAGGGATCGGTCACGCATCGCTCAACGCCGCTCATCCCCACATTGTTGCCGATGTGGCCGACCACATTCACACCCGTGGTGTTCGATGGTTTGCTGCAGGGGATCGACAGCGGCCTGTGCACGGATTCCATGTTCTCTATGCGCAGGTAGCAGTAGAGCATTCGATGGTTGCCATCTTGTTGCGTGTTGTCCGGGCAGGTTCGGGGGAGTGTGTTCTCCTGGGTTGGTGACCTCGCTACAGGCAGCGGTACGGACCGGGTCCCCGACCCTCAATCTCGCCCTGGCCACCTGGGTTTCGGCCATCAACTTCTGGGCGTGGAACCTCATCGGCCCCCTCTCGCCGAACTACGCCGACAAGATGGCACTCAGCAGCATGGCGGCCTCGATCATGGTGGCGATGCCGATTCTCGTCGGCTCGCTGGGCCGAATCGTGTCCGGCGCGCTCACCGACCGTATCGGCGGCCGCTCGATGTTCATCGGGGTCTCGCTGGCCTCGATCGTGCCGGTTGTCGCGGTCGGCATCGCGGGCAGCATCGAGTCCTACCCGCTGATGCTGGTGTTCGCCTTCCTGCTCGGTATCCCCGGCACCATCTTCGCCGTCGGCATCCCGTTCGCGAACTCCTGGTACGTGCCTGCCCGCCGCGGTTTCGCGACCGGTGTGTTCGGCGCGGGCATGGTGGGCACCGCGGTGTCGGCGTTCTTCACACCCCGGTTCGTCCGCTGGTTCGGGCTGCTGCCCACCCACCTGATCGTGGCGGCCGCGCTCGCGGTGACCGCGGTGCTGTGCATCCTGTTCATGCGGAACTCGCCGGATTTCACCCCGAACACCGACCCGGTGCTGCCCAAGCTGCGGGCCGCGATGAAGCTGGGTGTCACCTGGGAGATGTCGTTCCTGTACGCGGTGGTGTTCGGCGGGTTCGTCGCCTTCAGCTCGTATCTGCCGACCTACATCAAGCACATCTACGGCTTCTCCGCGGTCGACGCGGGCAGCCGCACCGCGGCCTTCGCACTCGCCGCGGTGATCGCGCGCCCGATCGGCGGCGCGCTCTCGGACCGCATCGCGCCGAAGTACATCGTGATCGTCTCGCTGGCGGGCACCGCGGCGATGGCGGTGGTGGCCTCGTTCAAACCGCCTGCCGACCTCGCCTCGGCGGCCACGTTCATCACCCTCGCGCTGTTCCTCGGGGTCGGGACGGGTGGCGTGTTCGCCTGGGTGGCGCGGCGAACGCCCGCGCAGAGCGTCGGCAGCGTCACCGGCATCGTGTCGGCCGCGGGCGGACTCGGCGGCTACTTCCCGCCGCTGATCATGGGCATGACCTACGACGAGGCGAGCAACAGCTACACCGTCGGCCTGCTGCTGCTGGCCGCGACCGCATTGGCCGCGCTGGCCTACACCGCGTTCAAGCTGCACGCCGTCGAGTAGCGGTACTCCCCGCGCCATCCCTGATCGGACCTCGTCGAAGGAGAAATGAACAGTGGCATCTCGAGCGCGGATCGGCGGACCCGTCGAAGACCTGTTGGTGCGCAGCGGCCGGTTCTTCACCCCCGGTACCGAATCCCCGGATCTGCGCACTGTCGCCCGTTCCGGCGGTCGCGAGGGCGACATCTTCTATCGCAACCGGTGGAGCCACGACAAGGTGGTGCGCTCGACCCACGGCGTGAACTGCACCGGGTCGTGTTCGTGGAAGGTCTACGTCAAAGACGGCATCATCACCTGGGAGACCCAGGACATCGACTACCCGTCGGCGGGCCCCGACCGGCCGGATTACGAGCCGCGGGGCTGTCCCCGTGGGGCCGCCTTCTCCTGGTACACCTACTCACCGACGCGGGTGCGCTACCCGTACGCGCGCGGTGTGCTGGTCGAGATGTATCGCGAAGCCAAGCGGCGGCTCGGCGATCCCGTCCTGGCCTGGGCCGACCTGCAAGCCGATCCCGATCGGCGCCGGACGTATCAAAAGGCCAGGGGTATGGGCGGTTTGGTGCGGGTGAGCTGGGACGAGGCGGTCGAGATGATCGCCGCGGCGCATGTGCACACCATCGCCGAATACGGCCCGGACCGGGTGGCCGGGTTCTCGCCCATCCCGGCGATGTCGATGGTGTCCTTCGCGGCGGGGTCGAGGTTCGTCGAGATGATCGGCGGGGTGATGACCTCGTTCTACGACTGGTACGCCGACCTGCCGGTGGCCTCGCCGCAGGTCTTCGGTGACCAGACCGATGTGCCGGAGTCGGGTGACTGGTGGGACGCCTCCTATCTGATGATGTGGGGTTCCAATGTGCCGGTGACGCGCACGCCGGACGCCCACTGGATGGCCGAGGTGCGCTACCGCGGTACCAAGGTCGTCACGGTCAGCCCCGACTACGCCGACAACACCAAGTTCGCCGACGAATGGATGCCGTGCGCGGCGGGCACCGACGGGGCGATGGCGATGGCGATGGGGCACGTCATCCTCACCGACTACTTCGTGCGCGCACGGGAACCGTTCTTCGTCGACTATGTCCGGCAGTTCACCGATCTGCCCTTTCTGGTCAGCCTGGTCGAGCGCGACGGCCGCCTGGTTCCCGGCAAGAATCTCACCGCCGCCGATCTGGGCTCCAGCGCCGAGAACGCCGCCTTCAAGCCGGTGTTCATCGACAGCGTCACCGGCGAGCCCGCGGTACCGCACGGCTCGCTGGGTTTCCGGTTCGGGCGCGAAGGTGTCGGCAAATGGAATCTCGACCTGGGTGAGCTGCAACCCGCGCTGACCGTCGCCGATGCGGGCGACGGGCGGTCGGTGGTGGTGACGCTGCCGCGCTTCGACACCGTCGACGGCCACGGCGAGACGATCGATCGTGGTGTGCCGGTGCGGATGGTCGCTGGTCGTCCGGTCTGCACGGTCTTCGATCTCATGCTCGCCCAGTACGGCGTGGCACGGCCGGGTCTGCCGGGGGAATGGCCGAGCGGCTACGACGATCCCGGTTCGCTCTACACCCCCGCCTGGCAGGAACCGATCACCGGCGTCTCGGGCGCGCAGGTGATCCGGATCGCCCGCGAATTCGCCGACAACGCGGTCGATTCCGGCGGCCGCAGCATGATCATCATGGGCGCGGGGATCTGCCAGTGGTTCCACGGCGACGCCACCTACCGCGCGATTCTGGCGATGCTGCTGCTCACCGGTTCGATGGGCCGCAACGGCGGCGGCTGGGCCCACTATGTCGGGCAGGAGAAATGCAGGCCGGTGACCGGCTGGTCCACCGTCGCGATGGGCACCGACTGGTCGCGCCCGCCGCGCCTGATGGCGGGCACCTCGTACTGGTACGCGCACACCGACCAGTGGCGCTACGACGGCTACCGTGCCGATGTGCTCGCCGCGCCGACCGGTCGCGGCCTGTTCCGCGGCAAGCACACCATGGACGTGATGAGCTCGGCCGTGGCGATGGGCTGGACGCCGTTCTTTCCCCAGTTCGACCGTTCCTCGCTGGACCTGGCCGACGAGGCGGCCGCCGCCGGCATCGACCCGGTGGCCTACACCGTCGACCAATTGCACAGCGGCAAGCTGCGATTCGCGGTCCAGAATCCGGACAGCCCGAGGAACTGGCCGCGGGTGCTGAGCGTGTGGCGGTCGAATCTGCTCGGCTCCTCGTCCAAGGGCAACGAGTACTTCCTGAAGCATCTGCTCGGTACCGGTTCCAACGTGCGCAACACGCTCGCCGAGGCGGGGCAGCGTCCCGTGGATGTGGTCTCGCCCGATCCGGTCCCGGAGGGCAAGCTCGACCTGCTGATGTCGATCGACTTCCGGATGACCTCGACCACCCTGTTCTCCGATGTCGTGCTGCCCGCGGCCACCTGGTACGAGAAGGCCGACCTGTCCAGCACGGATATGCACCCCTTCATGAACGCCTTCACCCCGGCCATCGACCCACCGTGGGAAACCAGGTCCGATTTCGACGCGTTCGCCGCGATCGCCCGCGCGTTCTCGGCGATGGCGGCGGTGCACCTCGGCACCCGCACCGATATCGTGCTCGGCACATTGCAGCACGACACCCCCGGCGCGATGGCCTATCCCCATGGCACCCAGTCGAATTGGCAGGACACCGGTGATGTTCCGGTACCGGGCAAAACGATGGGTCCACTGGCGGTGGTCGAACGGAATTACGCCGCCATCGCGGAGAAATGGGCGGCACTGGGCCCGCTGGTCGAGAAGGCGGGACTGACGACCAAGGGCATCACGGTGTTCCCTGATCAGGAAGTCGTCGAACTGGGCCGCCTGCACGGTGTGATGAATTCCGGTGTGGCAGCAGGCCGCCCCGCGCTGGAGACGGCCGAGAAGATGGCCGAGACCATCCTCATGCTGTCGGGCACGTCCAACGGCAGGCTGGCGGTGGCGGGGTTCGAGGAACTGGACCGGCGCACCGGTCGTCACATGGTGGAGCTGGCCGAGGGCAGCGAGGAACGTCGAATCACGTTCGCGGAGACCCAGTCCCGGCCGGTTCCGGTGATCACCAGTCCGGAGTGGTCGGGCAGCGAAACCGGGGGGCGCCGCTACGCGCCGTTCACCCAGAATATCGAATTCCTGAAGCCTTTCCACACGCTCACCGGTCGCATGCATTTCTACGTCGACCACGATTGGCTGGAGGAACTCGGCGAGGCGCTGCCGATCTACCGCCCGCCGCTGGACATGGGGAAACTGTTCGGCGAGCCCGGAATCGGGGAAACCCGCGACGGCGTCGGCCTGACCCTGCGCTATCTGACCCCGCATTCGAAATGGTCGATCCACTCCGAATACCAGGACAACCTGCTGATGCTGTCGCTCTCGCGCGGCGGCCCGACCATGTGGATGAGCCCCGGCGACGCGGAGAAGATCGGTGTGCGCGACAACGAATGGGTCGAGGCGGTGAACCGCAACGGCGTGCTGGTCTGCCGGTCGATCGTGTCCCAGCGCATGCCCGACGGTGTGGTGTACGTGTACCACGCGCAGGAACGCACCATCGATGTCCCGCTGTCGGAGACCACCGGAACCCGTGGCGGCATTCACAATTCGCTCACCCAGTTGCTGATCAAACCGACGCATCTGGCGGGCGGTTATGCCCAGACCTCGTACGCGTTCAACTATCTCGGCCCGACCGGAAATCAGCGCGACGAAGTCACCGTGGTCCGTCGCCGCAGCCAGGAGGTGACGTACTGATGAAAGTCATGGCGCAGTTGGCGATGGTGATGAACCTGGACAAGTGCATCGGCTGCCACACCTGTTCGGTGACCTGCAAACAGGCGTGGACCAATCGCACCGGCACCGAATACGTGTGGTTCAACAATGTGGAAACCCGTCCGGGACAGGGCTATCCGCGCACCTATGAGGATCAGGAGAAGTGGCGCGGCGGCTGGACCATGAAGAACGGCCGGTTGCGCTTGCTCGGCGGTGACCGTTTCAGCAAGCTCGCCAATATCTTCGCCAATCCGAAGATGCCCTCGATCGAGGACTACTACGAGCCGTGGACCTACGACTACGAGAACCTGACCAACGCCCCACTGAGCGACCAGGTTCCGGTAGCCGCGCCGCGCAGCCTGCTCACCGGCGAGCCGATGATGATCAAGGGCTCGGCCAACTGGGACGACGATCTGGCCGGTTCGCCCGAGATCCTCCCCGGTGACCCGGTGCTGGCGAAGGTGAGCGAGAAGGTGAAGGCCGATCTCGAACAGACCTTCATGTTCTATCTGCCGCGTATCTGCGAGCACTGCCTCAATCCGGCGTGCGTCGCGTCCTGTCCTTCCGGCGCGATGTACAAGCGCACCGAGGACGGGATCGTGCTCGTCGACCAGGACAAGTGCCGTGGCTGGCGGATGTGTATCTCCGGATGCCCTTACAAGAAGGTGTATTTCAACCACAAGACGGGCAAGGCCGAGAAATGCACCTTCTGCTATCCGCGGGTCGAGGTCGGCTTGCCGACGGTCTGCGCGGAGACCTGCGTCGGCCGGTTGCGGTATATCGGGCTGATCTTCTACGACGTGGACAAGGTGCTCGACGCCGCCGCCGTCGCCGATGAGCGGGATCTGTACGAGGCGCAGGTGAACGTGCTGCTCGATCCCGCCGATCCAGAAGTTGTCGCGGGAGCGCGTGCCTCGGGTATTCCGGACAGCTGGATCGAGGCGGCGCGACGGTCCCCGATTCACGCGCTGATCAAGGACTTCCGGGTCGCGCTTCCGCTGCATCCGGAATACCGGACGATGCCGATGGTGTGGTACATCCCGCCGCTGTCACCGGTGGTCGACGCGGTCAGCCGGGACGGGCACGACGGCGAGGATGTCTGCAACCTGTTCGGTGCGCTCGAATCGTTGCGAATTCCCCTGGAGTACTTGGCCGGGCTGTTCACCGCCGGGGACACCGAACCGGTGGCGGTGGTGTTGCGCAAGCTGGCCGCGATGCGGTCGTATATGCGCGATATCAACCTCGGGCGTGAGCCGCGAGCGGAGATTCCGGCGGCCGTCGGGATGACCGAGGAAAAGATGTACGAGATGTACCGGCTGCTGGCGCTGGCGAAAATCGAGGACCGGTACGTGATTCCCTCGGCCTATGCCGATCAGGGGCATCAGCTAGAGGAGTCCGTGGCCGACTGCGCCCTCGACTTCGACGGCGGACCGGGCATGTACGAACAGGTTTCGGGTCCTTTCGGTGAGACCAGCGGCAAACCGGTGCCGGTCGCGGTGGAGACGTTCCACGCGCTCAAACAGCGACAGACCAGTGAATCCACCCCAGCGGGCAACGGTTCTCGGGTCAACCTGCTGAACTGGGACGGGAAAGGCGCACCGGAGGGCATGTTCCCGGGTGGCCGCACATGATGCGCCCTCGCGCGGCCCGGCGCGCCGCCGAGCATCGACTGGTGTGGCAGGCGGCCTCGCTGCTGCTGGCCTATCCCGACAGCGAACACCGAACGAGACTCGAACTGGTCGCGCAACTGTGCGCGCACCTGCCGCGCGAGCAGGCCGACCCGTTGCTCCGGGTGGCGGCCGAACTGGGCTTGCTCACCGAAGTGGCTGCGGCACAACAGTTCACCGAGACCTTCGACCTGCGCAGGCGCGCGACGTTGCTGCTCACGTACTGGACCGACGGCGATACCCGCAACCGTGGCACGGCGATGCTCGCCTTCGCCGAGGCATACCGCGGCGCGGGCGTGGAGCCGCCGAGCGGCGAGGTCGCCGACCACCTGCCCGTCGTGCTCGAGTTCGCCGCCACCGTCGACCCCGTCGCCGGTGCCGCCCTGCTCACCGCGTATCGGCGCGCGATCCACGCGATCGGACTCGCGCTGTCGGAGGAGGATTCGCGCTACGCCCCGGTGCTGGCCGCGGTCATCGCGACCCTGCCGCCCGCGACCGAACAGGATCTCGGCTGGGCCCGCAGGCTGGTCGACGCGGGACCGGCGGCCGAATCGGTGGGGCTGGCCCCGTTCACCCTCACCGTGCCGCCGCGCCGAGGTGCGCACGACCGGGAACCCGCTGTAGCGAAAGGACTTCGGTGATATGGCAGCCAACGATGTGTCGGCGGGTGAGATCTACTGGGACATCGTCCCGTACGTGAGTCTGGCGATCCTGATCGTCGGCACCTGGTGGCGCTACCGATACGACAAGTTCGGCTGGACCACCCGGTCCTCACAGCTCTACGAGTCCAGATTGCTGCGCATCGGCAGTCCGCTGTTCCACTACGGGATGATGGTGGTGATCGTCGGCCACATCATCGGGCTGGTCATCCCACAATCCTGGACCGACGCCATCGGCGTGAGCCAGCACGTCTATCACATCCAAGCCATCGCACTCGGCAGCATCGCGGGCGTGGCCACCCTCACCGGCATCGTGCTGCTGATCTATCGCCGCCGCCGCAACGGTCCGGTCTTCACCGCGACCACGCTCAACGACAAGCTCATGTACCTGATCCTGGTCTGCGCGTTGATCACCGGGCTGGCGACCACCTTGATCGGCTCCGGCGCGATCGGGCCCGAACACAACTACCGGGAAACGGTCTCGCCGTGGTTCCGTTCGATCTGGATCCTGCGGCCGCGTGGTGACCTGATGGCGCAGGCACCGCTGTCGTTCCACATCCACGTGACGATCGCCTTGATCTTGTTCGCGATCTGGCCGTTCACCCGGCTCGTGCACGCCTTCAGCGCACCGTTCAGCTACTTCTACCGGCCCTACATCGTGTACCGCTCCCGGGCGAGCGCCGAGCCCGATGAGCTGATCGGCTCGCGCCCGGAACGGCAGGGTTGGTGAATCACCATTTGTGGGCGACGTCGATGACCACCCGAGCGGGGTTGTCGAGGGTGCTCACGCGGAACGGGAGGCGGGCGCGCACGCCGAGGCCGAAGGTGGTCTGTCCTTCGAAGGAGCCGGCGAACGCGGCCTGGCGGAAGGTCGGGTAGCCGTTCACGGTGACGAGTTCGGTGCGGCTCGGCGGGTTGTAGGTGCTGTTGCCCGCGTTGTCGTAGGCGGGGGCCAGGACCGTGATCTGCAGGAACGCGCCACCGCGCAGCGGCACAGCGGCGCCGGAACCGTCCTGGGTGACGGTGCCGACGTAACCGACGCGGTAGCCGGCGGTGGGGCCGGACAGGTCGACGACCAAGCGGTCGTAGCACTCGTGGCGGCCGGCGCGGACGCCCGCGACGGTGGCGGTGGAGTAGTTCGAGGACGACTTGTCGTATGAGCCCCAGGAGAGTCCGCAGTAGGACGGGGTGGCCGCGGCGGGCAGTGCCGACAGGCCGAGGCAGGTCGCGAGGGAGGCGAGGAGGACGAGGACGCGACGCATGTCGCACCGCCTTTGGATCAGGGCCCATGGGTCGGGGATGCAGTACTGACTTATCGGAGGGACAAGACAGCGCGTTAGCGTCGGTCCGGCGTCGAATGCGCTGCGAAACGTACGATCACAGGTCACGAATCAACCGGAGGTGGATGTGTTCCTGTGGGAGCAGCACTGCTGTCTGCCTTTGCGGCCCACGGCCAGGGTGGCGGACCTGGCGCGGTATCCGTTGGGGTCGTATCTGTCGGTGAATGTCGGGTACTCGGGGGAGCGCAAGGCTGATTCCCTCGCGCTGTTGCACCAGTTCCGGGGCGAGGCTCTGGTCGACCCACGGTTCCGGTTGGTCGACGGAATCGCGGATATCGGCGCACCCGAGGTGATCGGGCTGGCATTCGACCTGGAGGACTCGGCGCCACTCGACGGCGACCTCGACAATGTCGCGATGTTCTACGACCTGGGCGTTCGCTCTCTGCTGCCCACCTACAACCACGCCAACGAGGCGGGTTGCGGCTGCCTCGACACCGTGGACACCGGGCTGAGCGGCTACGGAAAAGACTTGGTACGCAAGCTCAACGAGGTCGGCATGTTCGCCGACGGGTCGCATTGTTCGCGCCGCACCGGCCTCGATATTTCCACGCACACGTCGGTTCCGATGATCTACAGCCACTCCAATTTCGCCGCGCTGCACGAACATCCGCGCAATATCGACGATGAGCAGGCACGGGCGTGTGCCGCGACGGGCGGGGTGATCGGCATCAACGGCGTCGGGATCTTCCTCGGCTGCAACGAGCCGGATGCGCGCTCCGAGCGGCTGGCGGCGATGGCCGACCACATTCGCTACGGCGTCGACCTGGTCGGCATCGACCACATCGGCATCGGTTCGGACTATTCGTTCGATGGTCAGCAGTTCAACGACGAGATCCGTGACAACCCCGGCGCGTTCTCCGACGCGTATACGAAGTGGGGTCCACTGCAGTGGACCCCACCCGAGGATCTCCTCGGCGAATCCGACGTTCCGGGCCTGGACGAACTCCTCGCCGCCCGTGGTTTCACCGCTGCCGAGCGCGAAGCGGTCTTCGGCGGCAACTTCGCCAGGGTCGCGAGCCAGGTCTGGCGTGCGTGATGTCGCCTCAGGCGAGGTGGACGAGCATTTTGCCGGTGTTGGCGCCGGTGAGGACACCGAGGAAGGCGGCGGGGGCCTGGTCGAGGCCTTCGTAGACGGTCTCGGTGGTGTGGAGGGTGCCGTCGGCGAGCCAGCCCGCGGCCTTGCCGATGTATTCGCCGAAGATCGGGAAGTAGCTGGTCACCAGCATGCCCCGCAGGGTGATCTCCTTCGTCGCCGCGAGGTAGAGGTCGGGGATCTGCTGGGCGGTGGCACCGTTGTAGCCGCTGATCGCGCCGACCAGGGCGATGCGGCCGTGCTGGTTGAGTGACTCGATGGCGACCTTCAGGTGTTCGCCGCCGACGCTGTCGAGGTAGACATCGATGCCGTCGGGCGCGGCGGCCGTGAGCTGACCACCGAGGTCACCGGCGCGGTAGTCGATCGCCGCGTCGAAACCGAACTCCTCGAGCAACTTTCCCGCCTTGACGGGGCCACCGGCCGAACCGATCACCCGCTTCGCGCCGAGTGCCTTGGCGATCTGGCCCGCCACGCTCCCGACGGCTCCCGCGGCAGCCGAGATGAACACGGTGTCGCCGGGCTTGACCTGGGCGACGTCGGTGAGTGCGGCGTAGGCGGTGAGGCCGGTGGTGCCGAGCACGCTCAGGAAGTGTTGCGGTGCGGCGAGTTCCGGGTCGATCGGCGTGGCGGTCGCGGCGTCGACGATGGCGTGTTCGCGCCAGCCCGCGAAGTGCGAGACCGTCGCGCCGACCGCGATATCGGCTGAGCGGGAGGCGATCACCTCACCGACCGCTGAACCATCGAGGGCCGCGCCGAGTTCGAACGGCGGCATGTAGGACACCTTGTCGTCCATCCGTCCGCGCATGTACGGATCGACCGACATCCAGGTGTTGCGGACCAGAATCTGGCCCTCGGCGAGCTCCGGCAGCTCCCGCTCGACCAGTGCGAAATCGCCTGCGACCGGTGCGCCGTTCGGGCGGGCGGCGAGGTGGATCTCGCGGGTGAAGGTGGGCAGTGCGCGGGTGGCCGTGTTCGACATGATCGAGCCTTCTTTCGAGGTCAGCCGGTGTTTCTCGCCGGTGATGACTACGTTAGGGCGCGCGATCGGGCCTTTCGAGGTCCCCGCACGCCACCACCCGGTCCATTCACGCCACATCTCGAACTGGATGGCTTATACGGCTGGTGTCGCCCCGGTCCAGCGGTGGAAGGCCTTTCGCAAGGCGCGGTCGTCGGTGAAGGCGAGGCGCTGGGCGATCACGCTTTTGGTGAGTCCTTGATCCAGCAGGGTTCTCGCGCGTTCGTAGCGGAGTAGATCGAGTTCGTCGCGCCAGGTGGTGCCGTGTTCGGCGAGGTGGCGCTGGAGGGTGCGCTGGCTCATCGCCAGGGTTTTCGCGACTCGGGCAAGGGTGGGGTCGGCGGCGTCGATGGCGTCGGCGAGGGCGATGCGGAAAGTATCGAGGGGGTCGGCGATGGTGCGGGAGGAGGAAAGGACCAGGCCCGCGTGGCTGCGCATCAGATCGGCGAGCATCGGGTCGGCGCGGGGGAGCGGTGCGTTGGCGTCGTCGGCATGGAAGGTGATCGAGTCCGACGCGGCGTCGAATTCGATGTTGTCCGTGCCGAATACGGCGACCAGGTCCGCGCGGTCGGGCGGTGCGCTGTGGCCGAAACTCACCCTGGTCGGAACGACGGGGCGCCCGGTGGCTTCACGTGCCCGGCGCAGGTAATACGCCATCACGTACTCGTTGACCACCGACGCCACCGCGGGATCGCCCGCCGAGGTGCGGTAGCCGATGGTGAGATCGCCCTCGCCGGACAGGTCGAAACCTTCGGTGGCCGCGGTGACCAGGCGGTGGTACGGCTGAGCGGCACGCAGCGAATCCGTCAGTGTGGCACCGCCGGTCACCAGATAGTCCCAGGTGTTCAGGGTGCCGAGCGGTGCGGCAGCGGCCACCGCGGCACCCGCTCCCGCCGGGCGGGCGTGCGCGATCAGCTCCCACAGCCGCAGCAGCGAACTCATCGGGATCCGGTTCAGCTCACCGCGCAACACCACCTCGTCGGTGCCGGGGATGCGGGTCAGCTGATCCTCGGCCGCGCCTGCTTGCCGGGCGGCCTGCACCAGCAGCCGCACCAGGTGCGTCGACACCGTGCCGTCGAGCCGACTGCCGATCCCCTGGCCATCGGCCGTGCCTTCGGTCAGCACCGGCTGTGCCGCTCGGCTGCTCACTGCCCCGCCGCTCACGGACTCGACAGTACTGCTCGATCCGGTCGGTCGACGATGCCGCGGCGTGGGCGCGCACCGCCGGTCGAGGGCACATCTCACCTATGTGGGGGACGGGTGGGTGAACTCCTCGAAACAGAGTTAGGCTCGGTGACGTGACTTCCCACTACGATGTCGTCGTTCTCGGCGCTGGTCCCGGCGGATATGTCGCCGCGATCCGTGCCGCTCAACTCGGCCTGCGAACAGCGATTGTCGAGCAGAAATACTGGGGTGGCGTGTGCCTGAACGTGGGCTGCATCCCGTCCAAGGCACTGCTGCGCAACGCCGAGCTGGCCCATATCTTCCAGAAGGAAGCCAAGACCTTCGGCATCTCCGGTGAGGTCAGCTTCGACTTCGGTGCCGCCTTCGATCGCAGCCGCAAGGTGGCCGACGGTCGGGTCAAGGGCGTGCACTTCCTGATGAAGAAGAACAAGATCGACGAGTTCGACGGCCTCGGTACCTTCACCGGCCCGAACTCGATCGATGTCGCCCTCACCAAGGGTGGCAGCGAGACGGTCACGTTCGACAACGTCATCATCGCCACCGGCACCACCACCAAGCTGCTGCCGGGCACCCAGCTCTCCGACAACGTGGTCACCTACGAGGAGCAGATCCTCACCCGTGACCTACCGGGCTCGATCCTGATCGTCGGCGCGGGCGCGATCGGCATGGAGTTCGCCTACGTCCTCAAGAACTACGGCGTCGACGTGCGGATCGTGGAGTTCCTCGACCGCGCGCTGCCCAACGAGGACGCCGACGTCTCCAAAGAGATCACCAAGCAGTACAAGAAGCTCGGCGTCACCATCACCACCGGTGCGGCCGTGCAGTCGATCGACGACGACGGCTCCAAGGTCACCGTCCAGATCAAGGACAACAAGTCCGGCGCGATCGAGACCGTCACGGTCGACAAGGTGCTGCAGGCTGTCGGCTTCGCGCCGCGGGTGCAGGGCTACGGCCTGGAGACCACCGGTGTCGCCCTCACCGACCGGGGCGCCATCGAGATCGACGACTACATGCGCACCAACGTGGCGCACATCTACGCGATCGGTGACGTCACCGCCAAGCTGCAGCTCGCCCACGTGGCGGAGGCGCAGGGCGTGGTCGCGGCCGAGACCATCGGCGGCGCCGAGACGATGACCCTCGGTGACTACCGGATGATGCCGCGCGCCACCTTCTGCCAGCCGCAGGTCGCCAGCTTCGGTCTCACCGAGCAGCAGGCCCGCGACGAGGGCTACGACGTGAAGGTCGCGACCTTCCCGTTCCAGGCCAACGGCAAGGCGCACGGCCTCGGCGACCCGACCGGTTTCGTGAAGCTGATCGCCGACGGCGCGCACGGTGAACTCCTCGGTGGGCACCTGATCGGCCCCGATGTGTCCGAGCTGCTGCCGGAACTGACGCTGGCGCAGAAGTGGGACCTCACGGTCAACGAGGTGGCCCGCAATGTGCACACGCACCCGACGCTGAGCGAAGCGGTGCAGGAAGCGATCCACGGCCTCGCGGGGCACATGATCAACTTCTGACATTTCAGCCGACAGGGCCGGGTGCGCGAATCGCGTGCCCGGCCCTTTTGGTTTCTTTTTGGTCTTTTTCTCGCCGTTGATTTGGTGAATCGAAGCCTGTCACCGATGATCTCTGTAGCTCTTTCGTTCGCTTGTTAGTCGCAACATCTGATCTTGTGCGTACATGGGTAACTCGCCGGGCACGCCCACAAGCTGACTCCATAGTGACCGCCAGCCCGGCACCGCGCTGTCGTCGTACCGAACGACCGGCAGAAGGCGCGGCGAGGCGGACAGAGAGGGTACGAAACTCGATGAGCATTCTCGGTTGGACAGCACGTTTCGCGGCGGTGGCCGCGGTCGCTGCGGCCGGACTCGGCATGGTGACACCGGCCGTGGCCGAACCTCTTTTCCCCGGTGGGCCGGACGTTCCCGGAGTTCCCGCCATGGTTCCCACCGCATCGCCGTGCCCGGTTGTCGAAGCGAGGGCGTGCATGCGGCTGTCGACGAACGAGGCGTGGCTGGTCGACAACGGCCGGGTGATCTTCGGGCCGACGCCGATCTCGCACGGCATGGCCGGATTCGAAACCCCGCCCGCGGTGACCAAGATTTCCTTCAAACGGGAATTCCACTGGAGCACGATGCACAATGCGCCCATGCGATGGGCGACCTTCTTCAACGGCGACATGGCATTCCATGTGGGACCGGTCGATTCGAAATCGCACGGTTGTGTGCGGATGACCGAAGACGGCGCCCACCGCTTCTTCGACTACCTCAACCCGGGCGACATCACCCAGGTGATCGTGTAAGTACGCGGATAACTCACCGGGCCGACCCGACCCGGTGAGTTACCGTCTGTCGATGCGTCGTTGGTTGGTGGGCGGGATTGTCGGCATCGTTGTGGTTTCGGCGGTGGCGGTCGGCCTGTATGTGTTGATGAATTCCCGGACCTATCAGGTGACGGGGCGGCTGGTCGATCGGATCGAGACCGACGAGAAGGTTGTCGCGCTGACCTTCGATGACGGCCCGACCGCGCGTACCACGGAAGTGCTGCGGGTGCTGGGGCAAGCCCAGGTTCCCGCGACCTTCTACCTGGTCGGCGCGGACCTGGCCGCGCATCCCGAATACGGTGCGGCGATCGTGGCAGCGGGCCACGAGCTCGGGAACCACTCGTATTCGCACCGGCGCATGGTGCTGGTCTCCGGTGACACCGTGCGCGAGGAGATCGAACGGACCGACACCGAGATCCGCCGCGCCGGCTATCCCGGACCGATCAGTTTCCGCCCGCCCTACGGCAAGAAACTGTGGACGCTGCCGCACTATCTCGCCGACCACGACCGCACCACGGTGACCTGGGATGTCGAGCCCGATTCCGCGGGTGGCGCGTCTCGCGAAGCCATCGTCGCCGACACCCTCGCCGAGACCAGGCCGGGCTCGATCATCTTGCTCCACGTCATGCACGGTGCCGAGTCCATTACCGCGGTGCCCGAGATCGTCGACGGATTGCGTGCGCAGGGCTACCGATTCGTCACGGTCTCCGAGCTGCTCGCGCGTTGAGCTAGTCCTGGCCGACGGCCCCGGCGCGGTGGTAGCTGTCCTGTGCCGCGCGGACGGTGTCCATATTCGATTCCAGGACCACGATCAGCGACCGTAGATGGTCGGCGACCTCCGCGCCCAGCTCGGTGAGGGTGTATTCGACGCGGGGTGGGATGGCTTCGAGCACCTCGCGATGGACCATGCCGTCGCGTTCCAGCGCCTGCAGGGTCTGCGAGAGCATGCGCTCGCTCACGCCGTCGACCCGGCGGCGCAGGGCGCTGAAGCGGACCGGGCCGTCGCGCAGCGCGACCAGGGCCAGCACCCCCCACCGCCCGGCGATGTTCTGCAGGACGGGGCGGGAGGTGCAATTGCGCGCGAAGACGTCGGCTTCCAGCGTGGGGTCGTGGTCCGTCTCGGGCATGCGTCCATCATACCCACTTGACGCAAGTGCCCACTGAAGGCATAGTGCTTACTAATAGTTAGTACTTGTAGCACTGGAGGTAACAATGACCGTGGCAGTGACAGCAGCAGGCGGACAGCTCGGCCGGTTGGTCGTGGAGGCTCTACTCGACGCGGGGGAGCGGCCGGTCGCGATCGTGCGCGATCCGAGCAAGGTGGCCGATCTCGCCGTGCGAGGGGCCGACGTGCGGCAGGCGTCCTACGACGATCCGGCCGCCCTCGATGCCGCACTGGTGGGGGTGGACCGGGTGCTGCTGATCTCGGGCAATGAATTCGGGTCTCGAATTGCCCAGCACACCAATGTCATTCGGGCCGCCGAGCGCGCCGGTGTCGAACTGCTCGCCTACACCAGCATCCCCCGCGCCGAGAGCAATTCGATGCTGATCGCCGCCGACCATCGGGGCACCGAAGAGGTGCTGGCGACCGCCTCGGTGCCGACGGTGCTGCTCCGCAACAGCTGGTATTGGGAGAACTACGGCGGCGCCGTCGCGAACGCGGCACAGTCCGGCGTGCTGCACGGCGCGATGGCCGCGGGCCGCGTCTCCGGCGCCGCACGGGCCGACTACGCCGAGGCCGCCGCACGCGTGCTCACCGGCGAGGGCCACGAGGGCCGCGTCTACGAACTGGGCGGTGACGAGGCGCTGACCGGCGCGGATCTGGCGGCCGCGGTCACAGAGGCGAAGGGTGTCGCGGTCCGCTACGAAAACCACACCCAGGACGACTACACGGCAGCCCTGCGCGCCGCGGGCCTCGAGGATCAGTACGCCGCCGTCCTCGCCGACGCCGACGCCCGCATCGGCGAGGGCGTGCTCGAGGTGAACACCGGCGACCTGACCAAACTCCTCGGCCGCCCGGCGACCTCCGCATCCGCGGTCTTCGGGCGGTAGTCGCGGCCCGCGCGACGACGAGCAAATGGGTCACTCACCGGGCGGCTGACCCGGCCCCGGTGAGTGACACCGCCGACCGGTCTCGGTCCCGCCTGTATTTCCGGCGCGGCGCAACAGCTGTACGGTCGGGGTTGTGGCTGATCAAACTTCTCGTCGACGTGCGCACACCTGGTTGAGTGGACTGCTGTTCGTCGTGGGCACCCTGCACTTCGTAGCACCGAAGCCTTTCGACAAGATCGTGCCGCCGCAGCTGCCCGGCAACCCGCGGACCTACACGTATGGGTCCGGGGTTGCCGAGCTGGGTGTGGCGGCCGCGCTCGCGGTGCCGCGCACCCGGCGGCTCGGTGGCTGGCTGGCCGCGGCGCTGTTCATCGGTGTCTTCCCGGCCAATATTCAGATGACCGTCGATGTGGTCGGTAATCCGAAGGCGCCCAAGGCTTTCAAGGCCGGGGTGCTGGCGCGATTGCCGTTGCAGATCCCGATGATCGTGGCGGCGTTGCGGGTCGCGCGCCGCTGATCACACCCACTGGACGAGCTGGATGACGATCCCGTTGGGGTCGGTCATCTGGAAGTAGCGCTCGCCCCACTCCTCGGTTTCGATGGGCGTCTCGATCGGGACGCCCTCGGCGCGCAATCGGTCGTATTCGCGGTCGATATCGTCGACGACGAACACGACCAGGAGCCCCTCGCCCGCGTTGCCCGCGATGCGGGCGGGCTTGAACGAGCCGAGACCGGTGCGCAGGTAGATCACGTCCATGCCCGCGTCGGCCCGCTCCACGTTGACGAACCCCTCGGCGGCCATCTTCTCGGTGAAGCCGAGGTGGTCGATCAGGAACTGGGCCGACGCCTGCGGATCGGCGACATTGAGCGAGAGGGCGGAAGCGGTGATCTGCATGGGTTCTCCTCGGTCGATGAACTCCGTACGTTGTACGCCTTTACTGTGGGAGATCTCGTGCGGCCCCGCCATATGACCTAGGTCACACTCTCAGAATTTGTCGCGCTCGATCCGCAGGGTCGTGATGGTCGACGCCAGACCTTCGTACTGGTTGATCAGCAGCACGATCTCGATCAGCACCCGCTCGTCGTAGTGCTCGGCCAGCTCGGCCCACGCCGCGTCGTCCACATTCCGGGTGGTCACCAGCTGATCGACGACATCGAGCAATGCCCGCTGCCGAGGTGTCCAGCCCTCGGCCTCTGGACCTGCGCCGACCCGCTCGATCTCGACGGCCGACAGCCCCGCTTTGCGCCCCAGCCTGCGATGATGATCGGCTTCGTAGTCGCACTTGCGCAGCTGTGCCACGCGCAGGATCACCAATTCGGCCTCCGCGCGCGGCAACTTGCCGCCCGGCATCAGCTTGCCGGAGAAGTGCAGCCAGCCGCGAAACAGCCCACCCGTGCGACCGAGGGTGCTGAACAGGTGCGCGTCGTCGGTGCCCGCCGCGCGGGAAAGCACTTGCCAGACAACCCAGTTGATCGGCCCGAGTTCACCGAACCGGCCCGGTGAAACGCGTGGTAGGGGCGCTGCATCCATCTCTGGTCCACCTGTCTTCTCGAACATCGTCGGTCCGGGTCGCCAGCGTAGTCGTCGGTATCGGCTCGGGGGGCCAGTCCTGTATTCGTGCCGGTTTTCTTTGGTTTCCAGTGGTTTTCGGAACAGTTGCGCGTCATGATCGGTGAGTACCGCAGCGCGCAGCGGCGGTGTGAGGTCGCAGCACTAGGGGAACATCGCACATGCTGGTTCGGATCAGACCGGGTGCCGAGCTCACCGGCGCCGAGCGCGAGCTCGTCGATTGCCTGCGCGCCTATCCGAGTACGGGGCTCGCGCTGGTCGAGTGCCGGGTGGGTGACCGGCGGCTGGGCGGGGTGATCGTGACGCCGCGCGGCATCACGGTGCTCGAGGTGAAGGGCTTCCGGCGGCGGCAGAGCGGGCTGCTCACCGCTACCGCCGACGGCGCGTGGCGGATCAGCGACAGCCCGCTGGATTTGGAAGCCGAGCCGTCGAACGGTCTCACCGACCGGGTCGAGCACGGGGTGCACGCGGTTCGCGTCGCGCTGGAACAGGCGTTGCAGGACAGCAGGCATGTATCCGGCGCGGTGGTGCTCGTGCCGTATCGCGGCGTGGTCGTCCGGCCCGCGCGCACCGCGCTGCGGCCGGGGCTCGATGTGCTGGTCGCGAACAGCGTCGACGCACATGAGCTGCGGGTATACCTCGAGGGGTTCTCTGCGGGGCCACGCGAATGGACGATCGATCGGGTGCTCAACACCTGCGCGACGCTCGGGGTGGCCGAGGTGCCGTCGCGCGCCGAGCTGGCCGAGGAGGGTTTCGCGAACAATCGGCCCGCGCCGACGCCGGTGGTGCCGCAGGTGCGCAAGTTCAGCGAGCCCGTCCCGCCCGCTGATCCGTCGCGCCGGGGAAAGCTCGTCGGCATCGCGATGTTCGCCGCCGCGCTGCTCGGCATCTTCGTCGTCTTCGTGTCGGTCGGCGTGGCGTTGTTGCAGGACTCGCCCGATCCGCGCCCGTTGTCGGACACTTCGCAGACCTCGACGAACCGCGCGCCCACGTCGGCGCCGCCGCGCAAGACCGAATGCTGGCCGTTCCAGCGCGACTGTTGATCAATCTCGCACGGCGCGACCGAGTTTCGTGAAGGCGATCGCCTGTTCGGCACGCACCCGAACGTGAGCGCGGGAGGAATCGATGTGGGCGGTGAGGGTGCGCAGGGCCTGTTCGTCGTCGCCTGCCAGCACCTGTTCGGCGATGGTGATGTGATCGGCCGTCATGGCCGCCACCCGTTCGGCGGTGGGCACATCCATGGTGCGAACCGGGCGAACCCGCAGGTAGACGGCTGCCAGTGCCTCGGCGAGGGCGGAATTGCCCGCCGCCATGAGTAGTTCGGTGTGGAACCGCTCGTCGGCGGCGACCAGGTCGGGTCCGGGTTCCGGTGGGGTGTCGCGGTATTCGAGCCAGCGGGCCAGCTCGGCGCGCACGGTGGGCAGGTCGTGCTCGGTCGGGATGTGTACCTGTACGGAACCACCGGCGGCGATGCGCTGAAAACCGCGGGATTCCAGCACGATTCGCAGCTCGTAGAGCTCGTCGAGTTCGTTCAGACGAGGCCGGTACAGGTAGAGCCCATCGGGATGGCGCTGCACGAGCCCGTCGGCCTGGAGCCGGGCCAGCGCCTCGCGCACCGGGGTGCGCGAGACGCCGTAGCGCTGGGCCAGCCGTTCGGCGCGCAGCCGCTCGGTCGGTGCCAGTTCTCCGGTGGCGAGGTCGTGGCGGAGTTCGTCGTAGACGCGCGCGGCCAGCGGTACCCGCCGCCCGCCGCCGGCGGGACGTGCGTCCTCGCCCGATCCCCGCCCGGCCATGTGCGCCGCTGCGATCAGATCGCCATCGCCGCGCGGACCGCGGATTCCGCGCCTGCCCCGCCTGCACCGGTCGAGCCGAGATGCCCCGAGTGCAGCACGTAGTACTGCTGTGCGGCCTGCAGTGCGAAGCCGATGTGCTGCTCCACCAGCAGCACGCTCAAACCACCGCGCTGCGTCAATTCGATGATGGTTCGCTCGATTTCGGCGACCACCGACGGCTGGATGCCCTCGGTCGGTTCGTCGAGGATGAGCAGCTTCGGCTCGGTGATCAGCGCCCGCGCGATGGCCAATTGCTGACGCTGCCCGCCCGAGAGCAGGCCCGCCTTGCGGGTGAGCAGCTCA
Organism: Nocardia sp. NPDC058519; assembly: GCF_042719755.1. NCBI lineage: Bacteria > Bacillati > Actinomycetota > Actinomycetes > Mycobacteriales > Nocardiaceae > Nocardia > Nocardia sp. NPDC058519. The sequence goes on along the minus strand of NZ_JBHXNK010000013.1, from coordinate 69,175 downwards.
CGCAGCGCGGGGAACAGGTCGAGGGATTCGTCGATCAGCGCCTTGCCCCGTTTGCGTCCGTCCGCGACCACCTGCAGGTTCTCGGCGGTGGTCAGCTGCCCGAAGCTCTGCTGGCCCTGCGGCACGTAGCCGATGCCGCGCTTGACCCGTTGCGAGGGTGAGAGTTTGGTGATCTTCTCGCCGTCGAAGGTGATGGTCCCCGACTTGGTGGGCAGCAGACCCACGGCGGCGCGCAGCAGCGTGGTCTTGCCCGCGCCGTTGTGGCCCATGATCGCGACGACGCTGTCGTCGGGCACGGTCATGCTCACGCCGTGGATGACCTCCGTGCGCCCGTACCCGGAACGGATGTCGTGAAGTTCAAGCATCGGCCGACTCCTTGTCTGTCGCAGTCAGATTCGCGGTGCCGAGGTAGACCTCCTGCACCTTCGGGTCGGCCTGCACCTGTTCGACGCTGCCCTCGCTGAGTACCTTGCCGCCCGCGAGCACGGTGACCGAGCTGGCGAAGGACCGCATGAAGTCCATGTCGTGCTCGACGACGATCACCACGCGGTCACCACCGATGCGGCGCAGCAGGTTTCCGGTCTCCTCGCGCTCCTCGGCACTCATTCCTGCCACGGGCTCGTCGAGCAGCAGCACCGACGCGTTCTGCACGAGCAGCATGCCGATCTCGAGCCACTGCTTCTGCCCGTGCGCGAGTACCCCGGCGGGTTTGTCGCGCAGCGCGGTGAGACCCGTTGTCTCCAAGGCCTCTTCGATGCTCGGCAGGACCGACTTGCGGGTGCGCAGCAGCGACCATGCCGAACGTCCGGCGCCCGCGGCGATATCCAGGTTCTGCAACACCGTGAGCTGCTCGAACACTCTGGCCGTCTGAAAGGTCCGCCCGATGCCGAGGCGCGCGATTTGGTGCACCTTCTTGCCGAGTAGTTCGGTGCCCGACTTCTGCGCCGAACCGGTCGCCGGGACGAGGCCGGTGATGGCGTCGATCAGCGTGGTCTTGCCCGCGCCGTTCGGGCCGATCAGGAACCGCAGGTCACCCTGCAGCACCGTGAGATCGACATCGGTGACCGCCTTGAAGCCATCGAAACTGACCGAGAGGCCACGGATTTCGAGGTAGTCGCTGTCCATGCCGGCGTTGCCGCCCGCTTTGGGTTCGTGTGTCATCGCGCTTGCACCTTCTCCTCGGTGACGACGGCGGCGGGCTCTTCCGGTGCGGGTGGCAGCTTCTTGCGGCTGTCGAGCCAGCCCTTCAGCATCGGCCACAGCCCGGCCAGACCGGCGGGGATGAACCCGACGACCACGATGAACAACACGCCCTGCATGTAGGTCCAGCCCGACGGGAACGACTCCGACAGCGAGGTCTGCGCCCAGGCCACCCCGATCGCACCGAGAACCGGTCCGAGCAGCGTGGTGCGGCCACCGATGGCGACGCCGATCAGGAAGGCGATCGACGGGATGACGCCGATGTCGGCGGGGGAGATGATGCCGACGATCGGGGTGAACAGCGCACCGGCGATACCGGCCAGGAACGCCGCCACCACATAGGCGACGATCTTGATATTGGCCGGGTCGTAGCCGAGGAATCGCACGCGCTCCTCCGCGTCACGCACCGCGACCAGCAGTTCGCCGTAGCGGCTGCGATTGAGCTGACGGATGAGCGCTACCACCACGAGCAGCGTGCCCGCGGCGATGAAGAACAGCATCTGCCGGTTGGCCGGGTCCGAGAGCCGGAATCCGAAGAAGGAGCGGAAGTCCGACAGACCGGTGAAGCCGCCGATGGCCTGCTGACCGGTGAGCAGGATCGCCAGCGCCGCGGCCAGCGCCTGACTCAGGATGGCGAAGTAGGCGCCACGTACCCGGCGCTTGAACACGCCGTAACCGAGCACGGCGGCGACCAGCGCGGGCAGCACCAGGATGCCGAGAATGGCGACCGGCGCGGAACTGAACGGCTGCCAGAAACCGGGGAGTTCGCTGATGCCGGAGATCTCCATGAACTCGGGGACGTCGTTGCCCAAGCGGGCGGCGTCGGCGAGCTGCATGTGCATGGCCATGATGTAGGCGCCGATGCCGAAGAACACACCCTGCCCCAGGGTGAGCATTCCGCCACGGCCCCAGGCCAATCCGATCCCGGCCGCGACGATGGCGAAGCAGAGGAACTTGGCGAGCAGGTTGAGGCGGAAGTCGCTCAGCACCGCCGGTGCGACGGCGAACAGCAGGATGGCGGCAACGGCGAACCCGGCCAGGGGCGTGAGTCGCGGGTGAGCGCGGCGACGTTCGGTGAGTGCGGTCATGCCAGGCTCCTCGTCCGCACGGTGAACAGGCCCTGCGGGCGGACCTGCAGGAAGATGACGATCAGCACGAACACGATCACCTTCGCGATGGACGCGGTGGTGGAGTATTCGATGAACGAGTTGAGCAGGCCGAGCGCGAACGCCGCGATCACCGTGCCCTTGATCTGACCGAGTCCACCGATCACGACCACCAGGAACGCGTCGATCAGATAGCTCTGGCCGATGGTGGGACTGGTCGAGCCGATCAGGGTGAGCGCGACACCGGCGACACCGGCCAGCCCGGAGCCGATGAAGAACGTGCTGATATCGGTGAATCTGCTCGAGATTCCGCTGGTTTCGGCAAGTCCGCGGTTCTGCACGACGGCGCGAATCCGTCGGCCCATCGGCGTGGTCTTGAGCACGGCGGCCAGGGTGGTCACCGCGACGATCGCCAGCACGAGGATGAAGATGCGGGTCTTCGGCACGACCGCGCCCGCGATAGTGATTCCGCCACTGAGCCATTCGGGTACCAGCACGTTCTTGGCCGGTGCGCCGAAGATGTCACGCGCGGCCTGCTGCAGCACGAGCCCGACACCGAAGGTGACGAGCAGCGTGTCCAGCGGTCGGTCGTACATGTGGCGGATCAGCCCCATTTCCAGGGCGGCGCCGAGCAGGCCGCCGATGAGGAAGCCCATCAGCAGGGACACGACCAGCGAAACTCCGGCCGACGAGAACACCTGTTGCACAACATAAGTGGTGTAGCAACCGGCCATGATGAATTCGCCGTGCGCCATATTGATGACGCCCATCTGACCGAAGGTCAGTGACAGGCCGAGCGCGGCGAGCAGAAGAATGGATCCCAGACTCAACCCGGTGAAGAGCTGACTGATCAGCACGTCCATTGCAGTGGACTCCTTGAAAATGGGGCGATGTGGGACGCGCGAGCCGCGCGTCCCACATCTATCGGGCTGTTTACTTCAGGCCCTTGGCCCACTCGTAGGACTTCAGGTACGGGTCGGGGGTGATGGCCTTGCCGGAATCCCAGACGGTGTAGATCAGGCCGTCGGGGCGGATCTCACCGATGCGGGCGGTCTTGGTGATGTGGTGGTTGGAACCGTCGATGGTGACGGTGCCTTCCGGGGCGTCGAAGCTCACGCCGTCGGCCGCGGCCTGGATGTCGGCCACCGCGAACGACTTCGCCTTCTCGACGGTGTTCTTCCACAGGTAGACCGAGGCGTAGGCGGCTTCCATCGGGTCGGAGGTGGGCTTGTCGGCGCCGAAGGCGGCCTTGTAGTCGGCGACGAACTTCTTGTTCGCCGGGGAGTCGACGGTCTGGTAGTAGTTCCAGGCGGTCAGCTGGCCCGCGATGTTCTGCGCACCGATACCGGCGACCTCTTCCTCGGCGATCGACACCGAAACCACCGGCATCTCAGCGGCTTTCAGGCCCGCGTTGGTGTACTCGCGGAAGAAGGCGACGTTGGAGTCACCGTTGAGAGTGTTGAACACCGCGCCCGCCTTGGCGGCACGCACCTTGTTGATGATTGTGGAGAAGTCGGTGGAGCCGAGCGGGGTGTAGTCCTCGCCCTTGATCTCGATGCCGTTGGCCGCCGCGTAGGCCTTGATCTCGCGGTTGGCGGTCTGCGGGAAGACGTAGTCCGAGCCGACCAGGTAGAGGGACTTGATGCCCTTCTGCTTCAGGTAGTCCAGCGCGGGGATGATCTGCTGGTTGGTGGTGGCGCCGGTGTAGAAGATGTTCTTGGAATCTTCCAGGCCCTCGTACTGCACGGGGTAGTAGAGCAGCGAGTTCAGGTTCTCGAACTTGGGCTTCATGGCCTTACGGCTCGATGAGGTCCAACCGCCGAATACCGAAGCGACACAGTCGGAGCTGATCAGCTTCTCGGCCTTCTCGGCGAAGGTCTTCGGGTCCGACGCACCGTCCTCGAGCACGATCTCGATCTTCTTGCCGAGGACACCGCCCGCCGCGTTGATCTGGTCGATCGCCAGCTTGGTCGAATTGGCCACGGTCACTTCGGAAATGGCCATGGTGCCCGACAGCGAGTGCAGCGAGCCCACCTTGATGGTGTCCTTGGTGGTATCGACGCAGGAGGCGGCGGTCGAGCCGGTCGACGCGTCGTCGCGCGCACCACAGCCGGTGAGCAACAGGCCGGCAACGGCCACCGCGGCAGGCACGGCAAGTGCCTTGACCAAACGGGATTCAGACATGGGCGGTTCTCCTCATCAGGTGTAACGGCGGCGCCACACGCGCCACAACGAACACCACCGCTGCTCCCCGGCGACTGGATGTACACCGAGTTGTATACAGCTGCTGTATTCGTGATTCGAGACAGTAGATGGAACTTGTTGCACCCGAATGTCTTCCGGTCACGTGCCCGTTTCGTCTGTTTCATCCATGTGAATTGTTCGCCGAACGGTCGACTGAGGATCGGCTTGCCTACGGTTGCGTAGGGATGTGGCGATACGGCACGCTTCGATTTGTACGACGTCGAGCAGCCGAGCCACGCGGCAATCGGGCCGTGTGCGGTCAGTCGAGGAGGGCCCAGTGGGGCACTACAAGGCGAACGTGCGTGACATCGAGTTCAATCTGTTCGAGGTGCTCAACCTCGACAAACTCCTGGACACCGGCGCCTACGGCGACCTGGACTCCGATACGGTGCGCCAACTCCTCGACGAGGTGAAACACCTGGCCGAGGGGCCGATCGCGGACTCGTTCGCCGAGGCCGACCGGCACCCGGTGGTCTTCCACCCCGATACCTACGACATCACCGTGCCCGAACCGTTGCGCAAGACGGTGAACATGGTGCACGAGGCGGGCTGGTACCGCCTCGGGATGCCGGAAGGCATGGACGGCACGGCCGCCCCGAATGTGCTGATGTGGGCGATCAACGAGCTCATCATCTGCGCCAATCCGGCCGCCAGCTTCTTCAACATGGGCCCGCTGATGGGCTCGGTGCTCTACGGGGTCGGCAACGACGAGCAGAAGCGCTGGGCACGTGGCGGGTTCGAGCGCGGGTGGCAGGCCACCATGGTGCTCACCGAGCCCGACGCCGGATCCGATGTCGGCGCCGGCCGCACCAAGGCCGTGCCGCAGCCCGACGGGTCGTGGCACATCGAGGGAGTGAAACGGTTCATTTCCGGCGGTGACGTGGGTGATCTGGCGGAGAACATCTTCCACCTGGTGCTCGCGCGGCCGGAAGGCGCCGGTCCCGGTACCAAGGGGCTTTCGCTGTTCTATGTGCCGAAGTTCCTCTTCGATCCCGAGACGCTGGAACTGGGCGACCGCAACGGTGTGTATGTGACCGGGGTCGAGCACAAGATGGGGATCAAATCATCGCCGACCTGCGAGATGACCTTCGGCGGCACCGCGGTGCCCGCCAAGGGCTGGCTGGTCGGCGAGGTGCACGACGGCATCGCCCAGATGTTCGAGGTGATCGAGAACGCGCGGATGACGGTGGGTGTGAAGTCGTGCGGGACGTTGTCGACCGGGTATCTGAACGCGCTGGAGTACGCCAAGACGCGGGTGCAGGGCTCGGATTTCACGCAGATCGCCGACAAGGCGGCGCCGCGCGTGACCATCACCCATCACCCCGATGTACGCCGGTCGCTGGCCATGCAGAAGGCCTACGCGGAGGGGCTGCGCGCGGTGTATCTGTATACCGCCGCGCATCAGAACGAGGATGTGGCGCAGCTGGTATCCGGTGCCGATCCGGAGACCGCGCACCGCGTGGACGATCTGCTGCTGCCGATCGTCAAGGGTGTCGGCTCCGAGCGTGCCTACCAGTTGCTCACCGAGTCTCTGCAAACTTTCGGCGGCTCCGGCTATCTGCAGGACTATCCGATCGAGCAGTACATCCGCGACGCCAAGATCGACTCGCTCTACGAGGGCACCACGGCGATCCAGGCCCAGGACTTCTTCTTCCGCAAGATCGTGCGTGATGGCGGCGTCGCCCTGGCCCACGTGAACGCTCAGATCAGTGTTTACCTCGACAACGACACCGGCCGCTTCGCCGCCGAGCGCGCGCTGCTGCGCACCGCCCAGGCCGATGTCGGCGCCATGGCCGCCACCCTCACCGGGTACGCCATGGCGGGCGGGACCGAGCCCACCGAGCTCTACAAGGTCGGCCTCGGCTCGGTGCGCTTCCTGATGTCGGTCGGCGACCTCCTCATCGCCTGGCGCCTGCTGGTCCAGGCCGACATCGCGGCCGCCGCCCTCGCCTCCGACGCCGCACCGCAGGATCGCCCGTTCTACCAGGGCAAAGTCGCCGCGGCGAGCTTCTTCGCCAAGAACGTCCTCCCCGGACTCACCGCTACCAAGAACATCCTCGCCACCATCGACAACGACATCATGGCCGTCCCGGAGGAAGCCTTCTGAGCGGGCGACGCTACTTGATGAGATAGGGCGAGACCGAGCTGCGGTGTTCGCTGATGTCGAGGGCCTTGCCCAGCGGGGGGAAGGCGCGCTGGGGGCAGTTGGAGCGGACGCAGACTCGGCAGCCGGCGCCGATGGGGGTGGCGTTGGCTTCGCCGAGGTCGATGCCGTCGGCGTAGACGACGCGGCCCGCGTGGCGCAGTTCGCAGCCGAGGCCGATGGCGAAGGTCTTGCCGGGTTGGCCGTAGCGGGTGGCGCGGCGTTCGACGGTGCGGGCGATCCACAGGTACTTGCGGCCGTCGGGCATCTGGGCGATCTGGGTCATGATCTTGCCGGGGTAGGCGAAGGTCTCGTAGACATTCCACAGCGGGCAGGTGCCGCCGCTGGCCGAGAAGTGGAAACCGGTGGCGGACTGGCGTTTCGACATATTGCCCGCACGGTCGACGCGGACGAAGGAGAAGGGGACGCCGCGCAGGGTCGGTCGTTGCAGGGTCGAGAGGCGGTGGCAGATGGTTTCGAAACTCTGCGAGAAGAAGGCCGACAGCCGCTCGATGTCGTAGCGGAAGTTCTCGGCTACTTCGTGAAAGTGCGTGTAAGGCAAGACCATCGCGGCCGCGAAGTAGTTCGCCAGTCCGAGCATCGCGAGTTTGTGCGAGGCGTCGGAGGCGAAATTTCCTTCGTCGACCAGCTTTTCGAGTAGCGGGCCGCATTCGAGGTAGGCGAGTTCGGCGGCGAGTTTGAAGGTGCGCTGTCCGCCGGACAGGTGCGGGGAGATCTCGAGCTGTTTGGTCTCGGGGTCGAAGTTGTGCAGCACCCCCTCGCCGAGGTCGATGCGCTCGTTGATCCGCACGCCATGCGCGCGCAGCAGGCGCACGATCTCGGTGCTCACCTCGCCGCCGTGGAACCGGATGCGCGCGGTGAGATCCTCTGCGGCGGTATCCAATTCGTGGATGTAGTTCTGCCGCTGATAGAAGTAGTCGCGCACTTCCTCGTGCGGCTTGCTGATCGCGGCGCTGCCGGAGCCGTCGGCGAACCGGTCCTCGGTGGCGGCGGCCAGCTGCGCGCTGGTGTTGCGGTAGCGGTTGTGCATGGCCACCAGGGCGCGCGCCATCGACGGATGCGCGGACACCATGTCGGCGATCTGCTGGGTGTCGGCCTCGATACCCAGCTCGGCATCGAGCACGACTTCGGACAACTCGGCGATGAGGCGGGTGTCGTCCTGGGCGGAGAAGAAGGTGGGGTCGACGCCGAAGACCTCGTTGATGCGCGTGAGCACCGGCACGGTGAGCGGTCGCACGTCGTGTTCGATCTGGTTCAGGTAGCTGGCCGAGATCTCCAGTTTCTGCGCGAGCGCGACCTGGCTCAGCCCACGTTCGGTGCGCAGCTGGCGCAGCCGCGCACCGACATAGGTCTTGGCCATATGTCCAGTTTAAGGGCGTTTTCGCAGGCTTGCCAATGGATTCTTAACAACGGGTACGAGCTCTGTGTCACACCCTCGCGATACTGTCGTGAGGTGCTGTTCAGCGATGTCGTCACGGCCTCCGCGGCCGTGCGAGCGACCAGGTCGCGCAAGGCGAAAACCGCCACGCTGGCCGACCTTTTCGGTGCCGCGGGGCCGTCCGAGATCGGCACCGTGGTGGCGTGGCTGTCCGGTGAGCTGGTGCAGGGCCGGATCGGGGCAGGCTGGCGCACGGTGACCGGGCTGGATACGCCACCGAGCAGCGACGCGAGCCTCACCGTCGGCGCGGTGGACGACATCTTCTCCCAGCTCACCGGGCTCAACGGCAAAGGCTCGGCCAACCGGCGCCGCGAATTGCTGACCGCGCTCTTCACCGCAGCGACCGAGCAGGAGCAGTCCTTCCTGATCCGCCTGCTCACCGGTGAACTGCGTCAGGGCGCGCTCACCGCGATCGTCGTCGAGGCGCTCGCGCAATCCACCGGTATCCCCGTCGATGTGGTGCGCCGGGCCCACATGCTCTCGGGCCAGCTGCCCACCACGGCGATCGCCGCGCTCGCCGGGGGCGAACAAGCACTGTCCGCATTCCGGCTCGAGGTAGGACGCCCCGTAGCGCCGATGCTCGCGTCACCGGGCGGCTCACTGGACGAGGCCCTCGCCGAACTGGGCTCCGACATCAGTGTCGAACACAAGCTCGACGGCGCCCGCATCCAGGTGCACCGCGACGGCGACCAGGTGTGGGTCTTCACCAGAACCCTGCGCGACATCACCACCGGCGTCCCCGAACTCGTCGACCTGGTCAGAGCCCTCGACTGCACCACCGTGGTCCTCGACGGCGAAACCCTCGCCCTCACCGACTCGGGCCGCCCGCGCCCGTTCCAGGAAACGATGAGCCGATTCGCCACCATCGGCGATCCACGCCGGTTGCATCCCTACTTCTTCGACTGCCTGCACCTCGACGGTGTCGACCTCATCGATGAACCACTGCGCGTCCGCCGCGTCGCGCTCGAGCAGGTCGCGGGCGAACACAGCATCCCCGCCCTCATCGCGCCGACGCCGGAAGCCGCCGCCGACTGCTACGACGACGCACTGGCCGTCGGCAACGAGGGCGTGATGGTCAAGGCGCTCGATGCCACCTACGCCGCGGGCCGACGCGGCAAGGCCTGGCAGAAGGTCAAACCCGCGCACACCCTCGACCTGCTGGTGATCGGCGCCGAATGGGGCTACGGCCGCCGCACCGGGTTCCTGTCCAACCTGCATCTGGCCGCCCGTGATCCGGAGACCGGTGAGCCGGTGATGGTCGGCAAGACCTTCAAGGGCCTCACCGACGAGCTGCTGCGCTGGCAGACCGAGGAATTCCCACGCCACGAAACCCACCGCGACGGTCAGACCGTGTACGTGCGCCCCGAACTCGTCGTCGAGATCGCCCTCGACGGCGTCCAGACCAGTACCCGATATCCGGGTGGGGTGGCGCTGCGCTTCGCCAGAGTGGTTCGTTCCAGAGTGGTTCGTTATCGGCCGGACAAGGAACCCGCGCAGGCTGACACTATCGATGCGGTGCGCGCACTCGGCTGAGCTCACCTGGTGTTCGGGCGACTTACCCGCAACAGTTTGGCAATCCGGCGGCGGCATACGACACACTGTTCGGGTGAGCGCCGAACTAATGGTCCTGTTGATCGTCATCGTCACAGCTCTCGCATTCGACTTCACCAATGGATTCCACGACACGGCCAATGCCATGGCGACCTCGATCGCCACCGGAGCGCTGAAGCCGAAGACCGCGGTCGCGCTCTCGGGAGTGCTGAATCTGATCGGTGCGTTTCTGTCGGTGTCGGTAGCGGCGACGGTGGCAAAGGGCATCGTGCAGTTGAACGAAGTGAGCGGACACGACCTGCTGGTCATCGTCTTCGCCGGCCTGGTCGGCGGCATCCTGTGGAACCTGTTCACCTGGCTGCTCGGCTTGCCGTCGAGTTCCTCGCACGCGCTGTTCGGCGGCTTGATCGGCTCGACGATCGCCGCGCTCGGCTGGAACGGGGTGATCTGGGCATCGGGTTCGGACGGAGTGCTGATCAAGATCGTGTTGCCCGCGCTGCTCGCGCCGGCGATCGCGGCCGTGGTCGCGGCCATCGGCACGTTCCTGGTGTATCGGATCACCCACGGTGTCGATCGGGGAAAGACCGACGAGGGCTTCCGCTGGGGGCAGATCGGCTCGGCCTCGCTGGTTTCGCTGGCGCACGGCACCAACGACGCGCAGAAGACGATGGGCGTCATCTTCCTCGCGCTGGTCGCCTACGGCTCGCTGGACAAAGACGACCACATGCCGCTGTGGGTGATGTCGGCCTGCGCGGTCGCGATCGCCCTCGGCACCTATCTCGGTGGCTGGCGGATCATCAGGACCCTCGGCAAGGGTCTGGTCGAGATCGAGTCGCCGCAGGGCCTGGCCGCGGAGTCGACCTCGGCGGCCATCATTCTCACCTCGGCGCACTTCGGCCTGCCGCTGTCGACCACACAGACCGCGACCGGCGCGATCCTCGGTACCGGCATCGGCAAGGGCGCCGAGGTGCGCTGGCGGGTGATGGGCCGGATGGCCGTCGCCTGGCTGCTCACCCTGCCGATGGCCGGCATCGTCGGCGCGATCTGCTGGGCGATCGCGCACCTCATCGGCGGTCTCGCCGGCGTTCTCGTGGTGTTCGGCCTGCTGATCGCGGGGTCGCTCGGGATCTACCTCCGGTCGCGCCGGGACCCGGTCGGCACCCACAATGTGAACGAATGGCCCGAGGGTCATCAGCCACCCGTCTCGGCACCGTCGCCGATCGACCAGAACCATGCCGGGTAGAGGGGAGCGATCGTGCACACCGTGATCACCAATCTGAGTTCACTGTGGGAAGTGGTGCTCGCCGCACTGATCTTCGGCGCGGGCGTACCCGCGGTCTTCGCCTACGCCGTGCGGTGGTGGGCCAATGCCGAGACCGTCGACGCCGAGGGCCGGGTGCAGCGCAACTATCCGGCGCTGGCTGGTGCGCTGATCTGCCTGGTCCTCATCGTCATCGTGGTGATCTCCGGAATCCTGTTCACCGCCAAGGCATTCATCGCCCATCAGTTCGGCATCCACCTGTTCGGCCAAGCATGAGTGAGGACGCCATGACCGATCCGAACCCCACCCCGCCGAGCCCGCCGGTCCGCGGCAATCTGCTCTCGCGGGTGCTCGGCTGGTTGCGTGCCGGTTATCCGCAGGGCATTCCGCAGTCGGACTACGTCGCGTTGTTCGCGGTGCTGCACCGCCACCTCACCGACTACGAGGTGGTGGTGATCGGGGAGAAACTGGTGGAGGCGAATCCGAATCGGGAGTCGATCAGCGAGGCCGAAATCGAAGCGGCCATCGCCGATTTCGCGAAGGAGCAGCCCGCGCCCGCCGATGTCTCGCGCGTGGCTTCGCATCTGGCGGCCGGTGGCTGGCCGTTGGCCGAACCGCTCGACGACGGCGAACCAACTACCGAACAGAATTGATCGCCGGAGCTTCGACAATTCCCGTGTGCCAGCGCAATTCACCGTGACAATGGCGAATCGCCTGGCTGCCGGGCGATCGCGCGCTAGCATGCATCCGTGGTTCGGCGTGCGGATGTAACCGATAGTGGTCGTAGTTACGGTGGATTGTCGCGCCAGCAGCGAGTCGCGCTACGCCGCAACAGGTTGACCGACGCGGCGCTGGAACTATTCGGCACCCAGGGATATTCGTCGACCTCGATCGAGCGGCTGTGCTCGACCGCGAATGTGTCGACCCGCAGTTTCTACGAAGACATCGGTAGCCGCGAGGCATTGTTGATCGCACTCGTCGACAGGTTGAACGCGGCCGCGCTGCGCCGCCTCGACGAGGCATTGGAAAGTACCAGTGAACAGCCGCTGGTGGTGCGCGTGGTGGAGAGTTTCCGCGCGTTCCTCGCGGTGACCTGCCGTGATCGCCGGGCGGCGCGGGTGTTCTACGTCGAGGTCGTCGGCGTGAGTCCGGTGGTGGAGGAATGGCGGCGCGCGCAGCGGCGGTCGATTTCGGCACTGCTCACCCGCGAAGCGCAACGCGCCGCCGAGCGCGGCGAAGCGGAATCGCGCAGCCTGCACCTGTTCGGCCTCGCGGTAATCGGCGCGGTGAATTCGCTTGCGCAGGAGATGGTGCACGCCACCGTTCCCGGTGACGCGATCTCGGTCGACGAGATCTGCGAGGAGATCGCCTATTTCATCCGCTCCGGGCTCACGGTGCGCACCGCGGTCGCGCCGACGACGTAGCTGCCCACAACGCAAAAACGGGAGGCATCCGAATCCGGATGCCTCCCGCTTTCAGTGGGAAATCAGATGCCCATGCCCTGAGCGAGCAGCGGCCACGACTCGTGCAGCGCCTGCTCCCAGTACGGCCAGTAGTGGGTGCCCATCGGGGTGAACTGGTAGGTCGCCGGGATGTTCAGCGAGTCCAGCTTGGCCTTCAGGTTCTGCGTGCAAGCGTTGGTCGCCGCTTCGATGCCGATACCGAGACCGAGGTTGATCACGCCCATCGGGCCGGGGGAACCGTTGAGGTAGTAGGCGACGTCGGCGTTGGTCGGCATGCCGCTACCGCTGGAGATGTAGAGGTTGGTGCCGCGCAGCTTCTCGGCGTTGATGACCGGGTCGTTCTCGACCCACGCCGGATCGTTGTCCGGGCCGTACATGTTCGCGGTCTTGCCACCGGCCCAGGTCTCCACGGAGAACTTGACCGCCTGCTTGCCCATCGGGTCGGCGATCTGCGCGCAGCCACTGTAGGCGGCGACGGACTTGAACAGACCCGGGTTGGCCTCGGCCAGCTGCAGCACCGAGGTGCCGGAGGTGGACAGACCGGCCAGCGAGTTCAGGCCGGTCGAGTTCAGGGCGCCGTCGAGCAGCGGCGGAAGCTCCTGGGTGAAGAAGGTGCTCCACTTGTTCAGACCCAGCTTCGGGTCTTCGGCTTTCCAGTCGGTGTAGTAGCTGCCGCGACCGCCGATCGGCTGGATCACATTGACCTGCTTGTCGGCCAGGAAGCTGAGCGCCTGGGTCTGCGCGGCCCAGCTGGCGGTGCCCTCACCGCCGTCGAGGCCGTTGAGCATGTAGAAGTTGGGGGCGGGCTTGGACTCGTCGACGGGACGCTGCACGTCGATCGTGATGTCCTTCTTCATCGCCGCCGAATACACCTTCAGGTGCCACACGCGTCCGTCTTTGACGATGGACGACACGGCTGAGGGCTTCTCGGGTGCGGCGGTGGCGGCGCCACCGGCGACAACGGCCACCGACAACGCGGCGGTCAGAGCCACGGCGGTGGTGCGCAGCGCGGCCACGGTACGTAGTGCAGAGAGCTTCATCGAACAGTCGGTTCCAGTCCACGGGCCCTGTCGGGCACGTCATCGCAGTGCTTCCCCCGGTCGCCGAGAGCATATGCGCTCAACGCCTGCAGGGCTGTCAGATCCTCCGACACTCTATGTCCTCTCACACGACAGAATCGTTACCGGTTCACTTTTATGGGTGACCTCGAGCACGGTTTACGGGGTCGCAATCTTGGCTCCGATTCGGAAATGCCGCCGCAACCAGCCGCTCTTATGGTGACGAGCATGGGTACGGGGATCGAGATCAGTGGGTTGAGCAAGACCTTCAAGGTAGGACGCGACACCGTCAACGCGCTGGAATCGGTGGATTTGCGGACTTCTCACGGTGCATTCCTGTCATTGCTCGGGCCGTCCGGCTGTGGCAAATCGACGGTGTTGCGGATTCTGGCCGGCCTCGACGAACCGAGTGCGGGCACCGCGCGCATCAACGGGCTCACGCCGGAACAATTGCGCGGCGGAGCGCAGCTCGGTATCGCGTTCCAGGATTCGGCGCTGCTGCCGTGGCGCAGTGTGGAGTCCAACATCCGGCTGCCGTTGCAGGTGGCTGGGCTGCCCGCCGAACCGGACCGGATCGCTGAACTGATCGCGCTCGTCGGCCTCGAAGGGTTCGAGAAGGCCAAGCCCGCGCAGTTGTCCGGCGGTATGCGCCAACGGGTTTCGATCGCGCGGGCACTGGTCGTACAGCCCTCGGTGTTGTTGCTCGACGAACCGTTCGGCGCGCTCGACGACATGACCCGGCAGCGGTTGAACCTGGAACTGCTGCGCATCTGGACCGAGAAGCCCGCGACCACGTTGATGGTCACCCACGGGATCGGCGAGGCGGTGTTCCTCTCCGATGTGGTGGCGGTGATGAGTCCGCGACCGGGCCGGGTGCTGGAACTGGTCGAGATCGACCTGCCGCGCCCGCGCACCCCCGAGATGATGCGCACCCCGGAATTCCACAAGCTCTGTGACTACCTGTCCGAGCTGCTGTTCGGGCGGGGTGGGGTCGCGTGAATGCGGGCGCGGGCCGGGTCGCCGGGGCGCTTGGCGTGGGGGTGCTGATCGCGCTGTGGTGGGCGCTGGCCGCCGCCGGAACCGCAGGCGGGACGATTCCTACGCCGTGGCGCGTCCTTTCCGCCATGTGGTCGGACGGGTGGGGGCTCTACGGGCCCAATTTCCAGGTCACCGCGATCGGTGCGGTGCAGGGCTTCCTGTGGGGGAACGTGCTGGCGATCGGGATCGCGGCGCTGATCATGCTGGTGCCGCGGATCGAACCACTCGCCACCCAATTGGCCATCCTGAGCTACTGCACGCCACTGGTAGCGCTGGGCCCGATCATCCTGGTGGTGTTCGGCGGACGCACGCCCACGGTGTTCCTGGCCGCGATGTACTGCTTCTTCACCACCATGGTCGGCGCGGTGAGTGGCTTGCGCTCGGCCGATCCGGCGAGCCTGGATCTGGTGCGCGCCTACGGCGGTGGCCGCTGGCAGCAGCTGTACCGGGTCCGATCCATCGCCGCACTACCGAATACGTTCGCCGCCTTGAAGATCGCCGCACCGTCGGCCGTGCTCGGCGCGATCATCGGCGAGTACCTCGGTGGCGTCGACAGCGGCATCGGAGTCGCGCTCACCGCGGCACAGACCGCCTACAACGTGCCGCGCACCTGGGGCATGGCGATCGCCGCCGCCGCATTGGCCGGGCTCGGCTACCTGCTCGTCGCGGGCGCGGCTCGGCTGATCACGCCGTGGACGACTGTGGAGGAGGGGCGATGACCACCACCGTTGTGCGCCGGATCGGCCGTTTCCTGCTGCCGCTGGCGACTTCGCTGATCCTGCTGCTCGTCATCTGGACGCTGTTCCTTCGCCTGTTCCCGCAGATCGGGCCACGGGTGGGCAAGACACCGTCGGATGTCTGGGCCTACCTGGTGACCTCGGCGGGTGCGCCGACGGCACGGCAGGCGATCTTCGACGACCTCGCGATCACCCTCGGCGACGCGGCATCGGGCTTCGCGGTCGGAATGGCGGGCGCGCTCGGCGTTGCCGCGCTGTTCGTGCTGTATTCGGCTGTGCGGCAGACGTTCATGCCGGTCGCGATGCTGTTGCGTTCGGTGCCGCTGGTCGCCCTGAGCCCGATCGTCGTGCTGATCTTCGGCCGAGGCACGGCGGGGGTCACCGTCCTGACGGCGATCGTCGTGTTCTTCCCCGCCCTGGTGATGATCATGACCGGCCTGCGTGAAGCACCAAGACAGGCAATGGAATTGGTGACCGCCTACGGCGGCTCGCGCTGGACGCGGCTGCGGATGGTCGCGGTGCCCGCCGCGCTGCCGTCGGTGTTCGCCGCGGCGCGGGTCTCGGTCCCCGGTGCGTTGATCGGTGCCCTGCTAGGTGAATGGCTCGGCAGTGGAACAGGATTGGGCGCGAGCCTGGTGCGGGCCATCCCGATGTTCCAGTACAACCGGCTGTGGGCATCCATCGTGGTCGTCACGGTGGTGTCGGTGCTGCTGTACGCGATTGTCGGCGTGATCGAGAACGTGGTGCTCGCGCGCTTCGGTCCGAGTGCGGGAAAGTAGGAATAGCGGCGGAACGTGGCCGCAAAGAGAACGAAACGCGCCGAATCTACATTCTGCGTATGAACAGTATCGACCGTCGTTCCTTTCTTCGATTTTCGGCATTGACCGGCGCGGCGCTCGGCGGGGCCGGATTGCTCGCGGCCTGTGGCGGCGCTTCGGGTACTTCCTCGAACGGGTCGACCGACGACGGCTCGAAATTCGGCAAGGTCGCTATCCAGTTGTCGTGGATCAAGAACATCGAATTCGCGGGTGAGTATTTCGCCGATTCGAAGGGCTATTTCAAGGATGCGGGATTCGGTGCGGTAGATCTCGTCGCCGGTGGTGCGGCGTCGACTTCGGTGGAAGCGGGCCTGGATACCGGCAAGATCTGGCTCGGCCTTTCCGCGCCGCAGACCACCGCGCCCGCTGTGCTCGAAGGCCTGCCCGCCAAGATCGTCGGCGCGACCTATCAGAAGAACCCGTTCGCGATCGTCAGCTCGGCGGGTAAACCGATCAAATCGCCCGCGGATATGAAAGGCCGCAAGATCGGTGTGCAGGACACCAACCAGCTCATCTTCAGCGCTCTGCTGGCCGCCAACGGCATCAGTCCGGGCGAGGTGACCGTGGTGCCCGCGCAGTTCGATCCGACCCCGCTGGCCAACGGTGAGGTCGACGGCTGGGTGAGCTACGTGACGAACGAGCCGATCACCCTGGCCGCCAAGGGCTTCGCCAACGACCACTTCCTGTTCGCCGACTTCGGTCTGCCACTGGTCGCCGAGACGCTCACCGTCACCCAGAACACCATCGACAACGAGCGCGACAAGCTCAAGGCCTTCCTGACCGCCCAGATCAAGGGCTGGAAGGACGCCGTCGCCAACCCGGCCGAGTCCGCGCGCCTGGCCGTGGAGGTCTACGGCAAGGACCTCAAACTCGACCTTGCCGAGCAGACCGAGGAAGCCATCGCGCAGAACGACCTGGTCGTCTCGGCTACGACCGAGACGGACGGCCTCTTCTCGATGCCCGACGCGCTGATCGAGCAGAACATCGCCGCCCTGCGCACCGCGAAGATCGACATCAAGGCCGACCAGCTCTTCGACCTGTCCGTACTCCGCGAGGTCTACGCCGAGAATCCTGGCTTGAAGTAGGCGCCGCAAACCAGCGGCTCCAGCCGCAGATCTATATCGCCATGCCCACTGCGGCTGTCGAGAGGTAGTCGCGCTGGGCGGCCAGGCGCAGACCCGCGCGGGAGGCGAGGAAGTCGGCGGTGATGAAGACGGCGGTCTCGGCGGGGGTGCGCGGGCCCGATTCCAGGCCTGCGGGCACATGCACGCGGGACAGGGTGGGCTCGTCGAAGCCACCCGCGCGCAGGTCGTCGAGGCGACGGGCTTGGTCGGCGGGGGTGCCGAGCGCGGCTAGGTATCCGAGCTCGGGTAGTCGTAATGCGACCGTGAGCAGCGGGATCTCGAAGCGCGGCTCGTTGGCCAGCACGACGATGGCGGTGCTGCTGTCGATCTCGCCCGCGGCCGAGAGGGTGTTGAGGTAGCGGTGCGGCCAGTCGACGACCACTTCGGCGCCGGGGAACGAGGCCGGGTCGGCGAACTCGGGGCGCGAGTCGCAGATGCTCACCCGGTAGCCGATCATCCGCGCCTGCGCGACGAGGGTGGCCGCGTAGGCGTTGGCGCCGAAGATGATCAGGCGCGGCGGCGGGCAGTACGAGGCGACGAACAGATCCGACTCGGGCAGCGCGACGAGTTCGGTCGCGTGCTTGCGGTCGGTGACCAGATGCTGGCCGATGACATCGGGATCCTGATTCCAGACCACAGTGAACACGGTGACCCGGCGATGGGCTTGGATATCGGCGGCGATGGTGGGGAATTCGGGAAAATCGCGGCAGGAGAACGGCTCTACGAAGATATCGACGAGCGTGCCGTCGTCGGCGCTCGATTCCATACCGGTGAGCATGCTGTAGCGACGCAGTTGCCGGACGCCGGTGCGGCCCGCTTCCAATGCCGCCTCGTAGACGGTCTCTTCCAATCGGCCGGAGGCGATGGATCCGAAGACGCCACCGTTGGGGGTGACGAGCATCGAGGAGCCGATGGGCAGGGAATTGGTGCCGATGGTACGGACCACGGTGGCGAGGCCGCCCGTACGGCCCGAATGCCACACTCGCAGAAGGTCATCGACGATATCGCGCATATCTCACAACTCCGATCACCGTGCGCCGACTTCCGGGAAATCGCGATCGGTCCCTGTCGCCAAGTCGTCGCACGTGACGCACACCATATCCTGTCGACCGCCCAAATAGGAACCGGCCCCGGTATCGCCTGCGGCTACCTCTGAAATGGCTTCCCAGTGCTTGTTCTCTATCACAACGGGGTGTCCAGGTGTGTCGTGAAACACAGCACGGGCAAGTCCGCTCTGGCTCGAACGCGCCGCGGCGAGCACTCTGGCGACCACATCGGCCCCGATATCGGGGGTGTCGACGGGCAAGAACGCCACATAACGGGTGCCGGTTTCGCCGGCGGCGCGCAGGCCCGCGCGCACCGTCGCGGCGAGTCCGGTCGCCCAGTCGGCGACCCACCGCCACTCGGTGCCGTCGGGCAGTCCGACAGCGGCCGGATCGGGTCCCGTCGCGCCGAGCGCGACGATCACCGGATCGCAACCACCGTCGCGCAGGGCGGTGATCGCCGAGCGCAACCAGGCGCCGTTTTCGGCGAGTGCCTTGGGTTTGCCGTATCGCGTGCCCGCACCCGCCGCGAGGACGATGCCCGTGCACGACGAGTGCGCGGACGGGTCGACTGGGGGCATGTGAGCGAAGGTAATGACGCAATGTTGCCGGTCGATTACGGCAGGGGAGCGCAGCGACGACGACACGCCGACGTGATGGAGTGCACATCGGTGGCGGCATGGCGGGGATCGCGCGATGCTGGATCGATGACGAGCGAAGGGCTGAGCCTCGCGGGTTTCAACGATCTACCTGCGGCGACTGCCGAAGAGACATTGCTTGCCTGTTGCTCCGCACCACGCTGGGCACGGGCGATCGCGGCCGCGCGTCCCTACGCGACCACGGACTCGCTGCTGGCGGCGGCCGATGCGGAATTGACCGCCCTCGATGACGATGAGATCGACGAGGCACTGGCCGATCACCCGCGCATCGGCGACCACCCGACCTCGGCGGCGTCGGCGCGCGAACAGTCCGGTGTGGCGGGCGCGGACGTGCGCGCCGCGCTGGCCGAGGGCAATCGCGCCTACGAGGCGAAATTCGGCCATATCTACCTGGTCTGCGCGGCAGGCCGCAGCGGCGAGGAGTTGCTCGCGGTATTGCGGTCGCGGCTGGACAACGATTCGTCTACCGAAAGGCAGGTCATGCGAACAGAATTGGCGAAGATCAACCGTCTGCGCCTGGCGGCGCTGGTGGCGCCGTGACGAGCCTGAGTACCCACGTCCTAGATGCTGTGGGTGGGGTGCCCGCCGCGGGCGTCGCCGTGTGGCTCATGCGCGGCGACCAGCGGCTCACCGAAGCGCTCACCGATGCCGACGGTCGGGTGAAAGAGCTTGCGGCCGGGCTGAATCCAGGCGACTACCGGCTTTTCTTCGATACCGGCAGCTACTTCGCGGCGCAGGGTGTCGAGACCTTCTATCCGGAAGTCTGTGTCGCGTTCACGGTGGGTGAGCGGCCGCATCTGCATGTGCCGCTGCTGCTGTCGCCGTTCGCCTATTCCACTTACCGAGGGAGCTGAGATGGTACTGAGTGGTCCGATCGTGTTGACCGACAATCGATATGGCAAAGCCGAGAATCGGGTTGTGCGTTTCTACAAAGAGAACGCGCGCCACGAGATTCGCGACGTGAACGTCTCGACCGCGCTGCGCGGTGATTTCGAGGCGGCTTACACCGACGGTGACCAGCGTCATGTTCTGCCCACCGACACTCAGAAGCACATGGCGTTCGTCTACTCGAAGAAGCCCGGCCTCGACACCATCGAGGAGTACGCGATCGCGCTGGCGAAGCATTTCGTCGACACGGTCGAGCCGGTGTCCAGTGCGCGCATCGACGTGGACTCCTATGGCTGGCAGCGGGTTTCGATCGGCGGTGCCGAACACGATCACACCTGGGTGAGACAGGGGCCCGAGGTGCGCACGGCCGCGGTGACGGTGGCGGGCAAGGGGGCGAAGCAGCAGACCTGGGTGATCGGGGGGATCAAGGACCTGGTGCTGCTCAAGTCGACCGGCTCGGAGTTCGCCGACTTCCTCACCGACGAGTACACCACCCTCGCGCCGACCCACGATCGCGTGCTGGCCAGTTCGCTGGTGGTCCAGTGGCGGTTCGCCGAAACCGGTGGCGTCGACTGGGACGGGGTATACGCGGGGATCCGCGCCACTCTGCTCGAGCTGTTCGCGACTACGTATTCCAAGGCGCTGCAGCAGACGCTGTATGCGATGGGAACCGCTGCACTGCAACGTTTCCCGATACTGGCGGAGATCCGGTTGTCGGCACCGAACAAGCACCACTTCGACTACGACCTCGCGCAGTTCGAGATCGAGAACAAGGGTGAGGTGCTCTGGGCAGCCGACCGACCGTACGGCTCGATCCATGCCACCCTTGCGCGCGCGGACGCGCCCGATGCGGGCATCGCGTGGCAGCCGTGAGGGCGCCCGAGGTGCTGATCCACGGGTGTGCGGTGGTGACCGTCGACGCGGCGGGCACCGAGTATCGCCATGGCTGGGTCACCGTGCGTGGCAACAAGATCGATGCCGTCGGCGAGGGAGAGCCGCCGGAGTTCGGCCCTGAGGTCGCGCGGATCGACGGGCGTGGCTGCGTGCTCACCCCCGGCCTGGTCAACACCCACCACCACCTGTACCAGTGGATCACCCGTGGGCTGGCCGCCGACCACACGCTGTTCGAGTGGCTGACGAGGCTGTATCCGGTGTGGACGCGGATCGACGAGAAGTCGGTGCGGACGGCGGCCACCGGTGCGCTGGTCTCGCTGGCGCGCAGTGGGTGCACGACGTCGTCGGATCATCACTACGTGTTCCCGCGCGGTGGCGGCGATCTGCTCGCCGCGGAAATCGGGGCGGCGGCCGATGTGGGGCTGCGGTTCCACCCGGCGCGCGGGTCGATGGATCTCGGGCGGAGCCAAGGCGGGCTGCCGCCGGACGCTGTGGTGGAGTCGATCGACGACATCCTCGCCGCGAGCGCCGCGGCCATCGCGGACTGGCACGACCCGTCCTTCGATGCGATGGTGCGGATCGCGCTCGCCCCCTGCTCGCCCTTCTCGGTGACCGCCGACCTCATGCGCGAGTCCGCGGCGCTGGCCCGATCCGCCGGGGTCCGGCTGCACACTCACCTCGCCGAAACCTTCGATGAGCTGGACTTCTGCCAGCAGGGCTTCGGCTGCACGCCCGCTGAGTACATGGAACAGCTTGGCTGGCTCGGCGAGGACGTCTGGTACGCCCACGGCGTGCACCTCGACGACCCGGCGATCGCCGCGATGGCGCGCACCGGGACCGGGGTCGCGCATTGCCCGACGTCCAACGGCCGGCTGGGCGCCGGGATCGCGCGGACCGCCGACCTGGTGGCGGCCGGTGTGCCCGTTGGTCTGGGGGTCGACGGTGCGGCCAGTAACGAGTCGAGTTCGATGATCGAGGAACCGCGCAACGCGCTGCTGTACGCGCGGGCGGTCGGCGGGCCGCGGGCGATGACGGTGCGGACCGCGCTGGAACTGGCGACCATGGGTGGCGCGCGGGTGCTCGGGCGGTCAGAGGAGATCGGATCCATCGAGCCGGGCAAGCTGGCGGATCTGGCGCTGTGGCGGCTGGATACCCCCGCGCACGCGGGCATCGAGGACCCTGTTGTCGCGCTGGTGCTCGGGTCGGCGCCGCCGTTGGCCGCGTTGCTGGTGAACGGGCGCGAGGTTGTTCGCGACGATGTGGTGCTGACCGTGGACGAGGCATCGGTGGGTGCCGATGTCGCCCAGGCGCAGACGACCCTGTTGGCCGGCGGGTGAACGTGCTCGGCCGGGGTGGGCGCTGATGTCGGCCGCGTGCCGGTCGGTGCGCGGCCGCGAGCGAGACGCCGCGGGCGGTACCCACCGGCGGCGTGCTGAACTGCGATTTCACTCGGATCGGCGCACACTGGATGACGTACA
Organism: Nocardia sp. NPDC058519; assembly: GCF_042719755.1. Taxonomy (NCBI): domain Bacteria; kingdom Bacillati; phylum Actinomycetota; class Actinomycetes; order Mycobacteriales; family Nocardiaceae; genus Nocardia; species Nocardia sp. NPDC058519. The sequence continues at coordinate 47,011 of NZ_JBHXNK010000013.1, read as the reverse complement.
CCGGGTTAACCGCGGCGCAATCTGGCGCGGGTTTCGTGCAACACCGTGGCAACTCCCGGCCCCTACTGTGGCCGGTGAGGTAAGCGAGGTGAACGTGGATCTGGATACCGTTTCCGAGGTTGTTCTCGCCCGCGAACGTGCCGATCTGGCGCAGGTCGGAGCGGGTACCGCGGTGCTGGCGGGCGGCACCTTCCTGTTCTCCGAACCGCACGATCACCTCGACCGGCTGGTCGACATCACCACCCTCGGCTGGGCACCGCTGACGGCGTCCGCGCAGGGTCTGGAGATCGCCGCGACCTGCACGCTGGCGGAGTTCGCCGGTGCCCGTCCCGGCCGCGAACTCGGTACTCCGGTGTTGCGGCCCGAGTGGCCGGGCACCGCGCTGTTCGCCCAGTCCTGCCGGGCGCTGCTGGCCTCGCACAAGATCTGGCGCACCGCGACGGTCGGCGGGAATGTCTGTCTGTCACTGCCCGCCGGTGCGGTTCTCGGTGCGCTAGTGGCCTTGGACGCGACAGCGGTGATCTGGCCTCGTGGCGGTGGCGAGCACCGAATCACCCTGCGCGACTTCGTTACCGCGCCGGGCGAGAACCTGCTGGCGGAAGGTGCCGTCGTGCGCTCTTTCCTGGTGCCTACCTCGAGCCTGTTGTCACGCACCAGCTTTCGCAAGATCGCCTTGGCACCGCTCGGGCGTTCCGGGTCTGTCGTGATGGGCAGGCATCAGTCCGACGGCCGATGCGCGATCACCATCACCGCGGCGACCGTACGCCCGATCGTCCTCGACTTCGATTCCGTCCCTTCGCAATCCGACCTGACTGACGCGCTGGCCGACCTGGGCAACGACGTGTGGTTCGACGATCCACACGGTGCGCCGGACTGGCGCAGGCACGTGACCGGTCTACTCGCCGCCGAGGTCGCGGCTGAACTCAGGGGGCCAGCCTGCGCGGCCGAATCGTGCTGACGACGGAACAAGGAGGTGGTTCATGAGGCTCGATATCGACGGCCGCGCGGTCGAGGTGACCGCGCGCCCCGGCCAGTGCCTGCGCACGCTGCTGCGCGAACACGGCGAGCTGGCGGTCAAAAAGGGCTGCGACTCCGGCGATTGTGGCGCCTGCTCGGTGCTGCTCGACGGCGAACCCGTCCACTCCTGCCTGATCCCCGCCCACCGCGCCGCCGACCGCGCGGTGACGACCGCCGCGGGTCTCGGCGACGCGGACGGCCCGAACCCCGTGCAGCGCAGCTTCGTCCAGAACGCCGCATTCCAATGCGGTTTCTGTACCGCCGGAATGGTGGTGACAGCGTCGGGTCTGGCCGCCGCCCGACCCGACACGGCTGTGGACAACTTTCCTGCTGAGGCAGTCACCGATGCCGAACGCGCCGAGCTGCTGAAGGGGAACCTCTGCCGCTGCACGGGCTATCGCGCCATCGCCGACGCCTTGGCAGCACCCTGTGCATCACTGTGCACAACTGCCGAGGAAGCCGCGCAGCAGGCGAGCGCGGAGTCACCTGCTGCCGGAACTCCGCCCGACGCGTCCCCGGTCACCGCGGCACGTAGCGATGATGGTCAGCCCGCTCATTCGACTGTCCGAGACATGCGGCCGGAAAGCGATGACGTGGCGCGATCGGATCAGCCGCTCATCGCGGAGGGACCTGCTGTGGAGTCCTATGTGACACAAGGACACTCGGGTCGGCTGGCTGGTGAGGTCACCAGTGTATCGGCCGAGGAGGGGCCGGAGGTCGGGGCAGCCGCCGTGCTGGGGGTGGCGGCGCGGGTCGGTGGGGTGATGCGGCGGAAGTATCGGGCGGGGCAGATCGGGGATGGGGTGGGGGCGCCCGCGGGGGCGCGGATCGTGCGTGGTGGGGAAGCGTTCACGATGGATGTGGTGCCGGGGGCTGGGGACCAGATGCCGCCCGTGGCACCGTGGCATCTGGCGGTGCTGGTCAGTCCGCACGCGCACGCGCGGATCGTCTCCATCGATGTGGCCGCGGCGCGGGCTGTTCCGGGTGTGCACGCGGTGTTGACACATGTGGATGGCCCGCGGGTCGCGTTTTCCACGGCTCGCCACGAACTGCGCGAGGACGATCCGGACGACACCTTCGTGCTCGATCGAACGGTCCGGTTCGCGGGGCAGCGGGTGGCCGCGGTGGTGGGAGAGACCCTGCATGCCGCCCGCGCCGGAGTGCGAGCGCTTCAGGTGGAGTACGAGGTGCTGCCTGCGGTCTTCGAACCCGAGGCGGCCTTGGCCGATGGCGCGCCGCTGCTGCACGCCGACAAGCCCGCCTCGGCGCGGATCGCCGACGCCGAGCGCAATCTGATCGCCGAGATCCACGGCGGTGTCGGTGACTTCGATGCCGGAATCGAGCGGGCCGCGAAAGTGGTGAGCGGCGTGTGGAATTCACCGCGCGTACAGCACGTGCACCTGGAGACCCACGGTGGCGTCGGCTGGCTCGATGACGCGGGCAGGCTCGTCGTCCGATCGAGCACACAGGTGCCGTTCCTGGTGCGCGACGAACTCTGCCACGTGTTCGGACTCGACCGGGATCGTGTGCGGGTGTTCGCGACTCGCGTGGGCGGCGGGTTCGGGGCGAAGCAGGAGATGCTGGCCGAGGACCTGATCGCGCTCGCCGTGCTGCGCACCGGGCATCCCGTGCAGTACGAGTTCACCCGCACGGACGAATTCACCTCGGCCACCTGCCGTCACCCGATGCGCGTCGCGGTCACCGCCGCGGCCGACGCGGCGGGCATCCTGACCGCGCTCTCGGTGGACGTGCTCACCGACTCGGGCGCCTACGGCAACCACAGCGGGGGTGTGATGTTCCATTCCGTCGGCGAATCGGTGGCGGTCTACCGCTGCCCGAACAAGCGGGTCGACGCACAAGCGGTGTACACCAACAACGTTCCCTCCGGTGCGTTCCGTGGCTACGGGCTCGGCCAGGTGATTTTCGGCGTCGAATCGGCGATCGACGAACTGGCCCGCGAACTCGGCATCGACCCTTTCGAATTCCGCCGCCGCAATGTGCTGATCCCGGGCGATCAGTTCACCGGCGCCGAAATCGATGAATCCGACCTGACTTTCGGCAGCTACGGCCTCGACCAATGCCTCGACACCGCCCAGCAGGCGCTACGTCGCGGCAACGGCGTCGACGCACCGGGCCCGGAATGGCAGGTGGGTGAGGGGATGGCCGTGGCGATGATCGCGACCGTGCCCCCGCGCGGACACCATGCCGATGCCACGGTGAGCCTGCTCCCCGACGGACGCTACGAAATCGGCGTCGGAACAGCGGAATTCGGCAACGGGACCACCACCGTCCACGCCCAGCTCGCGGCGACGGCACTGGCCACCGCCGCCGAGCGGATCGTGATCCGCCAATCCGACACCGACGTCGTCGGCCACGACACCGGCGCGTTCGGCTCCACCGGCACCATGGTCGCCGGCAAGGCCTTGTACGCGGCGGCACTCGAACTGCACGCGATGCTGCTGGCCAGGGCGGCGAAGGTGAGCGGTCACCCCGAACGCGACTGCCTGCTCGAAGCGGGCGGCGTGCGCTGCGGCGACGAGCTGATCACCGCTGCTGAGCTGCTCGCCGACGGCGAGCTGATCGCCCACGGCACCCACGCAGGCACCCCGCGCTCGGTGAGTTTCAATGTCCACGCGTTCCGGGTGGGGGTCCAGCCGTCGACCGGTGCGGTGCGGATCCTGCAGTCGATCCAGGTCGCCGACGCGGGCACCGTGCTCAATCCGGTGCAGCTGCGCGGGCAGGTCGAAGGCGGGGTCGCGCAAGCACTCGGCACCGCGCTCTACGAGGACATGCGATCCGAGAACGGTGTGGTGACCACAAGAACGCTGCGCCACTATCACATTCCACAGTTCGCCGATCTGCCCCGCACGGAGGTCTATTTCGCCGAAACCAGTGACGAACTGGGCCCGCTGGGTGCCAAATCGATGAGTGAGTCCCCCTACAACCCGGTGGCACCGGCCATGGCGAACGCGATCCGCGACGCCATCGGAGCCCGCCCGTACCGATTACCGATGACGGCCGACCGTGTGTGGCGCGCCATCCAGGAAGGAACCGCCGGGTGAATACTCGCCTGCCCGAACATATTCGAGCCCGTCTCGACGCCGTTCTCGACTCCGTCGACGCCGAACTGCGCGTGCGCTACCCCGGAGCCGGTGACCGGGTCCAGCCCGTGCACACCGCCTACGTTCCCGCCGACCGCGCCACCGCGGAAACCCCCGCCGAGTGGGGTGCTGCAGCCTTGGAGTTGCTGCATCGCCACGCCGACTTCCTCGTCGGCCTCGACGTCACCGGTTCACTGCCCGCCGTCCGCCGCCAGCTCACGGACCGGCCGGTGCAGGACATGCGCATCGACTTCGAAGACGGCTACGGCTTCCGTGCCGACGAGGAGGAGGACGCGGCCGCGAAGGCAGCGGGCGAGGCGCTGGCGGCCTGGGTCGAAAAGCCCGGCGCCCCGGTCTCCTTCGGTGTTCGCACGAAAGGGCTGGCCGCGAACGAACGTCGGCGCGCGCTGCGGACCCTCGAGCTCGTCCTCGACGGAGCGGGAGGCGCGCTGCCCGGCTTCGTGTTCACGGTGCCGAAGATCCGTGCCGCGGAACAGGTATCGGCGATCGTCGACCTGTGCACCGGACTCGAGCGTGGCCACGGCCTGCCCGAGCGGTCGCTGCGTTTCGAATTACAGATCGAGAGCCCGCAGGCGATCATCGCCCCCGACGGCACCGCGCCCATCACCAAGATGATCCAGCTGGCCGACGGCCGGTGTAGCGCACTGCATTTCGGCACCTACGACTACACCGCCGCCTGCGGCATCGCGGCCACCGATCAGGCCCTCGACCACCCCGCCGCCGACTACGCCAAGTCGGTGATGCAGGTCGCCGCCGCGCAGACGGGGGTGTGGATCTGTGACGGCTCGACCCAGATCGTCCCCGACGTCGATCCCGAAGGGGCGATGGCCAACCATCACCGCCTGGTCGACCGGGCACTGCGCCGCGGCTACTACCAGGGCTGGGACATGCACCCCGGCCACCTGATCACCCGCTGGCTCGCCACCTACGACTTCTTCCGCAGCGCGTCCGAGGTGGCGGTGCCGCGCCTGATCGCCTATCTGGACCGGCGCGGAGGAGGCGTGATGGACGAGCCCGCCACCGCCGAGGCCTTGGCGAGCACCGTGTTGCGCGGCCTGCGTGCCGGTGCGTTCACCGATGCGGACCTCCTCGCCGCAGCACCGGGTCTGACCAGCGATGTTCTGCTCGACCTCGTCGCGCGGCGGGTGCGCGCGACGTGAGATGCGAGGTGCCTACCCCGGCACAAATAGCGGTATACCAGTAATATCGGAGGAGGCGCCACACGGTGGAATGAGAGCGCTGTGTCGCGCATCCGGCGCACCATTTTCAGACGAGCACGGCTTCGGTCGTGGGCACCCGACCCCAGGAGGCACCCGTGAGCCGATTCACCGGCAGCGACGATTTCACCCTGCTACCGGATCTGGCCGTCCGCACCCTCGGCGGTTCGGTGATCTGGGCGAACGACGAATTCTTCGCGGAGAAGGAGAACCTCGTCAGCCCGGGTCCGTCGGAATACCAGCCGGCGACGTTCGGGCACAAGGGCCAGGTCTACGACGGCTGGGAGACCCGAAGGCATCGCGGCAAACCCGGTGACGATTCGGCGATTGTGCGCCTCGGTGTGCCCGGCGTGATCCGTGGCGTCGTGGTCGACACCGCCTGGTTCAAGGGCAACTATCCGCCCGAGGTGTCGCTGTCGGCGCTGGCGATCGAGGGCTACCCGCCCGCCGAGGAGATCGCCGCCCGCACCGACTGGGTGACCCTGCTCGACCGCGTGAAGGTCGGTGGCGACAGCCGCAATCCGTTCGCCGTCGACGACGAGAACCGGTGGACCCATGTGAAACTCACCATGCATCCCGATGGCGGCGTTGCCCGTCTGCGCGTGCACGGCGAAGGTCGCCCCGACACCGCGCTGCTCGGCCTCGGCCCGCTCGATCTCGCCGCACTGGAAAACGGCGCCATCGTGCTCGACTGCTCCAACCGCTTCTACAGCTCGCCGAACCAGATGCTCTACCCCGGCCTGGCCACGGAAATGGGCGACGGCTGGGAGACCGCGCGTCGCCGCGACGACGGAAACGACTGGGTGCGAATCAAACTCGCCGGACCGGGGGCGATCCGGCTGGCCGAGATCGACACCTCCTGCTTCCTCGGCAACAGCCCCGGCGCGGCCTCACTCACCGGATTCACCAGCGACGGAACAGAAGTCGAGCTCCTGCCGCGCACCGACCTGCTGCCCGACACCCGCCACCGGTTCGCGCTGGAGCTCGCGGCCGCCTCGGTCGTGGAGGTGCGCCTCGATATCTATCCCGACGGCGGCCTCGCCCGGCTGCGCCTCTACGGGGAGCTCTCCGCGTGAGCGATATTCGCGATTTCGTCGGTTACGGACCGAATCCGCCCGACCCGCAGTGGCCCGACGACGCGCATATCGCCGTGCAGTTCGTGCTGAATTATGAAGAGGGCGGGGAGAACAACGTCCTCGACGGTTCGCCGCATTCGGAGACTTTCCTCTCCGAGATGACACCCGCCGATGCTTTTCCGAACCGGCACATGAGCATGGAATCGCTCTACGAATACGGTTCGCGCGCCGGGTTGTGGCGGGTGCTGCGCGCATTCGAACGGCGCGGCCTGCCGCTCACCGTCTTCGCGGTGGCGCGGGCCATGCAGCGCAATCCCGAAGCGGTGGCGGCCTTTTCCGAGCTCGGTCACGAAATCGCCTGCCACGGACTGCAATGGAAGTCCTATCAGCTGATCGATCGCGATATCGAACGCGCGGATATGGCCGAAGCGATCCGCATCCTCACCGAGCTCACTGGCACGGCCCCCCTCGGCTGGTACACCGGCCGCGACTCCCCGAACACCCGCGAATTGGTGGTCGAACAGGGCGGTTTCGTCTACGACTCCGACTCCTATGCCGACGACCTCCCCTACTGGACCGAGGTGCGCGGCAGGCACCACCTGGTGGTTCCGTACACACTCGACACCAATGACATGCGCTTCTCTTCCCCGGCGGGCTTCGCCAACGGCGACGAGTTCTACGCCCACCTGCGCGACGCCTTCGACGTGCTCTACCGGGAAGGCGCGGAAGGCGCCCCGAAAATGCTGTCGGTAGGCCTTCACTGCCGCATAGCGGGACGCCCCGCCCGCACCGCGGCCCTGGAACGCTTCCTCGACCACGTCCAATCCCACGACCGGGTGTGGACAACCCGCCGCATCGACATCGCCGAACACTGGCGCAAGGTGCACCCGGCAGGGCTCCTCGCCAACTGACCGCGAAACGTCGACCCCGCTGCGCACGGGGTCGACGTCAGGTCAGCACCTAGGCCAAACCGCAGCGCTCGATATTGCTCAGCGTGATCTGGCGATCGGATTCCTTGGCCTGGGGAACGCGGTTGTAGGCGCCCATCGAGTCCATGTAGTTGACGAAAATGTCCGCGATCTCTTCCGGCGTCGCATCAGGTTTGGCGGCGCGGACATTGTCGACCAGGGTGCGGGTGGTCTCGCACTGTTCTTCCTGGGTGAAGATCGGCGGCGGGTCGGCGTGCGCGAAGGCAGGCACGAGCAGCAGCGCGAAAGCGGCCATGGCGGCGGATCGAATAATTCTCACGCCTGCGACTGTACGTAATCGAATCGACATCGAAACCGCAACGGCCCCACGCTACTTGGCGTAGCGCGGGGCCGTTCTCGTACTCGGGTCAGGCGAACAAACCTCTGACGAAGGGGACCGAGTCGACCAGGGAAGCGTTGACGGCGCCGTCGTGGTCGGTGGGGTAGGTGTGGAAGGTGATCGGCTGGCGGTTGGCTTGCAGGACAGCGGCGTAGCGCAGCGTTTCGGGGGTCACGACGTCCGTGTCCTGTAGGCCCTGGCCGAGGAAAAGCGGCCGGTCGTAGCCGGATTCGGGCAGGCCCATGTAGCGGGCGAGCAGGCCGTTGGCGTCGGGCAGCGATGACAGGGGGCGCGCGAACATGCTGCCGATCGAGGGTTTCGCGGCGGCCAGTTCGTCGCCGAGAGGGCCGATGCAGGCGGTTTGGGCGCGGGCGAGCCAGGTGCGGCCGGAGTCGGTGAGCAGGCCGTCGATGTTCAGGTCGGGGTAGGTGGTGCGCAGGCCGCTGAGGATGTACAGGACGTAGGCGGTGAGGTGCGAGCTCAGCGCGATGGGCGGCATGCCCGGGCCGATGAGCCCGATGACGTCCTCGATATAGGCGGGGACGCCGGTGCCGACCGCGCCACGGTAATCCAGGTCGGGTCCGCCGAACTCGGTGGCGTAGCGGGCGGTGAACACCGCGGCGCCGCCGCCCTGGGACTGGCCGACCACGGCCCACTTGTTCGACAGCGACGGGTACTGCTCGGTCGCGGCCCGCACCGCGTCGACCACGTTGTGCGCTTCGGCGATGCCGTTGAGGTAGGGGTGTTCGCCGGGTCCGCCGAGGCCCGCGTAGTCGGCGGCGACGATCGCGTAGCCCTGGTTCAGCCAGGTGCCGAGGTAGGCCCAGTCACGCTCCACCGCCGCGGGCCCGGCCACGCTGTAGGCGCAGTCGTCGCCGAGGCCGACGGTCCCGTGCGCCCACGCGATCACCGGCCAGCCGCCCTGCGGGGCTTCGCCCGCGGGGAAGTACACGGCCGCGCTGGTCGTGGTCGGCTGGTCGCCCGCGGTGGTCGACCGGTAGAGCAGGCGCTCGGCACGGGCGGAACCGGGCAGGGTCGCCGCGGCGGACAGTGACTCGACGCCGACAACGGTGCCTGCCGTCTCGCTCGATTGCGCGCTCGCCACCGGCACCAGGCTCAGTGCCGCCGCCAACACGGTCAGCGATGTCGCGGCGATCCTCGAAATCCTCATGGATGCACTCTTTCGTCTTCGTGGACGAACGTCCAGGGTGCGCCCGCGTCCCGAGCATCCTGTCGTCTCGGTGGATGAGTGTCCCGCACGCGATGCGGTGCACCCATTTCTGGGGGCGATGAGGCAGAAGTGTGCGTCGTGACCGAATCGAGTGACGACACGCACATCATTCGTGTCCGGCGTGGTGTGTGAAACGACTCACACGCTGGAAGGCTCGGGAGTGTCGGAGCGTGCCCACCCGGTGATCGCTAACAGTACAAGCGTTATGCTAAAACTCCTGGTCAGCGCTACCCGTCGGTAGGCCTGATGCTTGCAATCAGCCCGCTAATTTCGCAAAGTTAGCAAACGCGTCGGCAAAACTAGCTGAGATTCACACAACCAACAGGTAGACGGCCATTTCTGGGTGTGCCATTGTTTGGAAGTACACCCCTTGGGCCCTAGTAAGTCCTAGCAAGCCTGCAAATTGCTCCAGCAGTACGAGATGTGCAACCGAAAGCGTTCAGCCACCGGTTGATTCGCACGCCGGCTGCGTGGAGCACCGACCACACGAGGAAGTGGAGTCAAGAGATGTCTCTCCCCGGCACCCCGAAGACCGCTGCAGAAATCCAGCAGGATTGGGACACCAACCCGCGTTGGAAGGGCCTGACCCGCAGCTACACCGCTGAGCAGGTTTCGAAGCTGCAGGGCAACGTTGTCGAGGAGCACACCCTCGCCCGTCGCGGTTCGGAGATCCTGTGGGACCTCGTGAACAACGAGGACTACATCAACTCGCTCGGTGCGCTCACCGGCAACCAGGCCGTGCAGCAGGTTCGCGCCGGCCTGAAGGCCATCTACCTGTCCGGTTGGCAGGTCGCCGGCGACGCCAACCTGTCCGGCCACACCTACCCGGACCAGTCGCTGTACCCGGCGAACTCGGTTCCGACCGTGGTCCGTCGCATCAACAACGCGCTGCTGCGCGCCGACGAGATCTCCCGCGTCGAGGGTGACGATTCCGTCAAGAACTGGCTCGCCCCGATCGTCGCCGACGCCGAGGCCGGCTTCGGTGGCGCCCTGAACGCCTACGAGCTGCAGAAGGCCATGATCGCGGCCGGCGCCGCGGGCGTGCACTGGGAAGACCAGCTCGCCTCGGAGAAGAAGTGCGGCCACCTCGGTGGCAAGGTGCTGATCCCCACCCAGCAGCACATCCGCACCCTGACCTCGGCCCGTCTCGCGGCCGACGTCGCCCAGGTGCCTTCGGTGATCATCGCCCGCACCGACGCCGAGGCTGCCACCCTGCTCACCACCGATGTGGACGAGCGCGACCGTGAGTTCCTGGACGGCACCCGTACCGCCGAGGGCTTCTTCGGTGTGAAGAACGGCATCGAGCCCTGCATCGCGCGTGCCAAGGCCTACGCCCCCTACGCCGACCTCATCTGGATGGAGACCGGCGTGCCGGACCTCGAGGTCGCGCGCAAGTTCGCCGAGTCGGTTCGCAGCGAGTTCCCGGACCAGCTGCTGGCCTACAACTGCTCGCCTTCGTTCAACTGGAAGGCGCACCTGGACGACGCGACCATCGCGAAGTTCCAGCGTGAGCTCGGCGCGATGGGCTTCAAGTTCCAGTTCATCACCCTGGCGGGCTTCCACTCGCTCAACTACGGCATGTTCGACCTGGCGCACGGCTACGCTCGCGAGGGCATGACCGCGTTCGTCGACCTGCAGGAGCGCGAGTTCAAGGCTGCTGCCGAGCGTGGCTTCACCGCCATCAAGCACCAGCGTGAGGTCGGTGCCGGCTACTTCGACACCATCGCCACCACCGTCGACCCCAACACGTCGACCGCCGCCCTGAAGGGCTCCACCGAAGAGGGTCAGTTCCACTGATCCCCCTCGGGGTTGCTTTGACCGGCAACGCCTTTCCTCTACTCCGGTAGGGGTGTACGCCCTCCCACGCCATACAGCCCTGGCGTGGGAGGGCATCCCTATACTTTGGTCGCTATGACCTCCCCAGCCACCCCACAGCCAGACACACAGCAGGAGCGGGACGTGAGCAGCAGCGAGAAGATTCAGCGCGTCGGAATCATCGGCGCGGGACAGATGGGCGCTGGTATCGCCGAAGTGTGCGCACGCGCGCATGTCGACGTCCTCGTCTACGAGACCACCCGTGAACTCGCCGCTGCGGGCCGCGCTCGGATCCTGCGTTCGCTGGACCGTGGCGTGAGCAGCGGCAAGATCACCGAGCGCGAGCGGGAACAGGCAGCCTGGCGGCTGCGCTTCACCTCCGACCTCAGCGACTTCGCCGACCGTCAGCTCGTGGTCGAGGCCGTTGTCGAGAACGAAGAGGTCAAGACGGCCATCTTCAGCGAGCTGGACAAGGTCGTCACCGACCCGAACGCCGTGCTCGCCTCCAACACCTCCTCCATCCCGATCATGAAGATCGCCGTCGCCACCGCCAATCCCGAGCGCGTGGTCGGTCTGCACTTCTTCAACCCGGTGCCGGTGCTGCCGCTGGTCGAGCTGGTCACCACGCTCAAGACCAGCGAGCCGGTCGCCAAGCGCGCCGAGCAGTTCGCCGCCGAGATCCTGGGCAAGCAGATCGTGCGATCGGCGGACCGCTCCGGTTTCGTCGTCAACGCGCTGCTGGTGCCGTACCTGCTCTCGGCCATCCGGATGGTCGAGTCGGGCTTCGCCACCAAGGACGACGTCGACAAGGCGATGGTGCTCGGCTGTGCCCACCCGATGGGCCCGCTGGCGCTGACCGACCTCGTCGGCCTCGACACCGTGAAGTCGATCGCGGACTCGATGTACTCCGAGTTCAAGGAGCCGCTCTACTCCGCCCCGCCGCTGCTGATGCGCATGGTCGAAGCCGGACTGCTCGGTAAGAAGACCGGAGCCGGGTTCTACCAGTACGGGAAGTAGGGGACTCGGCTGAACAGCCTGGATGCGGGCTGTTCAGTAGGGACGCATCAGGACCACCCGCTCGGGGTCGTTTGGTGGCTGTGTTTTTGGAGCGCTGGCGCGCTCGAGCGGGGCCCTTCGGGCCCCTGATCTTCCCTCCCTCCGGGTACTCCTTCGTCGCACCCTCCAGTCAGTCCAGATCAGGGCGGGCCCCTAAAAAGACTTACAAGAGGCGCTCAGGTGCTCGGGGTTTGCGGGGGGAGCGGCGAGGGGGCGCTTCCGCGGCTTAAGCTGCTTTTGTCGGACTCGCTGGCGTGCCCGACGTTATGTCGAGCGCAGCGTGTGATCGAAAGGGAGTATCGGCGGTCATGGTCAACGTCACCGATGGATTCGGGTCGAGCGTTCTCGGATACCCGAGGATCGGTCCGCATCGAGAGCTCAAGCGTGCGCTCGAGGCCTACTGGCGCGGATCGATGGAACGCGAGGAATTGCGCGCGGTAGGCCGCGATATCCAGGAGCGTCAGTTCAACGAGCTGGCCGCGACCGGACTCACGCAGGTGCCGGGCAACACCTTCTCCTTCTACGATCACATCCTCGACAACGCGCTGCTGTTCGGTGCGGTGCCCTCGCGGTTCAGGGAGTTCGAAGCCGGGCTCGACCCGCTCGACTTCTACTTCCTGATGGCTCGCGGCAACCCGGACACCCCGCCGCTCGAGCTGGTGCGTTTCTTCGGCACCAACTACCACTACCGTCAGCCCGAACTCGACGCCGACACCACGTTCTCGCTGCACCCGGAGGCCTTGCTCGACGAGTGGGACCGGGCGGCCGCCCGCGGGATCGAGCTGCGTCCGGTGGTGCTGGGCCCGGTGTCGCTGCTGCTGTTGTCGAAGGCCGGGCATGTGCCGGGCGAGACCGAGTTCGACACGCTGAGCCTGCTCGATCAGCTGCTGCCGTTCTACGAAGAGCTGTTCGAGATCCTCGCCAAGCGCGGGTCGACCTGCGTGCAACTCGACGAACCCTGCTTCACGGCTGAGCGCACTCCTGCCGAGCTGGCCGCGTTCGAGAAGGTCTACCACCGGCTGGCGAAGGCGCCGCTGCGCCCGCGCATCCTGGTCACCGGGCAGTACGGCGACTTCGGTGAGGCGCTGCGGATCCTGGCCGCGAGCAACGTCGAGGCGATCGGGCTCGATCTGGCCTCGTACCGGATGACGCCGGAGGAGCTGGCCGAGATCCCCGGGATCAAGCGCAAGCGGATCTACGCCGGTGTCATCAGTGGCACCAATGTGTGGCGGGCCGACCGTGTCGTCACGCTGAACTACCTCAACGCGATCGCCGAGGTGTGCCCGGATCTGGTGGTGTCCACCGGCACCACGCTGCTGCACGTGCCCTACGACGTGCTCGCCGAATACGACATCGAAGGCAATGTCGCCGACCGGCTCGCCTTCGCGAAACAGAAGGTGGGCGAGGTCGTCTCGCTCGCCAAGGCACTCACCGAGGGCCCGTCGGAGAACTGGCGCAAGCGGCCCACCGAGGTGCATTTCAAGCAGAAGCACGCGGTGCGCCAGCGGGTGTACGCGGTGACGCCCGAGATGCGCGAACGCGCGCCCTACGACGTGCGCGCGCTCGCGCAGCAGGAGCGGCTGAACCTGCCGCTGGTGCCCGCCACCACGCTCGGCTCGTTCCCGCAGAGCGGCAAACTGCGCCAGGCCCGCCACGAGGTGGCCTCGGGACGGTTGTCCGACGACGACTACCGCAAGCTGGTCGAGGCCGAGATCGAGGCGACGATCCGCCTGCAGGAAGACATCGGCCTCGATGTTTTCGTGCACGGTGAGCACGAGCGCAACGACATGATCCAGTTCTTCGCCGAGCAGCTCGACGGTTTCGCGACCACCCGTTTCGGCTGGGTGCAGGTGTACGGGTCGCGGTGCGTGCGACCGCCGATCGTCTACGGCGATGTGGCGCGGCCCGCGCCGATATCGGTGGAGTGGACCACCTACGCGCAGTCACTCACCGACAAGCCGGTCAAGGGCATGGTCACCGGGCCGGTCACGATGCTGGCGCGCTCGTTCGTTCGCCAGGATCAGCCGCTCTACGAGACCGCCGACCAAGTGGCACTTGCCATTCGCGACGAAGTGGTCGACCTGGAGAAGGCCGGGATCGCGATCATCCAGGTCGACGAACCCGCCATCCGTGAGCTGCTCCCCGCCCGCCCGCGCGGGCGCGAGGAGTACCTGCGCTGGGCGGTCGGCGCGTTCAAGCTGGCCACCTCCGGCGTGCGCTCCGACACCCAGATCCACACGCACATCGGCTATTCCGGCCGCACCGAGGTGGTCGACGCGATCGATCAGCTCGACGCCGACGTCACCGCGATCGTGGCGACCCGCTCGATCGAATGGGTCATCGAGGCGCTCACCGAGGACCTCTCCACCGGCCACGGCCTCACCCACGGTGTCGGCCCCGGCGTGTACGAGAGCCGCTCGGCCCGCATCCCCGATATCGACGAATTCGACGAGCTGCTCACGCAGGCCGCGAATGCCGTGACCCCGCAACGGTTGTGGGCCAATCCCGACGGCGGGCTCAAGACGCGCCACTACTGGCAGCTGGAGCCGTCGCTGCGGAACATGGTGGCCGCGGCTCGCCGGGTTCGCCGGCGGGCGCTGGCCGCACAGGAGGCGGCCGCGACAGCGGAGTAAGCGAACAAGCCGAAGGGGCGCACCGGTTTTCGGTGCGCCTCTTTGTTGTCGGTTGGCCCTTTACCCAGTGTGGGCCTGCGTCAAACATGAGAATGCCTGAACCCCGGCGGATCTCGGCGCCGGCGACTACAGTTCGCGTCGGTACCGTCGGGTCGGGAGGGAGACGCGGTGCTCGATCCGCATCACCATCAAGGGAAGTTCGGGCACGATTACATCCGGGTGCTCGCCTCGGCGGCCGGTCTCGTCTGGTCGACCGATGATCTCGATGTCGACGGGGTCGACCTGACGATCAAGCAGCCCGGGCGGACGAGATTCGGATTCTCCCCGCAGATCGAAGTGCAGATCAAGACCGTGTCGCGGCCGAAGTACCGGCAGGGCCAGCTGATCTTCGGTGGGCTCAGCCACACCCAGTTCAACCAGCTAGCCGGCACCGACTTCGCCGTTCCGCGTTACCTTTTCGCCGTTCACGTACCCGTCGTGGCCGACCTGTTCACCGACTCGGTCACCGGCGGGCTGATGCTTCGTCACGCGGGATACTTCCTCTCGCTGCGTGACCGGGTTCGATTCGCTGTCGACAACTCCAAGCGCAAGGTGTCGGTGCCGATTCCGGTGAGCAATGTGCTCGATGTCGAGGCACTCGCCGCGCTCGTCGCCGGATCGTCGAGGTAGGGCCGATGGTCGCCGCGCCCCGGCTCGATGAGGTCATCGGGTATCTGCAGGCCCAGGGCTGGACGCCACAGGTGCAATGGCGCAA
The DNA here is from genome assembly GCF_042719755.1 of Nocardia sp. NPDC058519. NCBI lineage: Bacteria > Bacillati > Actinomycetota > Actinomycetes > Mycobacteriales > Nocardiaceae > Nocardia > Nocardia sp. NPDC058519. Next base: position 31,782 of record NZ_JBHXNK010000013.1, on the reverse strand, counting down.
TGGCCGGATCTGGTCACACGGCGAGTTCGACGTGCTGGTACCCGACGGTGAGGTCGTCGACCTCACCGCACGCATGCGGGCGTTGGTGCGTTGTGTCGCCGATTCCGAGCAGCGGTCGACGGAAGTCGTTGTGCGCGACATCGTTTCCGGTGGCGTCGATATCGTCGGGTATCGCGCGGGCGACGGTGAGGTTTCGCTCGAGGCCGGAACAACCGCGCTGGCGGCCCTGCGTTCGTTGCTCGTCACCTGCGCGTACCAGGTGGCGGGCAGCGAGATCAGGATGTCATCGATGCGGGAGCGCGCGGTCGCCGAGCTGCTCGACGACACCACGCTGCTGCCGCGTCGCGACGCCTTCGGGTTCGACGTGTTCCTCGCGGGCCCTGGTTCACGGCTGGGGCGCGGCTCGGCGATTCGGATGCTCGATATCGCGGCCACGGTGCGTGGTGCGGCACAGGGGGAGCGATTCGGGATCGCGCACGAGATCCGGTACGACACCGTCGAATTGTTCAGCGCGCTCGGGTCGGCGGAGCGCGACCCGATGCAATTCGAGTTGAACTTCCGCTGGTCACGCCAGGTGCCGCGGCCTGATGTGGCGGTCGAGTTCTCCAGCACCGCGGTCTCGCGGCTGCCGGGCCTGTTCGACCAGGCGGTGGCTTCCTCGCCGTTGCCGACCGCCCGGCTCGAAGCGCTGCCCGGACCCGAGTCGCCCGCGGTGGTCGAAGGGGTCGTCGTCGGGCTGGACAACGACGGCGGACCGAAGGCGATCGTGCGGGGTGTGCTCGTCGTCGACGAGACGAGCACCGGGCGGCGCCGACGCGTCACGGTGCGGCTGCGCACCGCCGACGAGTACACGAAAGCCATCGCGGCACACAGCTCTGGGGCCAGTGTTCGCGCTACCGGAACCTTCGACGGTAGACGCGACCTGCAAGTTTCCGAAAACGGATTCACCGTCATCGAAGGCGACGGATCGTGAGAGAACGGATCGAACATTGTCGGATCAGATGAGCCCACGAGAACTCGCAGTGCTGCTGACGCTGTTGGCAGAGGCACGCGAACTCACCAACGCCGAGCTGTCCGCGGTGGCCGGGGTGACGCTCGATGGCAAACCGCGACTGCGGCTCAACAAACTGGGGCTGGTCGACAGCGTCAAGGTCGGTCGTGCGCTCGTGCACGAACTCACCGAGCAGGGTGCGCAGTGGTGCACCGACGAGCTCGCGCGCACGCGCCCGGAGAAATCCGGTTCCTTCGGCGGCGCCCTCTACGCGGTGCTGGCCGGGCTCCACCGGCATCTCGAGACCACCGGACAACTGCTCACCGATGTGTTCGTGCCCGACGTGGCAGGCCAGATCATCCGGAAATACACCGAGCTCACCAAGGGCAAGCCGGATCAGGTCCGGCTCTCCGAACTGCGTAATAGGTTGCCGCACATCCCGCCCGCCGATTTCTCGGACGCGATGGTGCGGCTCGCCGATCGCGACGGGGTGCACGTGCGGGCGGAGGCCGACCGCAAGACCTTGACCGACGACGATCACGCGGCGGCGATCGTGCTCGGCGGTACCGCCCGTCATCTGCTCACCGTTGAGGCGGTGCGGTGAACGAGCTGGAATACAGCGCGCTCGCGCGGGTGCAGTTCAGCACCGCACTCGGCCCGGATTCGATCTGGCGGCCGCAGAGTTATCACGTCGAGGAGCTGCATCGCGAGGCGTCGGCGGAGATCGCCAGGGCGATCGGTCTGGCGAAGGACCGGCCGGACATGTCGCCGACCGGGTTCATTCTCAACGGCGATCCCGGGGTCGGGAAGACGCACTTGCTCGGTTGGATTCGGCAGTACGTCCAGGACCAGGGCGGGTTCTTCTTCATGCCGAAGCTGATCGACGGTGAATCGTTCTGGGACGGTGCCGTTCACGGTGTGATGAACCGGTTGATCGACGCCGACGGTGGGCAGTTGCGCCGGATGCTGGTCGCCCTCGCCGAGCGGGCCGGCTACGACCGCGAGCGCACCGCGCGGATCGCCGGGCCGATGCGGCCCAAGCCCGAGGACGTCGAGCGGTTTCTGGCCGACCTGTCCATTCCGGAACCGCAATTGGCCTACCAGTGCCAAGACACGCTGCGGGCCCTGGTGCTGTTCCGGTCCGGCGGACCCTTGCGTGATGTGGGCGACAGCTTTCTCATACTGCGTGACCCGCTCGATCAGGACGTCGCAAGGGAGTGGGGATTCCGGCGTGGAAACAGCAATGCGCAGTTGATCTTTCAGGATCTGATCAGGTTGTTCGGCGCGGCGGGGCCGGTGGTGATCGCGCTCGATCAGATCGATGCCGTCATGGCGGATTCCGCCAACAAGGGAGGGGCGAAGGCGGCGAACCTTGCCGACAGCTTGATGAAGCTGCGGGAGGAGACGGTGCGCACGATCATCATCGCCGCGTGCATCCCCACCACCTGGGATTACCTGAAGAGGCAGGGTCTGGCCTCATCCGCCGACCGATTCACCGAGCGGTTCTTGGCCACCGCGCTTCCCGGCGCCCCGGTGGCGGCGGCGGTTGTCGCGGGACATCTGGCGGTTCAGTACGACGAGGTCGACTTCACGCCGCCGTACCCGACCTGGCCGATCGCCGCGCGTGCCTTCGAGGCTGCCGACGTGACCCGCTACACCCCGCGCCGGTTGCTGCAACTCGTCGCCGAGCACGTGCGGAATTGCTTGGAGCGAAGCCAGATTCGGGAACTCGCCGACTTCACCGATATCGGGAACGGTCCTGAGTCGAATGTGCCGGTGCTGCAGGTGGACCTGAGTGGTTTCGACAACCGCTTCGCCGAACTACGCGAAGCCGCCGATTCCACCATGCCGCTCGACCCGGCCGAAGAAGACGAAATCATGGCCGCCCTGCTCAAGGCGGCCCTGCAGTGTTTCGTCCTCGAGCAGCGCGATCGCGACGACCTGAGCATCGACTCGGCGACCGCTACCGGGCGGGCGCTGCACGCACGCCTGCTCCGCACGGTCGACCCCATCCTCGAAGAGCAGGAACACTGGAGTTTCCGGGCGATCGGGCACACCCACCACCTGGCTGTGCAGTCCCGGATGCGCTCGGCGGTCATCGAATCCGGCATCGAGGAGTCCGACGGCAACCGGCATCTGACGATTCTGCGCAACATCCCCTTCTCGAAGGGCCCCAAAACCGCTGCGATGCTGGATGATCTGGCCTCGGCGGATGGAAGCACGCTGCCCATTTCCCAGGATGATCTCCGAACATTCACCGCGCTACAGCACATGCTCGCCGAGGCGAAGCCGGGGTTCGACGCCTGGCTGGTGGAGCGCGCGCCCGCTGGAAGGACTCAGTTGTTCCGCCGGGTGTTCGGCAGCCTTCCCGAATCGGCTGTTGTGCAGCTGGATTCGGATGAGGCCAACGCCAATGGTCCCTCCGAGGTCACGCCCGTCACACCGGCGGTGGTCGAATCTTCCGGGCCGACGGTCACGCTCGGCCGTGGACTCGCTGACAGCAGCGAATTCGTCATTCCGCTGGAATTGCTGCGCAAGCATCTCGTGCTGTTCGCGAGCAGCGGCTCCGGCAAAACAGTGCTGCTCCGCCGACTAGTGGAAGAAGTAGCACTGCACGGGGTTTCGGTGATCGTCCTCGACGTGAACAACGACCTGTCCCGGCTCGGTGATGCGTGGCAGGAAGCGCCGTCGGCATGGCAGCCGGGCGATGCCGAGAAGGCCGCGCGGTACCTGGCCGAGACCGATGTGGTCGTGTGGACCCCACGTCGACAGGCCGGCCGCCCCCTCATACTGAACCCGCTCCCGGATTTCGCGGCAGTGCTCGACGACCCGGACGAACTGCGGACCGCAGTGGAAGTGGCCGCCGGTGACCTGCTGACGCGGTCCGGCATCGCACGGACGAAGTCGGAAAGGGCGCGCGCGGTGCTGTTGCAGACGCTCACCCATTTCGCCAGGTCGGGACAGGCGAAACTGACGGGCCTCATCGACCTGCTCGCCGACCTCCCCGACGGTGTGAGTCGCGTGCGCAACGCCGCGGACCTCGCCGCCGAAATGGCGGACGGTCTCACGGTTTCCATGATCAACGACCCCCTGTTCGGTGGCGACGGAGAACCCCTCGACCCCGGCGTTCTGCTGACCCCCGCACCTGGCAAGAAGGCTCGAGTCTCGGTGGTCAGTTGCGTCGGACTACCCGACCCCGACCAACGCGCCACTTTCGTCAGCCAGCTACAGGTTGCCCTGTTCACCTACTTCAAGACCAACCCGGCGGGCGACCGGCCACTCGGCGCGCTGCTCGTCCTCGACGAAGCACAGATGCTCGCGCCGTCGGGCAAGCACACTCCGGCCTCCGCCAGCACGCTGATGCTCGCGGCGCAGGCAAGAAAGTACGGACTGGGTATCGCCTACGCCACGCAGGCACCAAAAGGGCTGGACAGCAGGGTCGTCGGCAACACAGCGATCCAGTTCTTCGGCAAGCTGGGCACCGCGGTCCAGATCCAAACAGCCAAGAGCATCGCCGCCAGCTGGGGTGGGAACCTGGACGACATCGGCCGCCTGAGAACCGGCCAGTTCTACGGAGCTACCGAGGGCCGGGCGTTCCGCAAACTCGCGACCCCGCTGTGCCTGAGCCACCATCCCGCCAGCCCACCGACCGAGGCCGAGGTGCTCGAACGGGCAAGGCGGGACGAGGAATAGGTCAGGTTCTGGTGATCGGGGGGAGGATGTAGGTCTGGTCGAGGATCGGTGGTTGTGGCTCGTACATGCGCAGGCAGGGGCGGAAGTCCCCGGCCGGGGCGGGGAGCCAGTTCGCGCGGGCCTTGGGGTCGGCGGGCTCGGTGTGGCTGATGGTGATCGTGAGGGCGCCGTTGTCGTCGTAGACGAGGCCGGGGGTGCGGTCGCCGATCGAGTAGCGGTCGATCGGGTTGGCGCACAGGTAGAAGTCGGGGGTCGTGTACATGGTGACCGACCAGAAGGCGTTGACCGGCGGGGTGGGGTCAAGGCGCAGGGTGTAGGTGTTCGCGCCGGTCAACTGTCGGCCGGTGCTGTCGGTGAAGATCATCGCGTAGGCGGCCTCGTAGGCGTGGTTGCCCCAGAGTCCGGCCTTGGCGGCTACGGCGCGAGCGATGATCCGCTGGGTCGGGTCGGTGATCTTGAAGTTCTCGTCGTCGCGCGTGCCGACCTCGAAGAAGTCGATGTTGTAGTCGAAGAGGTGCAGTGTGAGCTGCCAGCCGTTGTCCCCGGCGCCCGCCCCGCTCTTTATCGCGTTGCTCAGTTCTGCCTGGCCCTCGCCCAGTCCGGCGCGCAGCGCGGATGCTCGGTCCGGATCGAGGGTGGGGTAGGGCGAGGCGCCCGCTGTCGTCAGGCCGATCTGCGCGAACGATTCCTGGAGCGCGAGATCGCGCTTCGCGGGCGGAAAGGCCTGCGACCAGACACGGACCTTCTCGAGGAACATCAGGTCCGGGGCGACCGTCGGATCCGGCGACGGAAGTCCCGTCGGCTGTGCGGCTCGGTCGGCGGCTGTCAAGGTCAGCGCGTCCTGCAAGGCGTGCACGGCGGGGAGGTCGTCCTCGCCGGCGCACGCCCATCGGCCGGCGATCACGCCGACAGCGGTCGGGAAATGGATAACCGTCGTGTTGTCGGGGGCGGTACCGGTCCAGCCCGGTGGTACGAGCAGGTAGTCGCCCGCGCGGTTTCCGGTGGCCCGGGTGCCGACGTAGGCGAAGTTGTCGGTCCAGGCGTCGATGAACTGCATGACGTAGTACCGATTGCCGGCATCAGGTACGTGGAAGGTCACTGGACCGACTGAAAGGTCGATCAGGGCGATCGAGTACACGGTGTCGTTGTTGACCGAGACGAAGGTCGCCGAGGCGCCGGCGAGAGTGCGGGCATGGGCGAAGTCGTTGAACGGCGTCGCGGGGATATCGCCGATGCCCTCGCGGAGCAATCGTTCGATCGAATCGAGGTTGAAGACCAGGGGGAATCCGTACAGGTAGGCCTGGGCGGTCAATTCGGGGACGGTCTGATCCGGCATGTGCGCTCCTCGTCTTGGCGTCCGCGTCGCGCGCGACCGTTGTCGGACCGCGCGACACCAGCATCCGCCGATGCTCGATCGGCGCACATCGCCCGGAGCGGGTGAGATCGCCGCGTGCCGGTTCGGCGGTCGAGCGACTCAGGCGCGGATCATGGCGCGGGCGCCCGCGGTGAGTTCGGCGGCGGTGGGGGCGTTGTCCGGGTCGATCAGCCATTGGAGGAGTAGGCCGCCGATCATTGTTTGCAGGATCGCGCCGACGTTGCTGTCGCCGTTGCCGAAGGCTTCGGACAGGCCGTGGCGGGCTCGGCCCTGTGCCGCGGCGAGTTCGGTGCGTAGTTCGGGGGAGTGCAGGGCCTGGTTCAGGCATTCGGCGTTGGCGTGCCAGAGCGGGGCGTTCTCGACGAACGAGGTGATCAGGCTGTGCCAGAACGCTTCGAGGCGGGCGGTGGGATCGGCGGGGTCGTTCGCGGGCAGAGCGTCGAGGATCTGCGTGACGGCTGTCGCGCTGGATTCCAGCATCGCCTGTTGCAGCAGCTTGTCGCGGGTGCCGAAGTGGTAGTTGATGGCCGCGAGGTTGGTGCCGGAGGCGGCGACGATATCGCGCACGGTGATGCGGGCATAGCCGCGTTCGGCCAGGCACTGCTTGGCGGCGTCCAGGAGATCTTCGCGCGTTCCCACCTGCGCACGATAGCAAGCGGTGCATACGCCCGTTTGTGACATCGGTTTCAAACAACCGTCAGTGACAAGTGTATGAAACGGATGTATGTTTCGGATATGACCTCTCGGCGACGCATCTCCCCGTTCGAATCCAGCTACTTCGACACCGGCGCGACCATCGGCAGCGTGCCGACCGGCGCCATGCCGCTGTTTCTCGGCACCACCGTGCACGGCGCGCTCGACCCCGCGATCCTGCGGACGGTGCTCGACGAACTCGCCGCCGCGCATCCACTGCTGCGCAGTCGGGTGGTGACCGACGACGGAGTGGGCTATTTCGTCCGCGACGACGAATTCCGGCCTCGGCTCGACATCATCGAGGGCGGCGAAGCCGAGTATCTGGCGCTGGTCAACGGGCCGAGGGACTGGCGTGACGGGCTGTTTCGCGCGTACCTGCTGCGGGCGGGTCTGCGTCAGCAGATCGTGTTGGCCGTCCATCACGGAATCTCCGATGGCAGATCGGGATTCGCGTTGCTCGGGCAGATGTGGCGGCACTACACCGCACATGCGACAGGTGTCGCTGTGCCGGAGGCGGATTCGGATCAGGCACTGCCAGAGGCGATGGATACTCTTCTGGCTGAGGTGGTTTCGGCTGCGGAGGCCGAGGCATGGCTGACCGAGATCAGGGCCGGTGCGGCGACGATGAGCCCTGATGACGTGCCACGAACCCTGCCCCGCGACGGTGCCGATGCCGATCCGCTCGGCCGATTCGCGATGCAGCGCGTCGAACTGACCGCCGAGGAGACCGCCGAACTCGTGACAGCGGCACGCTCCCATGGCCTTTCGGTGAACAGCCTGCTCACCGGTACGGCGCTGGCCGCCATCCGAACTCGATTTCCCGAGTCAGGCGCCGTGCCGATGTTCTGCGGGTACGCGGCCGACGTCCGCGGGGAATTCGACCCGCCGGTACCCGCCGACACGATCGTCAACTTCGCCTCCGGCGCGGGCGTCGCGGTCTCGGCGACCGGCGAAACCACCCAGCTCGAACTGGCGCACTCGGTCGAGACCGGTATGCGCGCCGGCCTCGACCGCCGCGAACCCGCCCGCTTCCCACTCGCCGCCCAGCTCGTGAACGACGAACTCACCGCCGCCCTCCTCTCGGCACCGCCCACCATCGCCATCTCCAATATCGGCCGCCTGCAACCCCATTCGATCCCCGACCACATCGCCTTCGTCCGCGACGACATCTACGCCATGGGCCCCGCCATGCCCCCGAAACTCACCGCCTTCACCATCGCGGGCCGCCTCACCCTCCAACTCGAATACGACACCGCCCTCTACAGCCGAACCCAGATGGAAAAGCTCCGCATGACCTTGGTCGAGCTACTGCAAACCCTCGAGTGACGTCCAACTCCCGCTCAGCTATCGGCCCAGGTAATCGGCTAGTTGGGCGTTCCATGTGCCAGCGCCACTTCGACGATTCGGGTCGCGCCGTCCGGCGAGGTGACTTCGAGCCGGACCGGATCGGCGGGCTTGCGGACGTTGATGGCCGCGCTGAGAGCCTTCGCGGTGGTGATCGAGACGCCGTCGACCGCGGTGATCACATCCCCGATGTTGATCCCCGCCTCGCGCGCGGGCTGGCCGTAGAAGGCCCAGCTCACCTGGGCGCCTGCCGGTCTGGCATCGATCACCTGCACGCCGAGGGTCGCGGTCGGGCCGATATGGACGGTTTCGGTGGGCGTTCCCGAACGGATCTGCGCCACGATCCGCATGGCGGCATCGATGGGGACCGCATAGCCGTTGGCCGGTTTGCCTTCGGCCCTGGCGGCCTCGCCCGACGCCGCCGTGATCACTCCGACCACCGCTCCCGACGCGTCGGCCAGCGCACCGCCGGACTGCCCGCCCATCACCGGCGCGGCGATCTCCACCATCCCGTTCAGTGCCTTGCGGGTCAGGTCGGCGGAGTTCATGGCGACGATCGTCGCGTCCAGATCGGTGATCGGACCGGCGACGGAAGTGGGCCGGCCGCCGTCGCCGCCCGCGTCGCCGATGGCCAGCACATCCTGGCTGATCCGCAGGTCGGCGGAGGTGCCGAGCCGCGCGGTCGGCAGCCCCGCGGCCCCGCCCAACGACAACAGCGCGATGTCGGCGCCGGAGTCGTAGCCGAGCACGGTCGCGTCGTAGACCAGTCCGTTGGCGATATCGGTGACGCTCAGCGCCTCGGCCCCCTTGATCACGTGATGGCTGGTCAGGATCTGCCCGTCGGAGGTGAGCACGATCCCCGACCCGGCCGCCCCGATGCCGAAACCGGCCGCGTCGACGTCGATATTGACCAGTGCCGATTCCACCTGCCCGGCGACCAGCACGGGGTCGAGCGGCACCAGTACCGGCGCCTGCGCTTGCGCCACGAATTCCGGCTCGACCAGGGTGAACTCCCCGCGATACCCGAGAAACGCGCTGACCCCGAGCAGCGCTACCAGCATTGTCACCAGCACTCGTCCGACACGCTTCACAGCACATGTCCTCTCTCGCGAGCCGACCAATCCATTGTGACCCGTTTTCCGCGTCCGCCGGTCTCGATAAGGACGCGGTACGAGGCTCGACATGCCCGATCGGGCCCGAGACACCGCCGTCGGTGCGGTCTACTTGGCAAAGCACGCATGCGGCTGTAGGCATGTAGCCATGAGCACCGCTGCCGCCTACGCCAAGCCCTCCCCCGACGGGGCCTTCGAAAAGGTCACGATCGAACGTCGCGAAGTCGGTCCCGACGATGTCCTGATCGACATCAAGTACGCCGGTATCTGCCACTCCGATATCCACACCGCGCGGGACGAGTGGGGTGGCGCGCAGTATCCGTGCGTGCCCGGTCACGAGATCGCGGGCATCGTCGCCGCGGTCGGCTCGTCGGTGCGCAAGTACCAGGTCGGTGACCGGGTCGGCGTCGGCTGCCTGGTGAACTCGTGCGGTAAGTGCGTGCCGTGTCTGGCGGGCGAGGAGCAGTACTGCTCCAACGGCCCCACCTGGACCTATAACTCGCCCGTTCCCGAAACCGCGCAGCCTGGCGGGTACACGATGGGCGGCTACTCCACCCAGATCGTGGTCGACGAGAGCTTCGTCGTCGCGATTCCCGAAGGCATCGGCCTCGATGTCGCCGCGCCGCTGCTGTGCGCGGGCATCACGCTGTACTCGCCGCTGAAGCACTGGAACGCGGGACCGGGCAAGAAGGTCGCGATCATCGGGATGGGCGGGCTCGGGCACGTCGGGGTGAAGATCGCCGCGGCGCTCGGCGCGGAGGTCACGGTGCTGAGCCAGTCGCTGCGCAAGCGCGACGACGGCCTGCGCATGGGAGCCGACCACTACTACGCCACAAGCGAGAAGGAAACCTTCCGTCAGCTGCGCGGTCAGTTCGACCTGATCATCAACACGGTGTCGGCCGACCTGCCCATCGACAACTACCTGCGCTTGCTCGCCCTCGACGGCACGCTCGTCATCCTCGGCCTCCCGGAGCACCCGATGAGCGTCACAGGGCGCCACCTGGCCGGCTTCCGCCGGTCACTGGCCGGTTCGATGATCGGTGGTGTCGCGCAGACCCAGGAGATGCTGAACTTCTGCGCCTCGCACGGGATCGGCGCGGAGATCGAACTGATCTCCGCCGATGAGATCGACTCCGCGTACGACCGCGTGGTCGCCAGCGATGTCCAGTACCGGTTCGTGATCGACACCGCCACGGTGTAGTCGAGGCGGGTCGGCGGCACGCGCGCCGACGGGCTGTGGGCGCTCGTCCTCGGTACCGTGACATTTGTGGTTGCCGAGGACGAATCCGCTGAACCTGCCGCACAGTCCGCCGACGTGAGTACCCTGCCCGCCTTCTGGTCGGTACGAACACCACCGCGCTGGCTACCGCGGGCGCTGCTGTACGCCGTGCTCGCGGTAGCCGGGTTGATCGCCGCGTTCTGGGTGCTCGCCAAGGTACAGGGTCTGCTGACCGTGCTGCTGGTGTCGATTTTCCTGGCGTTCGCGATCGAACCCGCGGTGAATTGGCTTGCCGCGCGCGGTGTTCGGCGCGGGGCGGGCACCGGCGCGGTGTTCCTGGTGGTGCTGGTGGTGATCGTCGCGTTCGTGTGGACGCTGGGCGCGCTGCTGGTCAACCAGGTGACCATGCTGGTGACGAACGCCCCCGACTACGTTCAGGACCTGGTCGACTGGGTCAATTCGACCTTCGACCAGGATATTTCGGGCGACGACCTGACCAAGTACGCCTCGGAGTGGAGTTCCACTATCGAGAAGTATCTGGTCGGTCTGGCCGGAAACGTCTGGGGCATCGGCACGGTCGCGATCGGCGCGCTGTTCCAGCTGCTCGGCGTGCTGCTGTTCACGTTCTACTTCGCGGCCGACGGACCGCGTTTCCGCACCTGGGTGTGTTCGCTGCTGCCGCCGAAACAGCAGAAGCATGTGTTGCGGGCCTGGGATATCGCGGTCGAGAAGACCGGCGGCTACATCTATTCGCGGGCACTGCTGGCCCTGTGCTCGGCGATCGCGCACTATGTCGCGCTGCGGGTGCTGGATGTGCCGTCGGCGTTCGCCTTGGCGCTGTGGGTCGGTGTTGTCTCCCAGTTCATCCCGACGGTCGGCACGTATATGGCTGGCGCGCTCCCGGTGCTGGTGGCGCTGGTGCACGACCCGATCACGGCGCTGTGGATCCTGCTGTTCATCGTCGCCTATCAGCAGTTCGAGAACTACGTCCTGCAACCGCGCATCACCGCGACCACCCTGGACATGCATCCGGCGGTGGCCTTCGGGGCGGTGATCGCGGGTGCCGCATTACTCGGGCCGACCGGCGCGCTGCTCGCGATTCCTGTCACCGCCACGCTGCAAGGTTTCGCGGGCGCCTATGTGCGGCGCTACGAAGTCACCGAAGAGGCCGACGCGCCGACGCCGAAGAAAAAGAAGCGCAAGAAAGCCGAGTCCGAAGCCGCATCCACCGACGAATAGGCAGCGCATGGCGATCCTGTTGTCCCTGGTGTCGATGTTGTCGACGCTGTTCGGCGGTTTCGTCGCCATGCGGATCGGCGACCGCAAGCACCTGGTTCTCGGGTTGGCCGCGGGGGTGATGTTCGGCGTGGTCGCGTTCGACCTGATCCCCGAGGCGCTGGAACAGTCCGACGGCATGTTCCGAGGCATTCCCTATGTGTTGATCGCCGCCGTCCTCGGCTTCCTCAGCCTGCACGTGATCGAGCGCGCGGTCGCCATCCATCGCGGCCACGAGCAGGAATTCGGCACGCACAAGCACGGTTTCGAGTCCGTCGGCCTGCTGGCCGCGGGCGGCCTGATCTTCCACAGCACCCTGGACGGTTTCGGTATCGGCCTGGGTTACCAGGCAGGCGCGGCGGTCGGCATGTCGGTTGCCATCGCCGTCATCTGCCACGACTTCGCGGACGGCTTCAACACTTTCACCATCCCCACCGTCTACGGCACCGCCCGCAAACGCGCCCTCACCCTCCTGGGCCTCGACGCCATCGCCCCCGTAGTCGGTGCCATCCTCGGCACCCTGATCCACGTCCCCGAGAATTGGATCGGCCTCTACATGGGCTACTTCGCCGGCTTCCTCCTCTACCTCGCCACCGCCGACATCCTCCCCGAAGCCCACGCGGGCCACCCCTCCCGATTGACCCTGCTCTGCACCCTCTTCGGCGTAGCCGCCATGTTCGCCGTGGCGGCCCTCAGCCACTGAGTCGCCAGGGTGCTAGTCGAGGTGGCGCCGCACCTCGGCGGCGAAGCCCGGAACTCCGGAGCGGTCGAGCACGTCGAGTAGACCTTGAATGTGCTTCGGTGGACGTTTGTGCTCGGCGACCTGTCTGTCGAGCAACCTGATCACTCGGCCGGGTGCCAGGTCCAAGACGTCCAGCAGAAAGGCGTCCGGGTGCAGTAGCTCCGGAAACCCGTCGCCGATAGGTCTGACCTCGAAGTCCTTGAGGTTGAATGTCAGCAGCACATCTGCGTTGCCTTGCAGCGCCGCCGCCAGCACATGCCGATCCTTGGGGTGGTTCTCCATCCGATCTACCAGTGGCTCATACCCCTCGACTATCGAGTCAGGGAAGAAGCCGGTCAACGTACTGATCAGCCGGTCGACCTTCGCCGCGGCCAACTCATCGCTCTTCTGTCTGCTGCAGAGGTTTCGTCGGAGTTCCGTGAGAATCTCTGCCGACCACAACGGCTGAATCAGGTCTGCTTCCGCTAGCCGAAGCATGGTGTCGCGCAGGTGGGCTGGGTACAAAATGCAGGTATCGAGTAAGACTCGCTGCATCAGTCCTCTCGCTTCAACGGCTCCGCAGGGGTGTCGTTGTAGAGATCTAGATCCTCGGAGATCCTGGTCAGTTCTGATAATCCGGCGGCGCGTTCGGTACGCCGGTGCTCGCGAAAGGACAGCACATCCGCGAGGCGGACGCGACGGTGTCGGCCCGGTCGGGTGAACGGGATGCTGCCCGAGTTCAAGAGCTTGACGAATGTGGGTCTGCTCATCCCGAGGAGCTCGGCGGCTTCCTGGGTTGTCAGCGTGGTGTGCAGCGGCGCGACCGTGACCGCCTTCCCCTCGGACAACGCGAGCGCGACCAAGCGGAGCCCCTCGAAAACCTCAGCAGGTAAAGCCACCACCTCGCCCGCTGTTGAACGCAGGATGGTCACTTCGGCGGTGTCCGGGGTTGCGTCCAAGAACCTGCGCACCTCCACAAGCTGATCCGGATGCTCCGGCAAGAGCGTGCGTTCGTTCAATGTCGCGGTCATAGCGCCTCCTCGGGGACACCAACATTGTGGCACTGTTTCGAATAATTCGAAAGATAGGTGATCGAACCGGCAACATCGGTCGCAGCCTGACCGGTCATGGCGGGCGGCGGCGGTAGCGTTCGCCGGATGGACACCCTGAACTCGGTGATCGTCGATGTCAACGATGTGTTCTGGAACTGGCTGCTGATTCCGCTGGTCATCGCGGCCGGGGTGTACTTCACCGTGCGCAGTGGGGTGGTGCAGCTGCGGATGCTGCCGGAGATGTTCCGGGTGGTGGCCGAGAAGGGGCCGACGGCGGCGGACGGGAAGAAGGCGGTGTCGGCGTTCGGGGCGTTCAGTATTTCGGCGGCGGCGCGGGTGGGAACCGGAAATATCGCCGGGGTCGCGACCGCGATCAGCGTCGGCGGGCCGGGGGCGGTGTTCTGGATGTGGGCGATGGCCACGGTCGGGGCCGCGTCGGCGTTCGTGGAATCGACCCTTGCCCAGCTCTACAAGCGCCGGGAGGCGGAGCCGGGGACTTTTCGCGGCGGCCCGGCCTATTACATGGAGTACGGGTTGCGTCGTCGATGGCAGGGTTTGGCCTTCGCGGTGATCATCACGGTGACCTTCGGGTTCGTGTTCAACGCGGTGCAGTCCAACACCATCGTGGCGACCGGGCGGGCGTCGCTGTCGGCGCTGGACGGTGACTGGTTCGCCCCGGTGGTCGGGCTGTGCCTGATCACGCTGCTCGGCGTGGTGATCTTCGGTGGGGTGCGCCGGATCAGCCACATCACCGAGGTGCTGGTTCCGGTGATGGCGATCGTGTATCTGCTGCTCGGCATCGCCGTGGTGGCGCTCAACCTCACCGATCTGCCGCGGGTGCTCGCCGATATCGTCGGCGGGGCGTTCGGGCTGCGCGAGGTGGTCGGCGGCGGGATCGGTACCGCGCTCGCGCAAGGTATCCGGCGCGGCATGTTCTCCAATGAGGCCGGGCTCGGCTCCTCGCCCAATGCCGCTGCGGCAGCCGATGTCTCGCATCCGGTGAAGCAGGGTTTGGTCCAGTCGCTCGGCGTCTACTTCGATACCCTGCTGATCTGCTCGATCACCGCGTTCATCATTCTCACCACCGACCCCGACCTGTCCGAGCGGCGCACCGCCGACCTCACCCAGAGCGCGCTGCAGGCGTCGCTGGGCGCCTGGGCCGGGCACGTGCTCACCGCGGTGGTGTTCCTGCTCGCGTTCAGCTCGATGATCGGCAATTTCTACTACGGTCGCGCCAATATCGAATTCATCACCAGCCGTCCACAGGTGCTCACCGCGTTCCGAATCCTGGTGCTGGTGGCCGTCTTCGGTGGGGCGCTCGGCTCGGTGAGCCTGATCTGGAACCTGGCCGATGTGTTCATGGGCGTGATGGCACTGGTCAACCTGGCCGCGATCATCCCGCTCGGCGCCATCGCGTTCCGCCTGCTCGCCGACTACCGCGCCCAGCGCGGCGCGGGCGAGGATCCCGTGTACGTACACAGCGCCGATATCGCCGATCCGGTGGGCGTGCAGTGCTGGCAGGCAACGATTGCGTCGAGCTTGCCCGGTAAACCCACCCACTAGTGGTAGGCATGGGAAATGGCGAAACACTGGACCGAACAGGCTGATATCGCACTGCGCCCCGACGGTCAGCGCGTCGCCGATCTCGACACCTCGAGCACACCGGGTTTCACCGGCGACAAGCGTCTGGGCAAGGAACTGCTCGCCGAACGAGCGACGGTGCTGTCGGTCTTGCAGGAGAAGCTGTTCGCGCACGGTCGCACCGGTGGGCAGCACAGCGTGCTGCTGATCTTGCAGGGCATGGATACCGCGGGTAAGGGCGGCATCGTGCGCCACGTCATCGGTTCGGTCGACCCGCAGGGCGTCGATCACGCGTCCTTCGGCGTGCCGACCGAGCTCGAGAAGCAGCACGACTTCCTGTGGCGCATCCGCAACAAGCTGCCCGCGCACGGTCAGATCGGCGTCTTCGACCGCTCCCACTACGAGGACGTGCTGGTGGTGCGCGTGCACGATCTCGTGCCGCAGTCGGAGTGGGAGCAGCGCTACGACCAGATCAACGCGTTCGAGAAAGAGGTCACCGACGCGGGCACCACCATCGTGAAGGTCGCCATGTTCGTCTCCCTCGACGAACAGAAGAAGCGGCTGCGCGAACGTCTGGAGCGGCCGGACAAATACTGGAAATTCAACCCCTCCGATATCACCGAACGCGCCTACTGGCCCGAATATCAGAAGGCCTACCAGGCCGTTCTCGAACGCACCAACACCGATTACGCGCCATGGCACGTGCTGCCCTCGGACCACAAGTGGTACGCGCGCCTCGCGGTCACCGAGTTGCTGATCGCCGCGCTGGCCCGGCTGGAACTCGATTGGCCGCCCGCCGACTTCGATATCGCCGAGCAGTTGAAACGACTCGACGAGTCCTGAGTACGAGCTTTGCGGAAACTCTCAGGTTCGGCCCGCATGATGTTCCCGGTGGGGAGCCAACGAGCGAAAGGCGTGTGACGACGGTGAGCACGGGCAAGAGGCCCTCGGGCAAGAATCCGCTTGCGGCGGCCGAGGCGGCCGACAAGAAGCGCAAGATCGCGATCCAGGTCGGTGTCGCGGCGGTGCTTGTCGCGCTGGTGGCGGCCATCGGGATCGGTATCGCGGTGAACAAGTCCGATTCCGACAAGGAGTCGACGACCATTTCGGCGGCGCAGGTGCCCGCGACGGGCGGGGCGATCACCGAGACCGGCACGGTCGTGATCGGCAATCCCGACGCCAAGGTCAAGGTTCGCGTGGTCGCCGACCTGCAGTGCCCGGCCTGCAAGCAGTTCGAGGCCGCCAACGGGCAGGCGCTGGCCAAGGCCGCCGCCGACGGCACCGCCGCCGTCGAGTACCAGATCATCTCCTTCCTCGACAAGGCCTCGACCAACCAGTACTCCTCGCGCGCGGCCAACGCGTCGTTCTGCGTGGCGAAGTCCGATACGACCAAGTACCAGGGCTGGTTGCAGACCATGTTCGAAAAGCAGCCCGCCGAGGGCGGCGCGGGCCTGAGCAACGACGAGCTCATCGAGATCGCCACCGGCGCCGGGTATACCGATCCGGCCGTGGCGACCTGCATCAACGACAAGCCGTACAACGACTACATCCAGCAGGTCACCCAGACCACGCTGCAGAGTGGTGTGAAGTCGACGCCGTCGGTGTACATCAACGGTCAGCTGAACCAGTCCGACGCGATCTTCACCGAGAACGGCCTGGCCTCCGTGATCGCTGACGCGGCCAAGTGATCACCGCCCCCGCCCGCTCGGCCTGGCTGCTGTTGATCGCCGGGCTGGCGGGCTGGCTGGCGTCGGTCACGCTCACCGTCGAACGGTTCAAGCTGTTCGTCGACCCGGACTACGTCACCTCGTGCAGCATCAACTCGGTGCTGTCGTGCGGGTCGATCATGAAGACCGACCAGGCCGCGGTCTTCGGTTTCCCCAACCCGCTGATCGGCGTCGTCGGGTTCTCGGTGGTGGTGACCCTCGGCGTCCTGTCGGTGGTCGGCGTCGGGTTCCCGCGCTGGATCTGGGGCGGGCTGTGGCTCGGAACCGTCCTCGGTGTCGCCGGGTTGTGCTGGCTGATCTTCCAGAGCCTGTACCGGATCAACGCGCTGTGCCCGTACTGCATGGTGGTGTGGGTGGCGGTGCCGGTGCTGTTCGCGGTGATCACCCAGGAGTTGTGGGGTCGCTCGCGTGGCGCGATGGGGATCCTCGCCGAATGGCGCTGGACCCTGGTGGTGGTGTTCTACGCGGTGGTGCTGCTGCTGGTGTTCCTGAAGTTCCAGGACTATTGGCTAAGCCTGGTCTGAAAAGGGCTTGGTGGCATCCACGTATTGCATGAAACGGTGGACGCGCTGGTCGATTTCGGTCAGGCCAGCCCGGGCGAACAGCTTCGGGAAGATGTCGCGGTCGAACAGACGCAGGCCGCCCAGGCTCGCGGCCAGGCTGCTCGCCGAGCCGAAGAGATTGTCCTCGGCGTAGCTGGTGCTGATCGCGATGCGGCCGCCGGGGGCGAGGACACGGATCATCTCGCGGGTAGCGACCAGCGGGTCGGGGATCAGGTAGAGGGCGCCGAAACAGCAGACGGCGTCGAAGGTTCCGTCGGCGAACGGCAGCGTGCGGGCGTCGCCGCGGACGTAGCCGACCCGCGGGCTCGCGTTGTCGGCGGCGGCCTTGGCCAGCATCGGCGCCGAGTAGTCCAGGCCCGTGACGAAGCCGCCCTTGCTCAGGTACTCGCTGAGATAGCGGGTGAAATTTCCTGGGCCGCATGCCAGATCGAGCACCTTCATGGGGCCGCTCAGGCGCAGGGCACCGACCGCGTCGCGGCGGTCGGTGCCGGTGGTGCGGCCGCTGGCGAGGTAGAACAGCGTGGGTCGCCACGCGTGCTCGTACACCGCCGCCAGCGCCGGGGCGTTCATGGTCTTGCGAGCTAGATTCACTGCCGTGCGACCTCGATGGTCATGCCCGCCTCGCGCAGCCGCGCGGTGAGCGCCTCGCCCATCGCGGAAGCGGGGGTGAGCACGCCCGCGCGCTCGGGCAGCGTGTCGAAGGCCAAGCTCAGGCCGCTCTGGCCGAGCAGCACGGCAGTGGCCTGGTAGCCGGGGTCGCCGGTGCCGGAGAAGGTGGCCTGGTACTTGGCGCCCGAGCTGGTGCGGGCGAAGGTCTTCATGGTGAACCAGCCACTGCGGCGGGCCTTTTCGCTGGGCCCGGTACCCGGCTTGGGCAGGATCCGGTCGAGCAGCTTGCGGCCGAGCGAAACGCGCGAAAGGACCGCACCCGAGGCCATACCGGCGACGATGCCACCCGCGATACCCGCCGCGACCAGTGGTGCGGCGGCCGAGGTGCCCGCGTTCATCACCTCGCGGTAGCGGAACTGCTTGCCGTAGGCCCAGCCGAGCAGGCCGTTGGTGCGGCGCACGACCTTGGTGTTGTGCGAGGCCATCACGAACGTGGTGACCCAGCCGTCCAGGCTGGCGTCGATGCTGTCGGCACGAGCCAGCGCCTGATCGGACTGGCGGCCGACATCGGGTTCCATGCTGCGGTCCGGGCTCAGCGAATACGGGTGCGCCAGGATCTTGCCGCGCGCGGAATCGGCCGCGATGTCTTCCATCATGGCGCGCCCGGAATCGATGGTGCCGCCGCTCATGCCGCCCTTGAGATAGGCGACCAGGGTGGTGTCCTCCAGTTCGCCGGTGTCGTCGGCGATGGTGGCGCGGTAGATCTCGTACACGCTCAGATCCGACGGAATCGAGTCGTAGCCACAGGAGTTCACGATCTTGGCGCCCGAGTCGACCGCGGTCTGTTCGTACTTCTCGATGGCGTCGTGGATGAACAGCGGCTCGCCGGTGAGGTCGGCGTAGTGGGTGCCCGCCGCGGCGCACGCGCCGAGCAGCGGCATGCCGTAGCGCAGGTACGGGCCGACCGTGGTGACCACGACCTTGGTGCGCTCGGCCATCGCCGCGAGCGATGCCGGGTCGCTGGAATCGGCGACGACGAGTTCCCAATTCGCGGCCACCGGGCCCAGCTCGGCGCGGGTGGCGGCGAGCTTGTCCGCCGAGCGGCCTGCCAGGGCGATCTTGGCGCCGGCCGGGGCCGCGGTGGTCAGGTATTCGGCGGTGAGTTTGCCGACGAAACCCGTTGCGCCGAACAGGATCAGGTCGAACTCACGGTGCTGCGGCATTGCGCGCCTTTCGAGAAGATGATGATCAGGGCTTGGTGGCTGCTGCGCTCGCCTTGCGGGCGCGGGTCTTCTTCACCGGTTTAGGTGGGTGGGTGCTGAGCCAATCGCGGTGGGCCAGACCGAGTTCGGTGACCGGCGGATCGCCGTAGAGCCATTCCCTGGCGACCAGATGCCAGTTGTTGGTGCTGTCGAGCTGGCCGAGCATGCCGAAGGTGAGGAAGTCGGCGCGGCGCGAGAACAGGTGTTCCGGCGGCAGATTCTGCTGCTTCATGCCGGTGAACTCGCTGGCCCTCGGGTCGACGGCGAGCAGGAACGCGCCGCTGGCCAGTTCGGGGGTGATGGTGAGTTCCTCATCGACCAGACACCATTCCGAGGCGGCGAGCACGTATTCGAGGCATTCCTCGGCGCCGATCTCCTCGGGCGAATCGATCACGCCGCGATCGATCATCAACTGCCGCAGGTCCTCGGCGCGATCCTCGGCGGCCGCGCGCAGGCACTCGATCTCGAATCCGACCAGCTTGGGGTCCATGCGGTTGAACAGCCCGAAGTCGAGGAAGGCGACCCGGCCGTCACGCGCGAGCAGCACATTGCCCGGATGCGGGTCGCCACAGAACTCGTTGAAGCTGAACAGCGAGCCGACATAGAACCGGTAGATGATCTCGCCGACCCGATCGCGAAGCGCAGCGGGCATTTTCCGGATCTCGTCGAAGCCGTCGCCGTCGATGAACTCGCTGACCAGCACGCGGGTGGTCGACAGCTCGGGCACCGAGGCGGGCACCACGATGAACGGGTGCTCGCGATACAGATGCG
The DNA here is from genome assembly GCF_042719755.1 of Nocardia sp. NPDC058519. Taxonomy (NCBI): domain Bacteria; kingdom Bacillati; phylum Actinomycetota; class Actinomycetes; order Mycobacteriales; family Nocardiaceae; genus Nocardia; species Nocardia sp. NPDC058519. The sequence continues at coordinate 11,794 of NZ_JBHXNK010000013.1, read as the reverse complement.
CGATCTCGGACTGCGTGGCGGCTTCGGCCCGGTAGTCGAGCTCGCTCTCCATATTGAGTTTCAGCTCGTCGAGCACCGCCGGGGTGATCCACGGCATCGCCGAGGCCAGGACCCGGCGAAACATGGTGAGGTTCTTCAGATCCGCGCGGACGGCGGCGTCGACCCCGGGGTACTGGACCTTCACCGCGACAGCACGGCCGTCGTGCAGGGTGGCCCGGTACACCTGGCCGATCGAGGCGGCGGCGATCGGCTCCGGATCGAATTCGGCGAAGATCTCCGCCAGCGGAGCACCGAAATCCTGCTCGATCACCGTGCGCATCGACTCGAACGACACCGTCGGTGCCGCGTTGCGCAGCACGGCGAGGCGCTGCTGGAACCGCTCGCGATGGTTCTCGGGCACCAGATCCAGATCGAGCACCGACATCATCTGACCCAGTTTCATGGCGACGCCCTTCATGGTGCCCAGCACCATGACCACCTGTTCGGTGGTGCGGATCATCGACTCCTCCGCCATTCGCGCGCGCACCGCCTCCGAGCGGCCACGCATCGATAGCCTGGTCTTCTTCGAGCGGATGACCGAACCCGCCGCGACTGCCCCCAGTTTCGTCCCGCGGGCAAGCCGGGAAGTCGGCACGTTCTTCGCCATCGAGGTACCTCCGTTGGTGCCGACGTGCGCGGCGGCGTAGACGCGCAGCGTCACACGACCACCGGCGGTGACGCAAGCCACAGCGCCCCGCTCGGTTCAGCGTAGCCAACCGCGCGGAGTTGTCGAGCCCGGCTCCCTCGAACGCGCGAAAACGCTGGTCAGGGTTCCTGCTGCGGCATCTCGGGCAGGGGATGTGGCTGCGCGGTGAAGATCTCGGGCGAGCCGCCTGCCCTGGCGATGCCCTCGATCGCGCTCCAGGCCATCATCGTGAGGTAGTCGATGACGTCCTGGCGCGGCATGGCCTTGTCGGTGGTGGTCCACCAGTGCGTGGCCAGCTGGATGCCGCCGACCAGCACATACGACCACAGCAGCGCGCCGTCGGTACGCATGCCCTTGCTGCCCGCGCGGTCGACCAGCACCGTGGTGACCACCTCGGCGAACAGCCGCTCGAACTCCGCGAGCGAGGACTTGTCGCCCGCGGAATTGCTCATGATGAACCGGTAGACCTCGGGGTCGTCGTCGACGGTGCCGACGTATTCGGTCATCGCGGCGCGCACCAGTTGGTATTCGTCGGCGTCGAGACTGATCGCGCCGTACACCCGGGGCAGCAGGGTGGTTTCGATGAAGCGCTGCATGGTGGCGTGGACCAGGTCGTTCTTGTCCGCGAAGTAGCGGTACAGCACGGTCTTGGACACGCCGATCTCGGTGGCGATCTCGTCCATGCCCGCCTGGCTGCCCCGCGCGCGGATGGCGTTGAGGGTGCCGTCGACCAGTTCCTCGCGACGGTCGATCTTGTGCTGGCGCCACCGACGTTTGCGGCCGTCGGCTTGGCCGCCGCCGCGCACACTGGCTCGGCTCGACTGCTCGCCGATCTCGACAAGGTCTTCGGTGGACAGAACAGCCCCCTTGTGATCGATGTTGGCGTCTCTAGCCAACAGCTTAGGCGCGCCGGTGTGGGGTGGCGCTCCTTTGGCCCACGTTGCGGCATTTACCACACTGCGGTGCTTACGCGCGCGTACGACAAACCGCGCGGTTCGCCGTGTCGTGGGAGACGCCACGCGGGGTTGACGGCGGCGCACTCGCCGCGCGCACAGCAGAATGGGGGCTATGGAGAAATCTCCCGGCAACACGGCGGTTCTCACGCCGCGCACCGAGCCCGCCGCACAGCCCGCCGGCTTCGCGGTGATGACCGACGAGGCGGGCAAAAAACGTGACCTGTTCAAGATGAAGGCGCTGGCGACCAGTTTCCTGGTGGTGGCCAGCGTGATCTACCTGCTGTGCCGCTGGCTCGAATCGCGTGGCGGCGGCGGCGAGTGGGTGGGCTATGTCCGCGCGGCCTCGGAGGCGGGCATGGTCGGCGCACTGGCCGACTGGTTCGCGGTCACCGCGCTGTTCAAACACCCGCTGGGTCTGCCGATCCCGCACACCGCGATCATCCGCAAGAAGAAAGACCAGCTCGGCGAGAGTCTCGGCGCCTTCGTCGGCACCAACTTCCTCGCTCCGGACGTGGTCTCGGCCCGCTTGGACTCGGCGCAGATCTCGCTGCGCGTGGGTCGGTGGATGGCCGATCCGGCCCACGCGGCCAGGGTGGCGCAGGAGAGCGCGACGATCCTGACCGCGGTGGTGAACACCCTGCGCGACGAGGACGTCGAGCAGATCATCGACAACACCATCGTCAAGCGGATCGCCGAACCGCTGTGGGGCCCGCCGCTGGGCCGGGTGCTCTCGGAGATGATCGCCGACAACCGGCAGCGGCCGCTGATCGATCTGCTGGCCGAGCGCGCGCATCAGTGGGCGCTGGGCTCACAGGAGACGATCGACCGGATCGTGGTGCGCGATGCGCCGCAATGGGCGCCGAAATTCGTCAATACTTTGCTTTCCGAACGAATTTATCGGGAGCTCGTGGAGTTCACCTGGAAGGTGCGCTCCGATCCCGATCATGAATTGCGCCGGGCCGCCGATCGCTTTCTGCAGGATTTCGCCGAGGACCTGCAACACGACGACGCGATGATCGCCAAGGCGGAGAAGGTCAAGGCCGAGATCATGGGCCGCGAGCAGATCACCGGAATGGCCGAGGCCACCTGGCGGGCGGCGAAGCGGTTGATCTTGGAGTCGGCCGACGATCCCGATTCCACCCTTCGGCGCAAGGTGGCCGAAAATGTGCAGCAGCTCGGCGAGCGCCTGCGTGACGACCCGGCGATGCGTGGCAAGGTGGACGGGTGGATCGATCGCGGTGCTCGCTATCTGGTCGGTAACTACTCCGCGGAGATCACGACATTGGTGACCGACACGGTCGCGCGCTGGGACGCCGACGAGGCGAGCAGGAAGATCGAATTGCAGGTCGGTCGGGATCTGCAATTCATCAGGATCAACGGCACGGTCGTCGGCTCGCTCGCCGGCCTGGCCATCTACACGATCTCGCAGCTGCTGTTCCACTGAGTGATGGTTAGCCGACCGGGTGCTAACTGTAGTGCTTGCAATAGTTAGCACCCTGTTCTAGTATTGGCCTTACAACGCCAGAAGGTGAGCGATGACAGACCAACCCGAGAGTCGTGTAGCGCACGCGGCTCAAGATATCGGAGGTTTCATCAGGGCACAGCGCGAAGGTGCGCAGGTGTCCCTGCGTCAGCTCGCCGCTCTGGCGGGGGTAAGTAATCCGTACCTGAGCCAAATCGAACGCGGATTACGTAATCCCTCCGCCGAAGTACTCGCGCAGATCGCCAAGGCACTGCGGGTTTCCTCGGAGGTGTTGTATGTGCGGGCAGGATTTCTGGAACAGCGTCCGCACAGCCCGGTCCGCGACGCCCTGCTCGCCGACACTTCGGTGTCCGAGCGGCAGAAACAGGTGTTGCTGGAAATCTATGAGTCGTTTCGCCGGGAAAACGGGGAAGAAGCCGGCTCAGGGGGGATCGAACGAGACAGTGACGTTTCGTTCACGACAACTGACACTCCGCCACACCAGGAGAATGAAGACTGATGACCGAGAAGACCGCCACTGTGACCAAGCCGCTGTTCGCCACCGTCGGCGCCGGTGATGCCATCTACGCCGCCGTGAACGACGTCGTCGCCGACGTCCGTGGCCGCGTTGGCGCCACCGATGCCAAGGCCCGCGTCGAAGAGGCCCGCGAGCGCATCGCGAACGTGCCCGCCGACGTGCAGGCCCAGTTCGACACCCTGCGCGACCGCATCTCCGGCCTGCCCTCGGAGCTGCCGGAGGATCTCGCCGAGCTGCGCGAGAAGTTCACCCCCGAAGAGCTGCGCAAGCTGGCCGAGCAGTACTACCGCCAGGCGCTCGACATCTACGCCGATCTCGCCGTTCGCGGTGAGGAGACCGTCGACCGGCTGCGTGCCAACCAGGCCGTCGACGAGCAGATCGGCCGCGTCGAGACCCTGTACAAGGATGCCTCCGCTCGCGCCGAGGACGCCCTGACCAAGGTCAACGACCTGCTGGGCCGCGGCAAGGCCGAGGTCGAGGCTGTGGCCGACGAGGTCGAGGCTGTCGTCGAGGCCGAGGTCGTCGCCGTCACCACCGAGGAGCCCGCTCCGGCCAAGGCTCCCGTCGCCAAGAAGGCTCCGGCTGCCAAGAAGGCCGCTCCGGCTGCCAAGAAGGTCGCGCCGAAGAAGGTCTAAGCCTTCCGCGCATCACCGCTGACAGCGGCCCCGTACACCGTGTGTGTACGGGGCCGCTGTTCGTATGATGGGGATGTGAACATGGTGAATGGGATGACCTCGCTGATTCTGCTGGTCCTGTGGATCGGCGCCCTCGGCGCGACGGTGTTCGCGCTCATTCACGCTGTGCGCCAGCGTTCGGATGCGTTCACCGCCGTCGACAAGATGACCAAGCCGATCTGGCTGGCCATTCTCGGCGGTGCGCTGGTGTTTCTGCTGATCGGCATCGGTGGGCTGGGGTTGCTGTCGTTCATCGCGATCATCGCGACCGGTGTGTACCTGGCCGACGTGCGCCCGAAGGTCGACGAGGTGCAGCGCGGCCCGCGCTGGTAACAGCCCCCCGGAGGGCTCGCGGGTGAGTGGTACACGGTGTTACTGTATCTATCAGTAACACAAAGGAGTGTGCTGATGCGCGCAAAGTTGCCGACGGCTCTGGTGAACCTGGTCGATCAGGCGTCCACCGTGGTCAAGACCACCCTCGCGGCCCACCGGGCCGACCTGCGGACCCGGTCGCACGGGATCGCGGCCTTCGATCCGCCGCGGATGCCGCACGACGTGATCCCGGTGATCACGGCTGACGGTGCCCGGTTGCGGGTGCACGCCTACGGCCCGGTCGACGCGCCCGTGATCGTGTTCGCCCACGGCTGGACCTGCTCCCTCGAATACTGGAACGCCCAGATCAACGCCTTCGCCGGCGAGTACCGCGTGGTCGCCTACGACCAGCGCGGCCACGGCGAGAGCACCAACGGATACGCCCGCCCGAGCACGGATCTGCTCGCCGACGACCTGTGTGACGTGCTCGACGCCGTCCTGCTGCCGGGTCAGCGCGCGGTACTGGCCGGACACAGCATGGGCGGGATGACGCTCATCGCCTGGGCGGGCCGCTACCCCGAGCGCGTCGCCGAACAGGCCGCCGCGGTGATCCTCACCAATACCGGCGCGCACTCGCTGGTCGAGGTGTCGACCATGGTCCCCGGCCTGAACAAGCCGCTGCGGCTGCTGCGTGGGCGCGCGATGCCGACGCCGGACTGGCTCGGCAAGCTGATCCTGGGCACCCCGGTGGTCTTCCCGCCCATCAAGCCGGTGCGCTGGATCTTCGCCCGTCAGGTGATGACCCTCGACACCTCCCGCGAGAAGCTGGACTACGCGCTGTCGGTGGTGCGTGGCTGTCCGATGATGACGCGTTCGCGCTACGGGAACCTGCTCGCCGCGCTGCACCTCGGCGATGACGCGAAGAACTTCTCGGTGCCGACCACCGTGCTCGCCGGCGACCGCGACGACATGACACCGGCGATTCACGCCGAGCGTCTGGCCGCGCTGCTGCGGGAAGCGGGCACGCTCGCCGAGTTCAAGGTGCTGCCGACCGGGCACCTCGGCAACGTCGAACGCTATGACCTGTTCAATGCCGAAGTGGCCGAGGTACTCGCCGCCGTCCGTGAGCCCGTGCGCGCCTCGGCCTGACAGCCTGCGAGAATCGGCGGATGAGTTCTACCGCTGTGACCTCGGACGACCGTCGGTTCGTGCTGACCCTCGGGTGTCCGGACCGGCCGGGCATCATCGCCCGGATCTCCTCGTTCATCGCCGAATTCGGCGGCTCGATCGTGGAGGCCGGGTATCACTCCGACGGTGACATCGGCTGGTTCTTCACCCGGCAGGCCGTGCAGGCCTCGACGGTGCCGTTCTCGATCGACGAGCTGCGGGAGCGCTTCGCCGAGGTGGCCGCCGAGTTCGGTCCCGAGACCGACTGGCAGCTACACGATTCCGGGGCGCCGCGGCGGGTGGTGCTGCTGGTCAGCAAGGACGGGCACTGCCTGCACGACCTGCTCGGCCGCGCGCAGGCCGGTGAGCTGCCCGCGACCATCGAGGCCGTGATCGGCAATCATCCCGATCTCGCGGGCATGACCGAGGCGCACGGGGTGAAGTTCCACTACGTGCCGTTCCCGAAGGACCCGGCCGAGCGCGGTCCGGCCTTCGAGCAGGTGCGCGAACTCGTCGACTCCCACGATCCCCAGGCGGTGGTGCTCGCCCGCTTCATGCAGGTGCTCCCGGCCCAGCTGTGCGAGTACTGGGCGGGGCGCGCGATCAATATCCACCACAGCTTCCTGCCCTCGTTCGTCGGCGCGCGGCCCTATCACCAGGCCTACGCGCGCGGGGTGAAGCTGATCGGGGCGACCTGCCACTACGTCACCGCCGAGCTGGACGCGGGGCCCATCATCGAGCAGGACGTGATCCGGGTCGATCACGCCGATGATGTGCGCGACATGGTGCGCCAAGGACGTGACATCGAGCGGGTCGTGCTCGCGCGCGGGCTGCGCTGGCATCTCGAAGGCAGGGTGCTCGTGCACGGTCGGCGCACGGTCGTCTTCGAGTGATCTACAGGTCGTAGAACGGTGCGGGGTAACGGAATTCGCCGGTGACGGCGGAGTCGTAGGCCGTGAGCGGGCGCACCTGGAAGTACGGCGCCCATTCGGCTACGTCGGGCACGACGCCGAGACGCGGGCCTGGGACGAAGCCGAAGCGGGCGTAGTAGTCGGGTTCACCGACCAGGCCGACGACCGATTCGTCGAGGGCGTCTGCGGCACCGAGGGCGGCGTGGACCAGCGCCGAGCCGACGCCGGACTTCTGATGCTCCGGGTCGACGCCGAGCGGGCCGAGCGCGAGCACCGGGAACGGGCCGATACCGGCTCTGGTGAGACAGATGTGCCCCACGACGGTGTCGTATTCGAGCGCGACCAGCGACAGGGTCGGCATCCACGACTCGTCGGTGCGTAGCGTCTCGACGAGGGCGGGTTCGGGTGGTTCGGTGACGGCCGGATCGTCCGCGTAGTGCGGGGCGAAGGCGGCTCGGTGGATCGCGGCGATCGCCGCGGCGTCCGCTGGGGTCTCGCGACGGATCAGCACAGGCATAAGTCTCCCGGATTTGGGTAGATGAGCGCAATGATGTGCGGCGCTCGATGTCGGCGGAAACGTCGTCGCCCTCGCTGCCGGACGCCGCTGCGGGTGTGCGATGCTCGGCGAATGACTTCCGCGCCGCTGACCCGGGCCGCCGTGGCCGACATGATCGACCACACCCTGCTCGCCCCGGAAGCCACCCCGGCCGAGGTCGACGCGCTGATTGCCCAGGCGCGCAAGCTCGGGGTGTACGCGATCTGCCTCTCGCCCTCGATGCTGCCGGTGCGCGCGCCGGGGCTGGTGGTGGCCACCGTCGCGGGCTTCCCGTCCGGCAAACACCATTCGCTGGTGAAGGGTGCCGAGGCGCGGCTGGCCGTGGAGCAGGGCGCCGCCGAGGTCGACATGGTGATCGACGTGGGCGCCGCGCTGGCCGGTGATTTCAATGCCGTGCTCGCCGACATCATCACCGTGCGCGAGGCGACCATGGATCGGGCCGTGCTCAAGGTGATCATCGAATCGGCCGCACTCACCGATGCGGCGATCGTCGGCGCGTGCCGGGCGGCCGAGCAGGCCGGTGCCGATTTCGTGAAGACCTCCACCGGTTTTCATCCGGCGGGCGGTGCGAGCGTGCACGCGGTGCGGTTGATGGCCGAGACCGTCGGCGGGCGGCTCGGGGTGAAGGCCAGTGGTGGGATCCGCACCGCCGAGGACGCCGCCGCGATGATCGAGGCCGGTGCCACCCGGCTCGGGCTGTCGAAATCCGCCGCGGTGCTCGACGGGTTTCCAGAGTAGGCGATCAGCAGGTGAACTCGGTCTGCTGACCGGAGGGGTCGGCATCCAGTGAGGTCTTGCCGCCGGAAAGGTGCACTGTCACACCGTCATCGGTGACCTTCACCTCCTGGGCGCTCAGGCCGAGCGGGTAGCTCTGCAAGCTCTCGGTGAAGGTTTCGACGATGCCCTGCACGAGGGCGGTGGGCAGGCCGATGCCCAGCAGCTGCGCCGACTTCGTTTCCACCGTGACGTTGCCGTTGTGGACCAGCGGTTGCACCTCCAGCTGGGCGAGGCCGCCGAGCACATCGAGGGTCAGCACGCCGGTGCTCGCCGAGGAGCTCACGCCGCTGACCATGGTGCCCAGCGTCTCGCGGATGCCGTCGTTGTTCCAGGTCACGTCGGCGGTCGAGCTCTCGATGGTGCCGCCGCCGCGACCGCGGTCGACCAGTTCGATGTCGTTGAATTTCGCGTGCACCACCATCCCGACAGCGGGGCCGAACTTGTTGTCCTCGCTGTCGACGGTGACCGAGCCGACCTTGCCGTCCACATAGGACAGCAGGATCGGTCGCAGGCCGAAGCCCACGTCGATGCCAGAGCCCATCTGCTGCTCGAACGCGCTGCTGATGCAGCGTGAGACCTTGTGCCGGGCATAGGCTTCGGTGCCGCCGATGGCCGCGACGAGAAGGACGGCGACCACGGCCAACGCGATCACCAGCGGGCGGCGACCGATCCTGGGGCGTGGGGGCTTTTGCGTGGTCATGGCATCGGATTCTTCCCGAACTTTCTGTGTCTGTTCTGAGGACGTGGTGAAAGCCTTCACAGCAAAATGTGACGTGGCGCACTGAACCCGGCGTAACCTTGGCTCATGACTGGCGAGGGCGCGCGCCGGGTGGCGGGGACAGCGGATCATCGGTGGCGGGTGCTGCGGCGCCTCGCCGGGCGGCACGCGGGCTTTTTCACCACGCGTCAGGTATTGCGAACCGGCTGCGAATCGCAGGTCAGGGCGGCCTTGGGGGACGGGTCGGTGACCAGGGCCGGGGTCGGGATGATGCGGCTGGGGCAGTGGCGGGTGGGGCCGCTGGACGAGTACGCGATGTGGGCGGCGTGGTTCGACGGTGCCGCGGCGGTGTCGTATCAGAGTGCGGCGGAACTACACGGGCTCGGCAGATTGCAGCCGCGGTTTCTGCACCTGTCGGTGTCGGCGGGTCGCCCGCCCGTCACGCCGCGGTTGGTGCTGACCCGGCGCAAGCTCTGCGCGGCGGATGTGGAGTCGGCCGGGCCGTTTCTGGTGACGACGCCGGTGCGGACGGTCCTCGATCTGGCCGAGACCGAGATCTCGCAGTCGGCGCTGGACGAGGTGGTGGCCGACGCGGTGGCCATCCACCGGTGCGATACCGACGAGATCTGGTGGGGCGGGCAGCAATTGGCGCCGCGCGCGTCGGCGCGGGTACGGCGGGCGTTAAGCCGGGTCTGACGGGGCGACTACGTCCCAGGGGACCGACAGCACGCAGTCGCGCATTCGTCGGTGATAGGGCCGCAGCGGGAAACCGTTGGCGCGCAACAGCCGCGCTGCTTCGCGCCAGCGGATGCGGGGGCCGTACGGCGCCATGGCCGCGCAACGCTCCCAGGCTTGGTCGGCCGCGATGAGTAGGGCGTGGATACGTTCACCGGGAATGTTGCGGTGGATCAACGCCTTCGGCAGGCGCTCGGCGATGTCGGAGGGTCGGTCCACGGTGAAGGGATCCCAGGCCAGGGTCAGGGAGAGGGGGCGGTGGCGGTCGAGGAGCACCCAGGCGCAGCGGCGGCCGAGTTCGTCGCAGGTGCCGTCGACGAGCAGGCCGCCGGGGGCCAGATTGGACTGGATCCGGGACCACGCGTCGGGGACCGCGTCCTCGGGGTATTGGCGCAGGACGTTGAACGCGCGGACCAAGGTAGGTCGCAGGCCCGCCAGCTCGAAGCCGCCACGGGCGAAGCGAACACCGTCGCGGGGTTCGACGACGCGGGCCGGATCGATTTCGAGACCGACCACCTCGAGGTCGGGACGAACTGTCCGCAAGCGGGCGGCCAGCTCGAAGGTGGTCCATGGAGCGGCGCCGTAGCCGAGGTCGACAACCAAGGGCGTGGCGGATTCACGCAGGGTCTTGCTGACGAGTTCGTCGTTGACGAGCCAGCGATCGCTGCGGCGCAGACGGTTGACGCCGGTGGTGCCGCGGGTGATGGTGCCGACCGGAGGGAGGGCCTTGCGGCTCACCGGAGGTGTCAGACCGACTTGTCGGCGGTCTGACTGTCCAGGTATCGCAGGGTTTCTTCCTGCTCGGCGCGGAACAGGTCCACCAGGTTCACCAGCATCAGCTGCTCCAGGCGCGGGCCGACCATGGGGATGAAGACCTTGGCGGTGGGGGAGAAGCGCATGGTGGCGCCGGTTTCGGTGGGGAACAGGCGGATGGTGCCGGTGAGGCTGCCGGGGCCCGCGGGGATCGAGGCGGAGAACTTGCCCTCGGTCTCGTCGTGGTCGAAGGGGCCCCAGCTCTCCTTGCGGGTGATCACCATGTCTTTGCGCATCACGGTCTGGGCGATCTCGGGGAGCATCTCGCGGGGCAGGGTGTGGTGCAGGACCACCTCGATGCTGTCATCGGTGACGTCGAGACTGACCACTTCGTTGTTGGGGGCGTACTTGCGCATTTCGGCTACGCGGGCTTCCCAGTAGTCCCTGCTCTGGAGGGCTGCGTACAGCTCTTCGGTGGTGTGCAGGGGATAGCGGGCCGAGTAGTCCAGTCTGCGTGCCATGGCAGAACACGTTACGTGGTTGAGGTGCGGGCGGAGGTAAGAGGTGGGTTGTCTGTGCTCGGTCCTATAAATCGATGCCGACGGTTACGGGTTCCGGTTCCAGCGTCACGCCGAATCGATCCAGGACGCCCGCGCGGACCGTGCGGGCCAGGGCGACGATGTCGGATGCGGTCGCGGTGCCGCGGTTGGTGAGGGCCAGGGTGTGCTTGGTCGACAGGCGCGCGGCGGCGGCTTCGCCGGGGAAGCCCTTCGCGAAACCGGCTCGTTCGATGAGCCAGCCCGCCGAGAGCTTGGTGCCATCGGGTGCGGGATAGGTGGGCACCTTGACGTCGTCGCCGACGTGCGCGGCGATCGCGGCCAGTACCCGCGGCAGCTGCTCCTCGGTGACGACCGGGTTGGTGAAGAACGAACCGGCACTCCAGGTGTCGTGATCGGCGGGGTCCAGGACCATGCCCTTGCCCGCGCGCAGGCTGAGCACTTGCGCGCGCACCTGCTCGACCGGCCTGGTTTCGCCGTCGCCCGCGCCGAGCGCCTTCGCCAGTTCGCCGTAGCGCACCGGCGCGCTCATCCCGCTCGGATCCAACGCGAATTCGACGTCGAGGACCACGGCGTCATCGCTGTGCTTGAGCACACTGGTCCGGTAGCCGAAGCCGAGTTCGGCGGGCTCGGCCCAGCGCACGTCCCCGGTCTTGCGATCGAGCAGGCGCACCCGGCGCAACAGCGACGCGACCTCTACCCCGTAGGCGCCGACGTTCTGCACCGGCGTCGCACCTGCCGAACCCGGAATCCCGGACAGGCACTCCAGCCCGCCCAACCCGGCTGCGACGGTCGCCGCGACGACCTCGTCCCAGTTCGCGCCCGCCTCGGCCACCACGCCGTCGGTCCCCAGCTCGACACCGGTCGTGTCGATCCGGACCGCCACGCCGTCGAAGCCCGCGTCGTCGATGAGCAGATTCGACCCGCCCGCCACCAGCAGGACCGCGATACCGGCCGCATCCAGGGCCTTCACCGTGGCCACCAGCGCCTCGG